>JANWXE010000100.1 GCA_025055385.1 Burkholderiaceae bacterium | reverse complement strand
TCGCGCGCCGGCTCAAGCCACCTACCCGCAGCCTCCCCGAGCAGGATCGTCGGCTGCCTATTTGGTGTTGCTCCGCGTAGAGATTGCCCGTTTCACCCGGCGCCGGACATGCGTCCGCCGCCGACTCGTCTCTGTTGCTCTAATCCGCACCTCGCGGTGGACAGGTGTTACCTGCTACGCTGCTCTGTGGAGTCCGGACGTTCCTCCGGCAACCTTGCGCTGCCGGCGATCGCCCAGCGGACTTCGCCCCGGCAAGTTTAAGACACCGCGGCAGCTGCGCGGGTTCAGACGCGATGGGTAGCGCCCAAACTGGCGAGCTTTTCGACAAGACGGGGGCCAATGCGCTGCAACGGCAGCACCTCGTCGACCGCGCCGACAGCGATAGCCTCACGCGGCATGCCGAAGACGACGCTAGTGGCTTCATCCTGCGCAATGTTGTAGCTGCCCGCTTCTTTCATCTCACGCATGGCCAATGCACCATCCTTGCCCATGCCGGTGAGCATCACGCCGATGGCATTCGGGCCAGCATGCTGCGCTACCGAGCGGAACAGCACGTCCACCGATGGCCGGTGCCGGTTCACCGGCGGGCCGTCATCGAGCGCGAGCACGTAGTTAGAACCGCTGCGGGCAAGCCGCAGATGGCGGTCCCCCGGTGCAATGTAGGCATGCCCAGGTAGCGCGCGCTCGCCGTCGCTCGCCTCGCTGACGGTGATGCGGCACAGGCTGTTCAAGCGGGCGGCAAAACTGCGCGTGAATCCCGGCGGCATGTGCTGCGTGATCAGCACCGCCGGCGCATCGGCCGGCAGATGTTCGAGCACGGCTCGGATGGCTTCCGTGCCGCCGGTGGAAGCGCCGATAGCGATCAACTTCTCGGTGGACAGTCGCGGCAGCCGCTGCACCGACAGCTTCGCCGCGGGCCCGGGCGCCGGCGGCGGGGCCGCGGCGCGGCGGAACATGCGTGCGCGCGCCGCGATGCGGATCTTGTCGCAGATCTCGCGCGCCATCTGCTCGATGCCGTCGGCTACACCAAGCCGCGGTTTGGTGACGAAATCCACCGCGCCGAGCTCGAGCGCGCGCAGCGTGGCCTCCGCCCCGCGTTCGGTCAGCGTGGACACCATCACGACCGGCATCGGTCGCAGCCGCATCAGTCGCTCCAGGAAATCCAGCCCGTCCATGCGCGGCATCTCGATGTCCAGCGTCAGCACATCCGGCGTCAACGCACGGATCATCTCGCGCGCCACCAGCGGATCCGGGGCGGCGCCGACCACCTGCAGGTCCGGCTCGCGGTTGATGATCTCGGTGAGCACGCTGCGCACTAACGCCGAGTCGTCGATAATCAGGACGCGGGTCTTGTTCATGTTCTCGCGCTCCCTCAGAACAGCTCGACGTCACCGGCCACGGGGCGGCTGCGCAGCTGCGCGTTGTACCGTTGCTCGGCGGTGACCAGAGCGGCATCGGCGCGCGCCAGTTTGCGGCACAGCGCGCGGCCGCTGACGGGAAAAAAAACCACCCGCCGTGGATGCACGTCGAGCAAGTCTTGCGCCACGACGCGGATGCCTTCGCAGCGCAGAAACTCCAGCACGAACTGCGCGTTGCGTTGGCCGACATTCAATGTGGTCATGCTCGGTAGCACTTGGCCGCCGCCGAACACTTTGGCCTCGAAATCGGCCTTGCTGGCGCCGCGCTTGATCAGTTCATTGATCAGCTGCTCCATGGCAAACGCGCCGTAGCGACCGGCCAGCCCGATTGGATCGTCACTGGAGTCAGCCCCAGGCAGCATGAAATGGTTCATGCCGCCAATGCGGCGCCGTCTGTCCCAGATGCATGCAGACACACAGGAACCGAGGACAGTGGACAGGACAATGTCTTCGGCCGCCACGAAGAACTCACCGGGCAGGACCTTCACCGCATGGCGGCCAAACTCGCGCTCGTAATAAAAGGTGTGCGCCTCACCGGGGACGCCGCTGGGGCGCGGCCGCACGGCTACCGTCGGTGTCGTCATGCTGCCACCCGCTCGTATACGGTGTTGCCGCGCGCCACGAACAGTGCCCGGCAGTCAGACAAGTTCTCGGAGTGACCAACGAACAGCAAGCCGCCTCCGCGCAGCACGCCGGCAAGGCGCTGCAAGATGCGCCGCTGCGTGTCCTTATCGAAATAGATCATCACGTTGCGGCAGAAGACGACGTCCACCTGGCGCGCGAATGCTGTCAGCGCCGACCAGTCTTCTGCCAGCAGGTTCAGGTGCGCGAACGACACCAGCCGGCGCACCTCCGGCCGCACGCGCGCCAACCCCTGATTGACGCCGACGCCACGCAAAAAGAAGCGCCGCCGGCGTGTTTCGCCGCAGGGGCCAAGGGCCTCCAGCCGGTAGATGCCCCGCTCGGCCTGAGCCAGTACTTGCGTGTCGATGTCGGTGGCCAAGATGCGCACTGGAGGATTCGGGCCGAGTGTCTCCAGTGCCGTCATCGCAATTGAATACGGCTCCTCGCCGGTGGAGGCGGCGGCGCTCCAAAGACGCAGTTCACCGGCGCTGGCATGCTGGCGTAAGAACTCGGCCAGCACCGGAAAATGATGGGCCTCGCGGAAAAATGCTGTCAGATTCGTCGTCAGCGCGTTGACAAAGTTCTGCCGCTCGCTCGCGGCGAATGCCCGATCGCTCTCCAGCCGGTCTAGATAGGTACGGAATGAATCGATTCCGGTGGCGCGCAGGCGCCGCGCCAGCCGGCTGTACACCATGTTCTGCTTGCTGTCGTTTAGGCTGATCCCAGCCCAGGCATAGATCAGCCGCCGCACGCGCTCGAAGTCCGCTGCCGTGAACACAAAATCGCGTACTGGCTCAGCAAGCGCTGCCAGCGCCTCGGGCGCAAACTCACGCGCACCCATGCTCAGTGCCGTGAGCGCTTCACCAGCGCCGCCACGTCGATGATCAGCGCCACTCGGCCATCGCCGAGGATTGTCGCCCCCGAAATGCCGGGCACGCGTTTGTAGTTGGTCTCCAGGTTCTTGACCACCACTTGCTGCTGCCCGAGCAGCTCATCAAGCAACAACGCGCAGCGTGCCCCCTCTGCTTCCACTACAACTAGAATGCCATCGCGGCGCGGCTCATTGCGCGGCACCTGCAAAACCTCATCTAGGGCCACGACCGGCAGGTAGTCGCCGCGCACTTGCACCACGCGCGCATTGCCGGCAACGGTCTGCACGAGGCGCCGATCCATCTGGAACGACTCAACCACGGCAGCCAACGGCAGGATGTACGTTTCGTTGCCGACGAGCACCGACATGCCATCCATGATGGCTAACGTCAGCGGCAGCCGCACCAACACCCGCGTGCCCCATCCCGGTGCCGAATCGATCTCCACCGAGCCGCCCAGCGCAGCAATGTTCCGCCGCACGACATCCATACCAACTCCGCGGCCGGAGACGTCGCTTACCTGATCGGCGGTGGAGAACCCCGGCTCCCAGATCAGCGCCCATACCTCGGCGTCGGTCATATCGTCGCGCACCGGCAATCCGCGTTCGCGTGCCTTGGCCAGGATCTTGTCGCGCCGCAGGCCGGCGCCATCGTCACGCACCTCAATGAGGATCGAGCCGCCCTCATGTGCAGCCGACAGCGTGATCGTGCCGTAGGCGGGTTTGCCCACCTTTAGACGTTCAGCCGGCGTTTCGATGCCATGGTCAGCGCTGTTGCGCACCAGATGTGTCAGCGGATCGACAATTTTCTCGATCAAACCTTTGTCCAGTTCGGTGGCCTCGCCGATTGTGCGCAGCTCGATCTGCTTGCCCAGCTTGGCTGCCAGATCGCGCAACATGCGCGGAAAGCGCGAGAAGACAAAGGCCATCGGAATCATCCGGATCGACAGCACCGCTTCTTGCAGATGGCGCGTGTTGCGCTCCAAGTCAGCAATGCCCGCCAGCAGTCCCTGAAACTGCACCGGATCCAGGCTCTTGGCCTGCTGCGTCAACATGGCTTGCGTAATGACCAGCTCACCCACGAGATTGATCAGCTGATCGACCTTGTCTACCGCCACCCGCAGTGTCGTCGATTCCATTTGCGGTAGCGCGGTTTTCTCGCGTTCTGGCTTCGCCGCCGGCGCCTGGCTTTGCTGGCGCGCCGCCGGCAGCGTGGCTGGGTCAACGAAAAAGCCAAATCCGTCGCCCTCCGTCGGCGCTGTCGTGTCCAGCGGCGTGATCTCGATCTGTTCGCGCCCGACGTGAAACGAAAACAGTTCGATCAGTTCATCGTCGCTTGCGTTGGTGCTAACCCGGAACGTCCGATAGCCCTCCGCACTCGTGCCATCGTCCTCCAGCGGCTCAAGCGTGCCCAGATTCGGGATATCGCGAAACAGCTCAGCCAGCCCGTCAGCAGCGGCTAAATTGGTAAGTGGACCCACCCGCACGCGCAGCAGACGGCAGCCGCCCGTGTCTGCGCGCTCGCCGGCAGCCAGGCGCTTAATGGTGGCAATCAAGGCGCTCGCATCGGGCGCGTCGCTTGCAACGCCCTGATGGCATGCCAGCTGGGCCTTCAGGGTATCGGCGGCGGCCAGCAGGGCATCGACAATTTCGTGCCGCATTTTCAGCTCATTGCGGCGCAGCCGATCCAAGAGTGTCTCTAGCTCGTGGGTGAGCTCGGCAACGTCGGCGAAGCCGAACGTCGCCGCCCCCCCCTTAATCGAGTGGGCGACGCGAAAAATTGCGTTTAGATCATCCGCACTGGCCTGGGCAGGATCGAGCGCCAGCAGCAGTGCCTCCATATTGGCCAGATTTTCGCCCGCTTCCTCGAAAAAAACGCTATGAAACTGGCTCAGATCGAAGCCCCCAGAAGCCGTGCCTGCGCCTGCCATGTGACTCATGTCCGTTTCCGTGTTTGTGCGCGCGGCTGTGCCGCGTCTCTGTTAGCCGATGACTTTCCTGATCACTTCCAGCAGCTTGTTCGGATCGAACGGTTTGACTAGCCAACCGGTCGCGCCGGCGGCCTTGCCCTTAGCTTTCATCTCGGCGCTCGATTCGGTGGTAAGAATCAGTATCGGCACGCGCGCGTAGGCTTCCTTCACGCGCAGGTTCTTCACCAGCGTGATGCCATCCATGCGCGGCATGTTCTGATCGGTCAGCACGAGATCGACCGCATGCTTTTCTGCTTTCTCAAGCGCCTCGACACCGTCGGCCGCCTCGATGACCTGATAACCGGCGCTCTTCAGCGTGAACGACACCATCTGACGCATCGAAGCGGAATCGTCCACCGCGAGGATCGAAGCCATCGGTCGTTCTCCTTTGCAAGCTTCAGACAAACAAATCGATCGATCCGGCGCCCAGTCCCGTCTGCTTGACCGGTTGCATGCGCGTGTCCGCGGCAAGCGGATCCGTCGCTGGTGCGATCATGCGCAACCACTCGCGCAGCGCACCTAAACGCTGCTGCGCGTGGCTGGTCAGTTGGGTGGCCATATCCTGAAACTGCAGCGCGGTGACAGCGCTTGTCACCGCCGCCGCCAGCTTTTGCCGCTCGCCATTGTCGGGCGCCAGCGCGTTGACCGCCGCGCCTAGCGTGGCGAAGCTGGCCGCCAGCTTGTCGCCGGCTTCATTGATCATCGCCTTCAGGCGCTCAAGGTCGGCGGCAATGGCCGCGCACTCACGTGCCGCGCCGGCTTCGGCTTCCAACAACGGACCGTCCATCTGACGTAGGTCAGGCTGAGCTCCTCATCAGTTTGTCGGCAAGGGCCGTGCGGCGAAGCGGCGATAAGCGGACCGAATCGAAACCAATCCCGTGCGCTGGGGACAGCGCCCGGCCCAACCGACGGTCCCGTTGGTAAAAATCGGAGACAATCGCGGCCGTCGCACGGAAATTTGCTGATGCCCAACGCCACCCCGACGATGCCGAATACGATTCAGCTGCTGGTGGTCGAGGACTCTGAACTTGACTACGAGTTGCTGCTGGCGATTCTTAGCCGCGATCAAGCCCTCACCGGGTTGCGTGTGCGCGCGCAGCGCGTTGAGGACGAAGCGGGTATGCGGCAGGCCTTTGCAGGCGGCCGCATCGACGCCGTGGTCACGGACCACAATCTGCCCCGCTTCGACTCGTTTGCCGCGTTAAAGGTCGCCAAAAGCTATGACGAGGATCTGCCCGTGCTGGTCCTCTCCGGTGAGATGGCCGAGGACCTGGCCGTGGCGGTGCTGCACGCCGGCGCCGACGACTTCATCTTAAAGGCGCGCATGTTTCGTCTAGCGCCTGCGCTGCGGCGCAGTCTGCAGGCAGCGGAGGTGCGCCGCAACGCACGGCGGCAGGCGCAAGCGCTCGCCGCCAGCGAGGCGCGCCTGCGCGAACTGACCCAGCACCTGGAGCGCGTCAAAGAGGAAGAACGGCGGCGCGTGGCACGGGAAATTCACGACGACATTGGCAGCACACTGACCGCGCTGAAATTCGAATTGGCGCGCCTGACCCGCGTGCTGGAAAACCGCTCAGCAGCAGCGCCCCACATTAACGCGATGCAGGAACTGCTGGCACAGGCAGTGGCGGCGGCCGACCGCATACAGCATAACCTGCGGCCCCCGGTGCTCGACGCCGGCCTGGTGCCCGCCTTGGAGTGGCTGATCCAGGGTTTCCGCACCCGCACCGGTGTCGCGGTCTCATTTGAAACCAACCGCGAAGAGATCGACCTGCCAGCGGAGCGCGCCACCGCGTTGTACCGCGCCGCGCAGGAGGCGTTAGCCAACGTTGCGAAGCACGCGCAAGCCAAGCGGGTATCGGTGCACCTGTTCGCGGCCGCCGACGAAGTGTCCCTCGAGGTGGCCGACGATGGCGTTGGTTTCGACCCCGCCGGCGTGCACAATGTCCCCGGCTTTGGCGTTCGCGGGCTCATCGAGCGGGCCGCCGGTTTTGGCGGCTGGGCCGAGGTTAACAGCGCCCCAGGGCGTGGCACCACCGTGATGTTCTCAATTCCGATCGGCACGCCAGCGGCACCGCAGGACGGCCTGCCCTCGACGGTCGCCAGCGCGCCGAAAATGGAGTCCTCAGAGACTTAACGCCATCGCAAGCCACTGCCATGCCGGTGAAAACCATTGTTGTGGATGACCATCCGATTGTCCGCCGCGGCATCGTGCAAATCGTTGCCGAACACCCGCAGATTGAGGTCGCCGCGGAAGCCGGTGACTACGGTCAGCTGCGAGCCGCTTTGCGCCAGCATCCGGACGCCGAGCTGTTGGTGATGGACATCGGCCTGCCGGGCAAAAATGGCATCGAAATTCTGAAAACGCTGCGAGACGAAATGCCGCAGCTGAAGGTGCTGGTCGTCAGCATGTACCCGGAGGATCAGTATGCCGTGCGCGCGTTCCGGGCAGGTGCGGCCGGCTATCTAAATAAAGCGAGCGCGCCGGAGAAGCTGCTGGAAGCAGTCAGCCAGGTCATCGCCGGCCGCAAATATGTCACGCCGGAAATCGCGCAGGCGCTCATTGAAAACCTGCACGCGCCGCAAGAGGTTCCGCTGCATGAACGCTTGTCGGACCGCGAATTCCAAACCCTACGGCTGATCGCCTCCGGCAAGCGGCTGTCTGAGATTGCAGCCGAGCTGGCGCTCAGCCCCAAAACGGTTAGCGTCTACCGTGCCCGCATCTTGGAAAAAATGGGCATGAGCAACAACGCCGAGCTCACCCACTACGCGATCAAGCACGGGCTGGTCGAGTAAGGCGCACGCACCCTGGCCGCCTCAGTCAGCGGCCAGCTCCACCCGGTCTTTGCCGGCGCCTTTAGCGGTATATAGCGCGCGGTCAGCGCGGTTGAGCAAGTCCTCCAGGGGCTCGTCGCGCCGCCAGGCGGCCACGCCCGCCGAAAAGCTCAAGCGGGCCTCTTGCCCCTCCAGCGGCAGCGGGCTGCGCGCAAGCTGTTCCCGCACACGCTCGATGGCCTGCCGAGCTTCCCGCACATCGGTAGCCGGCAGCAACACGGCAAACTCCTCACCGCCGAGGCGGGCGATCAGATCCGTGGGCCGTAAGCTTGCCTGTAGCGTCTGCGCAAAATGCACCAGCGCGCGGTCACCGGCCACATGCCCCAGCGAGTCGTTTAGCTTCTTGAAGTTGTCAAGGTCAAGCAGCGCCAGCACCAGAGGCGCCTCATAGCGCGTCGCGCGCGCGGTCTCGACACGGAACGCTTCTTCGAAACCGCGCCGGTTCAACGCCTGGGTCAGCGGGTCCTTCTGCACGAGCGCAGCCACCTGGCTGAGTTCGCGTTCCAGTTCGCGCACGCGCGCCTGATAGATCTCGACTTTCTGTTTGGCTGCAGCCAGCTGCGCGCGCGAGCTGGCGATTTCGCTGCGCATCGCTTGCGTGTCGGCCAGCAATCCCTCGATGATCGCTGCCAGGGCCGCTGGTCCGTCTGCATCGGCTAGTTTGCGTTGATAACCGCCCACTTGATCATAGAAGCGGCCTGTGGACACGCCCATCGTACCAATGCGCTCGATGAGTGTCGCCAGCAGTTCTTTGATCGCCACTTTCGTTTCCGCCAGGCCACGCCGTGCTTGCCCCTGCCGCGCGATGATCGCCGCCAGATCCGATTCAGCACGCGCCAGGCCATGTGAGGACAGCGGCCCCCGCAGCAGCGCGCGGATCGGCTCCAGCTGGCCCGCTAACCAGGTCTCCTCCGGCGCCAGCGTGTTGATGTTCTCGGTCAGCAGCGCCAGCAGCCGCAGCAGGCTTTCGCGCACCCGACGCTGCTCCTCAAGCTGGCGGTCTAAGTCGCGCACCGCATCGACGAAGCGTGGCAGCACGCGGTCAGTATCCAGGCCGCGCTGCAGCTCGCGCGCATAGTCGCGCAGGCGTACTGCCACGGCGCTGCCTTCGCCGCAGCTGTCAGCAAGCAAGTCCAGTGCCCGTTGCGCAAGTTGCCGATAAACGCCCGCGCGCGCTTCGGCGGCAACGGCCCGCGCCTCCAGCGCCGGATCCGGCACATAGCGCCCTGCCGGCGCAGCCGGTCCGGCTGGCTCGGCAGGCGCGGGCTCTTCCCGCCCCGGCAGCGGCGCGAGCGCTGGGCCCCAGGATTCAAGCAGCCGGGTGAGCCGCTCCAAGGCCACCTCCGGCTGCTCAGCGGATGTTTCTACCACGCGCGCCACCGCCTCCAGCTTGCGCGCGCGTGTCCAATGCGCATGTAGCTGATCGGCACCGCGCAGCAACGCCAGCGTCATCTGCGGCCAGTTGGCCGCCACGGCACCCGGCCGTCGGGCAAGCGCTTGCTGCAGCACTTCGCTAACCGCATGCCAGTCGTAAGCTTGCGCATGCTGATGCGCAAGTTGCGCCTCGGCAGCTGTTAAGCGCTGCGCCCGTACCAGGTCGCGCAGGACTTCGCGCAGCACCGCCGCCGGTGTGCCGCCAGCGCCACGCGCCCCGCTCAATTCCTCATACACTTCGGCGAAGCTTTGCGGCGTCGGAATGACGCGCCGCTCAGCCAACGTTTTGAGCACGCGGCGTACGAGCTCTGCCTGCGCTGCCCGCACGCCACTTGCGTCGTTCATGCCGCCTCCTCACGTGCCGCCGCTAGCAGGCGCCAGTCGCTGCCGCGGGCGCGCGCGCGCAGCAGGTCGAGGAACGTGTCGCCATCGACGGCCGGCGCAAACAGCCAGCCCTGCATCTGCGTGCAGCCCTGCGCCGCCAGGCGCGCCATTTGGCCGCGCGTTTCCACGCCTTCGGCCACCACCTGCAGCTTCAGGCTACGCGCCAGCGCAATAATGGCAGCGACGATCGCTGCATCGTCGTCGCTTGTCTCCAGCTCACGCACAAACGAACGGTCGATCTTCAACGCGTCGATCGGCAGCCGCTTCAGGTAGGCGAGCGATGAGTAGCCCGTGCCGAAATCGTCGATCGCAATTGAAACCCCCAACCGCTTAAGCGCCTGCAGCAGCGGTAGCGCCGCCTCGATGTTTTGCATCAACACCGTCTCGGTCAGCTCCAGTTCGAGCAGGCGCGCAGGCAGCCCCGTGGCAGCCAGCGCCCGTCTGACCGGCTCAATGAGGTGGCCGCGCTGCAGGTGGCGGCTAGAAATGTTAATTGCGACCGGCACCGCGCTTACGCCAGCTTCGCGCCAGGTCAGTACCTGTCGGCAAACCGTGTCGATCGCCCATTCCGTGATCGGCACGATCTGGCCCGACTCCTCCGCCACCGCGATGAACTGCGCCGGCGGCACCAGCTCGCCATCGCGCTGCCAACGCATCAGTGCCTCGGCACCAATGATGGCGCCGGTGAGCGCGTCTACCTTCGGCTGGTAGTGCAACACCAACTCGCCGCGCTCCAGCGCTCGGTGCAACGCTGTCTCTAGCCGCCAGCGCTGCGCGGTGGCTGCATTCATCGCATCATCAAAGATCTGCCAACCGTCGCGGCCAGCGTCTTTGACAGCATACATGGCGATGTCCGCTTTTCGCACCAGGGTGTCGACGTCCTCACCGTGAGCCGGCGCCAGCGCCACCCCGATCGAGGCAGTCACGAACAGCTCAGTGCCGTTGATCAGCAGCGGTCGGCGGATCGCCTCCAGCAGGCGGACCACGACCGGCTCGACGTCCAGCGGTGAGGCTAGATCGGACAGCAGCACGATGAACTCGTCGCCGCCCAGCCGCGCCACGCTGCGCGCGGCACCGGCCTCGACAGGACCACCACGGGCCACCAAGTCACGGCCGCGCACCGTCTGGTGCAGCCGCTGTGCAATTTCCCGCAGCACCGCATCGCCGACATCATGACCGAGCGTGTCGTTGGCCTGCTTGAAGCGGTCGATGTCGATGAACAGCACAGCAACCAGGCTGCCGTTGGCGCGCGCCTGCTCCAAGCTGGCCGCCAGCTGTTCGCGAAAGAATCGGCGGTTCGGCAACCCGGTCAGGCTATCGAAGTTTGCCAGGTGCCGGATCTGATCCTCGGCCTGCCGCCGTTCCGTGATGTCCTGCAGCACCCCCTCCACCGCGCGTACGCGGCCGTGGTCGTCAAAGTCCAGTTCCGCTTCGACGTGCACGGTTCGCAGCTGCCCGTCGCTTCGCAGCAGCCGGCACTCGACTGCAAGCGGGCCCCGCGTCAGCAGGGCCTCGCGGAACAACGCCGCCAGTCGCGTGCGGTCCTCCTCTAGCACGCGGCTCCAAACGAACTGCTCATCCACGCCGTGCGGATGCGGCGGCAGCCCGGCAATCGCGCAGCACTCGTCGGATAGCATCACCCAATGCGCCTGCGGGTCCCACTGCCAGCTGCCTAGACGCGCGATGCGCTGCGCCTTGGCCAGCTTCGCCTGGCTGGCGGCCAATTCCGCGCGCAGCCGTGCCGCTCGCAGCAGGTAACGCAGCCGCTCCGCCAGCAGGGTCCAATGATTGTTGCTCTTGACAAAGAAGTCGGTGGCGCCAGCCTCGTACGCGCGCGCGATCGAACGGTCGTCGTCTAGCCCGGTAAGCATCAGCACCGGTACATGCTCGCCGCCGCGCATCCGGCGCAGGCGTTCGCAAGTCGTAAAGCCGTCCATTTCCGGCATCAGGGCATCGAGCACGACGATGTCGGGCCGCTCGCTGGCAAACAAGGCCAATGCGGCCTCCCCGCTGGCCGCTTCGATCACCATGAAGCCGCGCTCGGCAAGTGCGGAGGCTGTCAGCAGCCGCGCCACTCCGTCGTCATCGACCAGCAGCACCCGGGCGGTGCTTGGCGGGTGCAGCGGCGCGCTTACTGTTGCCGTCAAGTGCCGGCCCACTGCATCTTCGTGCCCCATCGATTCACCCTTCACGGTACCAAGGCATTTGCCTCGGGCAGCGCCCGTAACGCGCGCGCCACGCGCTGAAACTCATGTCGCGCTGCCGCCCATTGCGCCCTGACGGCATCTAGTTCTCCAGCTCGGGCGAAGGCCTCCAGTGCGGCGCACTGTCGCGCCAGTTCAGACGCGCCGACGTTGGCACTGGAAGACTTCAGCGTATGCAGCGACTGTCGCAGACCCGCGAGGTCCGCCTCGGCAAGCGCCCGTTCGGCCGCCGCTATTAACTCCGTCGCACTGTTTAGGTAGGTGTCGATCAGGCGAGGCAGCAGGCGTGGCGCGCCGCGCTCTTGCATCGCGCGAATATGTGCCAGCACCCGCGTATCCAGCACCGCCGTCGTGTCGGCGCCGTCCTCCATCGGCGCAAAACAGGAGGAAGACGTCGACGACAGGTGCCGGCGCAGAACAGCTGCCAGCTGCCCGAGGCGAAACGGCTTCGCCAGGTAATCGTCGAAACCCGCTGCGTGGCAGCGCTCGGCATCCCCGGCCAGCGCGTTTGCCGTCAGCGCCACCACCGGCACCGATGGTGGCGTGGCGCCCCCTCTGTGCGCGCGCAACCGGCGCAGCGCTTCAAACCCATCCATCCCCGGCATCTGACAATCCATCAACACCAAATCAAACTGGCGCTGCGCCAGCGCGTCTAACGCCGCATGTCCATCCTCGGCGACCTGCACGCGGCAGCCGAGCTGCTGCAGCATCGCCACCGCTAGCTCGCGGTTCACCGCGTTGTCTTCCACCACTAACACCATTGCGTCGACCGTCGGCGCAGTGTCGTCGCCGGGTGTGGCCTGCGGCTCAGTGCAGCTCGGCAGCGCGAGCGCGGTGGCCGGCGGCAACGGCAAATCGACGGAAAACACCGAACCGGCTCCCGGCTGGCTGTCGACCGCGATGGAACCGCCCATCAGCTCAACCAACTGTTTGCTGATCGCTAGCCCAAGCCCGGAGCCACCGTAGCGGCGGGCCATCGACTGATCGACCTGCGTAAACGGTGAAAACAGCTGCGGCAGGCGCTCCGGCGGCACACCAATGCCGGTGTCGCGCACCGCAAAGCGCAACCACCCCGGGGATGGGGCCGCAACCTGCACTGTGATCTCACCGCGCTCGGTGAACTTGATCGCATTGCCTAGCAGGTTGGTCAAAATCTGCCGCAGCCGCAGCGGATCGCCGCGCACTTGCGCCGGCACCGCCTCGTCAATGACGCGTTGTAACTGCAGCCCCTTAGCATGCGCGCTTGGCGCGAACAGCTCGCACAGTTCCGTCACTAACACGCGTGGGTCAAACGGCACCGATTGCAGCAGCAGGCCTCCGGCTTCGATGCGCGAAAAATCCAGGATGTCGTCGATCAGCGCAAGCAGCATTTCGCTAGAGCGATAGACCGCCTGCGCGTAGCGGCGCTGTGGCTCGGTCAACGACGTGCGCAGTAACAGTTCGGTCATGCCGAGCACGCCATTCAACGGCGTGCGGATCTCATGGCTCATCATCGCCAAGA
This sequence comes from Burkholderiaceae bacterium, assembly GCA_025055385.1. Classification (GTDB taxonomy): domain Bacteria; phylum Pseudomonadota; class Gammaproteobacteria; order Burkholderiales; family Burkholderiaceae_F; genus JAKANT01. Next base: position 21,329 of record JANWXE010000100.1, on the reverse strand, counting down.
ACTGCGACTTGGCACGGCTGGCGGCTTCCGTCTGTTCCTTGGCCTCGCGCAGCGCCTGCTCCTTGGCCTTTAAGTCGGTGATGTCTTCCAGCACGGAGACAAAGAATGGCGCTGCGCCGCCGTTGACGATCCGAGCCGCGTAGATGCGCGCGTGCACGATGCTGCCATCGGCACGCAGCAGACGGCGCTCAAAGTGGAATTGCCCCTGTGCATTCCACGGTACCTGGCCCCGCAACGCAACCGCCGCGGCTCGGTCCTCCGGGTGTAGCAGCTCTAGCGGATCTTTGCCGATCAACGTCTCGGCGGACATGCCAAAGAGGCGCGCGCCGGCGGCATTGACGCGCACGATCCGGAACTCGGCATCCTGAATGACCGCCGGAACCGGTGAATCCTCAAACAGGGCGCGAAAGTAAGCTTCCCGCTCGCGCAGCTGCGCTTGGTCCTGTACGTGTCGCGTGATGTCAAGCGACATTAGCGCATACTGGAAGTAACGCCCCTGCTCATCGGCCAGCGGCTGCCCCTCCACCTGATGCACGCTGCGGCGGCCGGCGCGGTCGTACAGCACGACTTGCTCGACCGTGCAGGGGCTGCCGTCGGCGATGGCCCGCGCCATTGTCTGCAGCGCCGCCGCATCGGTGTCTGCGCCGGTGAGCAGTTGATGCGCATACTGCCCGCGCACCTCAGCCAGTGTGTATCCCGAGTGCCGCACGAAAGCGTCGTTGACCCACTGCACCCGCCCTTGCGGGTCGACCACCATCACGTTGTTCTCAGTGCGTGAGGCGATCATCGCCAACCGGCGCAGCTCGCGTTCGGCGCTGCGCTGCGCGCGCTCCGCACGGTGCCGCTCAGCTACCCGCGACAGCTCGGCGCCGATCGCTTCCACCAGTTCGAGCATCTCAGCAGTTGGCTCGACGCGGTGATCGCAGAAGTACTCGAGGAACGCAGTGATGTGCCCGTGCGCCGTCACCGGGATCACCAGACCGGTCTGCAGGCCGCAGCAGGCCGCCGCTGGCCCGCGCTCCCAATCCACCAACCGCGACAAGTCCGACACCCAAACGGGCAGCGCACCCAGCGCTCTTGCCCCCAGCGGACGTGTCACGTCGCCGGCACGCAGGCACGCTTCGGTCGCGGATATGAACGTGGCAAATCGCTGCGCGTCGCGGTGAAACCAGAATCCGCCGGCGGGGTCAGCGGCGGCTGCCTCTTCGTCCAGTAGCACCGCATGCCCAAGCGGCCAGTCCAGATATTCCCCGATCTCCACCAGCGCACGCCGCAGCGTCTCCTGCACCGAGGCCGATTCGTTGGCCCCCTCCGCCAACCCGCGCAGCAAGCGCATCAGCGCGTACTGCCGCTGCAATTCCAAGCTGTTCTGCAGCTCGGTCAAATGCGCCTGTTTGAGCCGCTCTGAGTGCGCCAGCAACGCCGCGGTCATCGCATCGATCGCCGCCACCAGCGAGGGCAACTCGCCGGCGCGCCGCGGAACCGGCTGGCCGGCATACTGCAACGCCAACGCCTCAGCACGCGCGGTCAACGCCCGCACCGGGCGGATCAGCACCCGCCACATGGCCAGCCCCAGCGCGAGCGCCACCGCCGCCGTGGTAAGCACAGTGGCCGCAACACCAACGCGCGCATACAGCCACCCGGCGGCTAGTGACCACAGGGTCATCGTCAGCAACATCGCGCCCACTGTCGCGCCGATCGAACAGCAGCGGCCCCCTTGCAGCCCGGTCGGCGGCAGCGGGGCCGGCGCCGGTGCAGGCACGCGCGCCGGACCGTCAGCCTGGGGATAATCCAAAGCCGCCGGCACCGTAGCCGGGTCTGGCACGGCAGTGTTACGCGGGCCAAATTGGAATCGCATCCGTTGCTGCCTGTAGGCGCGTGCCGACAGCGGGCGCAATGCCCCTGCGCTCGCTGTCGGCCGCACAGTGCGACAACTTGAAGCCCATGGGCGGTGCGATAAAGCGCGCCGCAGCCGTGCTTTTCGCGCACTCGTGCGACAGGTGCGGCCGCAGCCGCTGGCAGAATCGAGGTGTGGGGGAAAAGGCAGCCAATTCCAGCAATTCGGCAGGCTTTCAGCCGGCAAGCCACGTCGCGTCGGCGCCGCTAGACAGCGGCGGTGGCCTCGGCGCGCTGGCCGCTGCTGCCGCCAGTGGTGCTGCGCTTGCGCTTGCCGCCCTTGCAGCGTGGCGCTGGATGCGCGCCCGCAGCCCGCTGCGCGAGTTGCGCCAGGCGCTGGCCGCCGGCGCCGACTGGTACTGGCGCTGCGATGCGCACCTAACCGTCACCGCGCTGCAGACCGGGCAGCGCCCGCTGCCCGACCTTGACCCGCGCCAGCTGCTTGGCCGCAAGCTGTGGGAGATCGAAGCGGGGCTGCCGCCGCCGCAGGCGCTGACGGCGACCACCAGCGCCTGCGCGCCCTTCTACGACGTGGCCGTCAACACCGGCTGCGGACGCACTTTCTTGCTCAGCGGCCTACCCCGCTTTGACGCCGACGGCCGCTTCGAGGGCTACTGCGGCGTGGCGCGCGAGGTAAGCGCGCTGCTTGCGGCTGCACGGGCGGAAGCGGCACCGCCGGCGCAGCTGCTGGCCGAGCACGCGGCGCGGACGCGCCAGCTTGAACTGGCAGTGCGCGAGCTGGACAGCTTTGCGCACTCGGTATCGCACGATTTACGCGCGCCGCTGCGCGTGGTCGATGGCTTTGCGCACATCGTGCTGGAGGACTACGGCGACCGCCTCGATGATCTTGGCCGCGAGCACCTCAAACGCATCGTGGCTGCCGCCAGCCGCATGAATGCGATGATCGACACGCTGCTTGCGCTTGCCAAAATGACCAGCCGCGAGATCGTGCGCGAGCGCGTCGATCTGGCTGAGCTGGCGCGGCAGCTGGCCGAGGAGCTCCTTGCTCAGTACGAGAACCGTCACGCATTCGTCGCCGTTGCGTCCGCGCCAGTGGACGGTGACCGCACCCTGTTACGCCTGGTCCTGCAGAATCTGCTCGGCAATGCCTTTAAGTTCTCGGCGCGCGTGCCGGCGCCGCAGGTGGAGTTTGGACTGCGGCAAGAAAATGACCGCCTCGTGTATTTCGTCCGTGACAACGGCGCCGGCTTCGATATGCGTTTTGCCGACAAGCTGTTCGGTCTGTTCCAGCGCTTTCACTCGCAGAACGAATTTCCCGGCACCGGCGTAGGCCTGGCGACGGTTCAACGGATCGTGCGCAAGCATGGTGGCCGCGTGTGGGCCGAGTCCGCCCCCGGTCAGGGCGCGACGTTCTTCTTCACGCTGTGGGAAGACAGCGCGCCACATTAACCGATGCGCCAGTCGCAGCCGCAACCGCGGCACCGTACCCGCAGCCAATGCGGCCGCCCCGCTTCCGGCGGGTCGTGCGCGTCGCTGCGCTCTTCAGCGAGCACCTCGAACTCGCCCCAGGCGCCGCAACGCGGGCAGCTGGCAGCACCGGCGAATCGCTCGGCACGAGCCAGCAACACGCTAAAACGCCGCCAGGCGACGTAGGTGAGGACACCGGCGGCTGCGGCCACAACCGTCAGTCCGGCGTAAAACAGCGGTGAGCGTCGCACAAGCGACAACCCCTCAATGCCAGCGAGCAGCACAATTAGCGCGAGAAAGGCCGTCACCAGATAGGCATGGCTTTCGATTAACTGCCGCTCGTACCAGCGGCGAAAGCCGATGCGCCGGATCTGCTCACCGACCGTCATCAGGGCCCCGAGCCGGTCCCTGGCAACGGCGCCGATTTAGCGCGGCACCGAATTGAGGCGGTTGGCCGCCTCTACCATGCTGGCGGCCAGTTCGTCTACAGCGCGCCCCTCCGCGCGCGCTTGGGCCTGCAGCGCTTCGGCGGCGCGGTCGTAATCGAGCCGCAGCCGCTCCATCAGGATGCCGATGGCCACGTACTGCTCGCGCGCCGGCGGGGGCGGCGGGGCGCTCGTTGAGGCGCGCGGCGGCAGCGGTCGCGGCACCGCCGGCTGCTGCCGCAGCCGAGCCAGCGCAGCGCGTACCGCCGGCACGATCTGCTTGACGTCGATCGGCTTCACCAAGTAGCCAAGTGCGCCTAGCTTGGTCGCCTCCTCGATGATGTCCGCATCGCCAAAGGCCGATAGGAACATGAACCCAGTATGGGTATTGGCAGCCAGATAGCGAGCCACATCCATACCGCTCTTGCCCTGCATGCGCATGTCCAGGATCGCAAGCGCCGGCCGGTGCTTGCGTGCGAGCAAAATCGCGTCGTCGCCGTTGTCGGCTTCTAATACGTCGAAATCTGCCTGCTTGAGCCCCGCGCTGACGGTGGCCAGCACCAGCCGATCGTCGTCGACGACCAAGATCTGCGGCTTCGCCTCACTCATGCGGACATTCTAGGGTGCGCCAACTCAGCCGTTGTCCTCCCCGATGGCCGGCGGGGTCAGCTCCAGCCGCGTCACCACCGTCCCGCCATGCTGCTCAATCGCCAGCCGCGCACCGCGCCGCGGCAGCAGCGCTTTCACCAGCCCCAGACCCGAAATGCCGGAGGCAATGCGTGCCAGGTCAAAGCCAGCCTTCAGCTGCCCGCTGTTTTCAATGCGCAGCTCCACTCCCTCGGGCCGCGGAACCACGCGCACCAACACACCGTGGTCTCGACTGGCGCGGTACTTGATCGCGTTGGTCCCTAGTTCATTGATCACCAGCGCCAGCGGCACCGCCTCGTTTTCCGGCAGCCCCCAGCGCCAGAGCGCCGGCGGCGGCGGCTCGAAGCGCACCTCCACGCCAAACATCGTAGCCAGATTCTGGAAGATGCCCTGCGCCACCCCGAGCACCGGTAACGTGCCTGTGGCGCGGATCTGCAGCCCATGCACCTGGGCGATAGCCTGGATCTGGCCGGCGATCTCGTTCAAATTGGCCGCTAGCTCCGGCTTGGCGTGCGCCATGTGCTGCAACAAGCCGGCCACGCCTTGCAGGTTATTTTTGATGCGGTGGTGTACCTCGCGCACCAGCAGGTCGCGCTGCTTGAGCGCCTCCTCGATGCGCTGCCGCTCGGCGGCACTGCGCTCAGTGATGTCATCGGCGATACCAAACACCCGCACCGTGCCATCGCGCAGCTTCACCGGCGACAGCCGCACGTTGAGCAGCCGCACGCCGCGGGTCGGATGATCGATGCGCACGTTGAAATCCACCTTACGCACGCGCCGCATGCTGGCCACCAGCCGCGGCAGTAGGCGCGCGATTTTCGGCGCGTCATCGAAGTGCACATGCGCAAGCACCGAGCGTGGGTTCTCGATCAGCTCCTCGCTGGAGGCGCCGATGACGGTCTCATAGCGCGGGTTCACATACAGCACCATCGATAGGTCGGCGTCGGTGATGAACACTAGCTGATCGATGTTTTCGGCAAACTGGCGGAAGCGCGTCTCGGTCTCTGCCAACTGCGCCTCGGCGCGCACCGCCTCGGTGAGGTCATCGATGATCGACATCACGTAGCGGGCTCGGCCGCGCGTATCCGGTTCAAACAGCGGCACGATGCGCTGATTGACGGTCAGCGTGCGCCCGTCGGCGCGCAGCATGACGTCGCGGCGCCGCTCCACCTGCTGACCATCGGCGAGCGCCCGCCGGTCTAGCTCCGCATAGAGGTCGGCAAAATGGCGACCGTAGACCTCGTGCCAGGTGCGGCCAATCACCTGCTCTCGGCGCAGACCCATGATGGCCTCGCCGGCGCGGTTCAGGCTGACGAAGCGGCCAGTATCGGCCTCGCGCACCGACACCAGCACCGGCAGGTTCTCTACTACCAGGTCCAGGTAATTGCGCACCCGCCGCAGCTCATCTTCTGACCGCCGCCGCGAGTCGATATCCATTAAGGCAAGGATCATTCCCTGCGCCGGGGCGGCGGCATTCAGCGGCCGCACATTGCCAGCACACCAAAAGGTCTGGCCGTCGCGCCGCCGCAGCAGCCGCTCGAAACTGACTTCCCCTTCATGGGCCACGCGGGCAGCGACCTCGTGCCATTCGGAAGCCTGCGCGAACAAAGCGGCGATCGGCTGTTGGTACAGGTCCGCCGCGGCGTAGCCGAACATGCGCTCAGTGGCCACATTGGCCTTCACGATGCGCTCGCCCGCCACATACAGCATGGCCACCAGCGCGTTGTCGAAGATCAATTGCAACTCGGCCAACGTGGCCCGCAACTGGGCTTCTTGCCGCTTGCGCGAATCGATGTCGACGAAGGCGAAGATGTAGCCGAGCTCCGGTCGGCCGGGATTGACGGCCCGCCCTTGCACCGCGACCCAGATCGGGTCGCCCCGCCGGCGATACATATGCAGTTCGAACTCGCAGGCGCCACGCTGGTTGATTTCACCGTAATGCTCAGCCAGGCTTGCCATCAGCAGCTGATCGGTCGGATGGGCAAAGAGCTGGATCTGGCTAGTCAGTCCGCCCGGCTCGCAGGCAAGCAGCTCTTCCATCGCCGCATTGGCACGGATCGGCCGGCCATCACGCACAAACAGCAGCCCCACCAGCGCGGTGTCAAACAGCAGTTGACTTTCTGCCAGCAGTCGCTCCAGCTGCTCGTCCTGCGCGCGCCGCGCCGTGATGTCCTGAAAGGTATAGATCACCTCGCCGCTGCCGGTCGCGCCGTCGCCCTCTACCGCGCGTGCCTGTACCGCGCACCACAGCGGCCGGCCGTCCTTGCGAAACAGCACCACCTCGGCTTGCGTCGTTGCGTTTGCGCGCCCCGCCGGCAGGGCGCGCGGCGCGCCCCCCTGCCGCTCTGGGCGATCGTGCGTCAGCGCCGCCAGCGACAGCCCGATGACTTCGTCGTCGTGGTACCCGAACATGCGCGCGAACTCGCGGTTGGCTAGCACGATGCGGCCATCGAGGGTGCGCACCACACCCACCGACATCGTCTCCAGCAGCGTCTGCTGGTCGCGCAGCGCCAGCCGCAGTTGCTCCTCCGAGGCGCGCCGCTCGGTGAAATCTTCCAGCACCAGCAGGAAGTGCCGCCGGCCGGTGGCGTCCGGCCAGCCGCGCACGGTGATGCGCGCAAACAGCGTGCGGCCGTCGCGATGACGCAGCCGCCGGTCACTTTCCACCGCCGCCAGCTGTCCCTGGGCGAGCCGCTCGCGCAGGCGACTGATGGCTGCCGCGTCCTCCGGATGCAGGAACACCGCCGGTTCCTGCCCGCGCAGCGCCGCCGCCTCATAGCCGAGCAGCGCACAGGCCGCGCGGTTGGCCTGCTCGATGCGAAACTGGGCGTCAAGCAGCAGGTTCGCCACCGGGCTTTCTTCAAACAGCGTCCGAAAGCGCGCGGCGCTCTCCGCCAGCGCCGCCTCCACGCGCTTGCGCTCTGAGATATCGCGCACTAAGAGGAAGATGAACTCTCGCCCCCCGTGCTCGACCCGCTGCAGCACGACATCGACCGCAAACTCGGAGCCCAGCTGGGTGCGGTAACGCGCTTCGCCTTGGTAGGCGCCGCGGCTGACGAGCTGCTGCAGGATCTCGGCGAACTTTTCCGCTGACAGCGAAGCGTCGATCGCCGTCAGCGGCAGGTCCTTGAGCGTATCGCGGGAATAGCCGAGCCAGGCCGCCGCCGTCTCGTTCGCATCGAGGATGCGGCCGCTGCGGTCTACCTCCAGCACCATCTCACCGGCGGAGTCAAGTGCCTGCCGCAGCGCCGCCAGCGACGTCTCCGCGAAGCGTTCACGGTCGATCCGTTCGACTGTAACGAACACACCGTCGAACTGCCCCCGCGCATCGAACATCGGTGTCTGCCGCACCCGGATCCAGGGGCCAACGACGCCGCCACGCGTAAACGGATACTCTGACTGCTGGGTAGCACGCACGCCGCTGTCGCGCAGACGCGCCAGCGCCTGCACCACCTCGGACTCCGCCGGCAGTCCGAATGCCTCCTGCGGTGTGCGCCCAAGCACCTCCTCGGCTGGCACTTGTAGCAGCTCTTCCAGGTAATCGTTCCACACGCGGTAGCGCAGGTTACGATCCAAGACGGCGATGCCGATGTGTGCGGCCGTCAAGATGGTTTGGACGAATTCGTCGGCATTGCGCGAGGCACGCAGTGCGTAGCGTGGCACCGTCACATCGCGTAGCACGGCCGTGGCGTAGTTACAGCGGCCGTCGGCGTCGCGCTCGGGGCTAAGCCGTACGTCAAAGAGCTTGTCGCCAGTGGGGTGCGCGACGGCGAACTTAAACCAGCGCGCCTCTTCGCTTTCGAACAGCTCCGCCAGCTTGGCGCGCCACAAGTCGCCGTAGGGCTCGAAGCCCGGCACGGCATCGATCCGGCGGTTCAGAAAGGCGGCGCGCGGCAGTGCGGTCGCGCGCGCCACCGCCGCATTCGCATACAGCACCGTGCCCTCGCGGTCAAAGCGCAGGATCGCGTCTGGGCATTCCTCAAAAAAAGAGGGCGGCGGTGTCGCCGGCGCCGGCGGCAGCGTCGCTGCGAGCTGCGCCGCCAGTTCGGCTGCCTCCTGCGCGGGCGCGCGACGCGCGCGCCGACCGGCGCCAAGCGCAAGCGCCCGCTCGCCAGAGGCGATCGGGGCGGCGCCGCGGCGCCTGATCGGCTTGGCGTTGCTGTCGAGATCCGCCACAGGATTGCAGCTGAGAGGCCGTCGAGAATACCGCGGCGGCGCGCTCCTGCCACCTGGCTAGCCGAGGAAGTCGAACAGCGACAGCCGTGAAACCGCCGAGTAGCTGCGGATGGCCGCCTCCAGCGTCGTCTGCCGGCGCGACAGTTCGCTCAACCCGGCGGCCAGATCCAGATCCTCCACCCGCGACAGCCGCGCCCTGTATTCGAGCTGGCGGTCATCGTTCAGTCGCTCGTAGCCGTCTAGCTCCGCTAGCCCGGCACCGACTTCGGCGCGCTTAATCAGCAGGTGATCAAGCGCCTGTTCGAGCGATGCCTGAATGCTGTTTAGCGCCGTGCGCAGCTGCGCCTCAGCCGACGGACTGCTGGCGCCAGCGTCCAGCGCCACAATGGCCGCTGCCACCGTATCGAATACCGAACGGTAGGGAGCCGGCGCGGTGCTAAACGAATCACCGTTGGCCGGGGAGCCGGTAATTGTCACCCGCTGGCCATCGAATTCGATTGCGGCCGGCGAGTGATAGCTGCCGCTTGCCACCACCGCGTTGTCGCTGACGCGCACCACCTGGTAGCTGGTGGCGCCGCCACTGACCGTAAACGTGATCGTGTACGCAGAGCCCGTCAGTGCCGTCGGATCGACCACCGCCCCCGCGTCGATGACGCCGGTGCCGGTGTTGGTCGGGGCCGCGGCCGTAATGAAGATGCCGTTGCCCGGGCGCATCTTCAGGAACAGCGCGTCCCCGGACAGCTTCACGCGCAGAAAGCGGTCCGAGGCCACTTCCAGATGCAGCAGGGTGTCATCGCCGTTGAAGCTCGTGCTCAGGCCGCTATGCGCAAAGGGCGGCGCTGTCTCCCGGCTGCCGGCAAATAAATACCCGCCGGCGCCGTCGCTCGCATTGGCCAGGCCGACCAGACGGTCGAACAGGCCGCGCAGCTCGCCCGCCAGCATCTTGCGCTCAGCATTCGAGTAGGCGCCATTGCCGGCGGCAACCAGCTTTTCGCGCACGTCCTGCAGGGCGCCGATGAAGGAGGCAAGCGTCGATTCGCCCAGGTTCAGCAGGTAGCGCGCATGGTCTTGGTTCTTTTTGAACTGCTCGAAGCGCGCCAGCGCTGCCCGCGTGGCGGTGGCATCGGCCGCGCCGATCGGATCGTCGGCCGGCGCAGCGATGCGCTTGCCGGAGGCAATGCGCGCCTGGGTTTCCAGCAACTCGCGCTGGCGGGCGACGAGCGCCAGCTCGCCGCTGCGGAACATCTGGAAAGTAGAGATGCGTTGCATGGGTCCGTCCCTCGGCGGCGGCTAGCTCTCAGTCAAACAAAGCCTCACCGCATGATGCCAAGCACTTCATCGAAGATCGCCCGGGCCGTGGCGATGAGTTTCGCCGCCGCCTGATATTGCTGCTGGTATTGAATCAAACGCGAGGCCTCTTCATCGAGGTTGACTCCCGCTACCGCGCTTTCGGCCGCCAGCGCGTCCTCACGGATGGTGCGTTGCGCGCTGGCATAACTGCTGGCCGTCTGCGCCTCCGCGCCCAGCCGGGCGATTGTCGCGGCGTAGGCGCCGCCTAATGGGCCGCCACTGACCAGCGGCCGGCTCTGCAACGCTGCCAGCGCGAGCGCGTTGCGATTATCCCCAATGCCACCCACGTTTGGCTGTACCTGCACTTGGTCACCTGCAGCGGGCGTTCCGTGCAGCACGAGCTGCCAGCCGTTGAAGACGATCGGCACGCCAGCCGTATAGGTCTGGCCGGTCAAGGTCGTGATGCCGTCGCTGATGTCATACGTATTTGGCCCAGTAAAGGTGATCGTGACTGGATTGGCAAGCGCCGGGTGGCGCGTCGGTCCCACTGCCGCTAGCGACTGCACCTGAACCGATCCGGTGTTAGCCGCCGGCAGGCTCGCCCGCACCGGTGCGGCAGCGGCAATGCGCTGCGGATCGCGCAGCACGACTTCCATGCTGCGCGCGCCGGCACGCACCGCCTGGATCAGAAAGCGGTCCCCGTTGGCTGGTGGTGTGTTCGCAAGCGCAATCGACAGCCCATCGACGCTGAAGCTTGGTACCGCCGAGGTCCACGCGACGTTGTCCGTCAAGCGCGTCAGCACGTATTGGCCGCCTGTGTATTCGAGCTGGTAGTCGCTTGCGGCCAATTGCGTCGTGTCGGTAAACGTAACGGCGATCGTAGTCAGCGGATTGCCGTTGCTGCTGGCCGGGAAGGCCACCGGCGTAGGCGGCCGGAAAAAATCGGCGCCTGCCGCGCCATAGCGGTCGTCGCCGAGCCGATGCTGCTGGTTGAACTGGTCGGCGAGCACGACCGCCAGGCGGCCGAGCTCGTTTTCGGCTGCCGGCAGATCCTGCAAGCGGAAAACCATCAGTCCGCCGATTTTGCCGCCGCGGATCAAATCGGCATCGAGCGCAGTGACGCTTGCGCCGTCGCGCACCCCAATGTAGACCGACTGCGGGTCGGCCGGATCAACGTTGAGCACTAGGCTGGCAGCTTGTGAACCGACCACCAGCGCTTGGCCGTTGCCAAGAAAAACGTTAATCGCGCCATCGCTCTGTTCGATGGACGAAACCCCGATGGCCTCGTTTAAGCTGCGGATCGCAGCGTCGCGCCGGTCTAGTAGGTCGTTTGGCAGACGACCCGTGCCGCGCGCCAGTGCGATTTGGTCGTTTAACTGCGCGATCTCCCGCGCGGTGCGGTTAACGGCCTCAAGCTGTAACCGCAACTGCGTGTCCGCATCGTCGCGGAACTGCTGCAGCCGCGCGCCGACGTCGTTGAAACGTGCCGCCAGCAGGTTGGCCGCCGCCAGCAGCGACTGGCGCGCGGCGGCATCCTGCGGCCGCTGCGACAGGCTCTGCACTTCCTGGAAGAAGCGGTCCAGCGCCGGCCCGATGCCGGTTTCGCTATCCGCGAACAGATTGTTGATCTGGGAAAGCTGCAGCGCGCGCGTTTCGGCGCCAGCGGCGTTGGCGGTCGCCGCATGCGCGGCGCTGGTCAGGAAAGCGTTGTAGGCGCGCCGCACGTCGGCCACCGCCACCCCCTGGCCGACGTACTGGCCGCCTATCATGGCGCCGACCTGCGGCGACAGCACGACGCTCTGGCGCGAGTAGCCCGGTGTGTTGGCGTTGGCGATGTTATGGCCGGTCGTGCGCAGCGCCGTGTAGGCCGCCGCCAGCGCGCTGGTGCCGATTGAGAAGATGCCGCCTGCCATGGCGTTTATTTCGGCAGCGTGGCGCGCTTCTTCAGCCCATGGGCGCGCGCAAACCCTCTGCAGCCCGCCCCGTCAGCGGCAGCCCAGAAGCGGTCGACGATGAAGCGCCCGAAGACATCACGGCACCTGTCTGTCATCGCCGCTGCTTCCTAGCTGAGCCGCAGCGCCGCCATCGCTTCAATGGTGCGCGCCAGCTTGGTCGCGTAGTCCGGGTCGGTTGCATAGCCGCCGCGTTGCAGGGCCTGCGCGAAGCCAGCCGCGTCCCGGTTGCCAAGCGCGCCCGCATAGCGCGGGTTGTCTTTCATTAACCGCGCCCAGTCGCGGAACGCTTCCGTGTAGTTGTTGTAAGCGCGGAACTTCTGCACCACCTTTTTCGCCACGCCGCCTTCGTACTCGGTGGTGGTCACCGCCACGGTGCGCCCGCTCCAGTTTGCTCCCGCCTTGATCCCGAATAGGTTATACGAGGGGGTGCCGTCGGCTCCGCGGATCTCTCGCTGGCCCCAACCCGACTCGAGAGCTGCCTGCGCCAGGATGAAACGCGCCGGCACGCCAGTGGCCTGCTGCGCCGCGAGGGCGTGGTCCCACAGGCGCGAGGCGAAGGCGCGCTTGGCGCCATCGGCGGACGACGAACTTTCGGCAGGCGGCGCCGGCTCGGCGGCACGCGCCTGTCCTGCGCCGGCAGCCGGCTCGGCCCTGCTGCCACCGGGCTGCGTCCGATCCGGCCGCGGGGTTTCGCCGGCCGCCGATAGCCGCGGGCCGACGGCCGGCGCGCGCGCGCCGGCGGTGCCGGCGGCCGCAGCGCCAACGCCGGCGGCCCGCGCGAGCTGGCGCTCGACGACCGCCGCCAGACCGGTGCCGCCGGTGGCGAGTCGATTTGCCAGTTGCTGGTCCAGTAGGGCGGTGAAGGTCTCCTGCGCGGGTGAATCGAGCAGACCCGATTTCATCGTGGCCTCGCGCATGCTCTTCAGCACCATCTGCAGGAACAGCGCCTCGAACTGCTGCGCCGCGCCCTTCAGGGCCGCCTGCGGGTCGCGCGCAGCGGCGCGCTTCAGCGCCTCAAGCGAGCGGCCGTCAGCCGCTAATGAGCGCGCAATCTGCGCCTGCAGCCCGTGTCGATCAAGCGCGTCCATCGCGCCGACTCAGATCACTTCCAGTTCGGCGCGCAGCGCCCCCGCTGCCTTCAGCGCCTGCAGGATCGCCACCAGATCAGCTGGGCTAGCACCCAGCGCATTTAACGCCCGCACGACGTCGGCCAAGTTAGCACCCTCCTTCACCTGCATCAGCGCGCCGCCTTCCTGTTTCACTTGAATGTCGGCGCGCTCCGTGACGACCGTCTGCCCCGGCGAGAACGGCGCCGGCTGCGAGATAACCGGCTGCGAGGAGATCGTTACCTGCAGGTTGCCATGCGCAACCGCTGCCGGCTCCAGCGTGACCGTGCGGTTCATTACGATTGAGCCAGTGCGCGCATTGATGATGACGCGCGCTGGCGGCGTCGCCTGCGGCACCTCCAAGTTTTCCAGTTCTGCCATGAAGCGCACCCGCTCGTTCGGGGTAGGCGGCGCTTTCACCTCGATGACGCGCCCGTCGAGCGCCACCGCCGTTTCCGGCTCGCCCGGAAAGCGGCGGTTAATGGCCTCCGCCACCTTGGCAGCGGTTGAAAAATCGGTGGTGTTCAGCTCCAGCCGCAGACGGTCGGAGAGCAGAAACGGGGTGGCCACCGCGCGCTCCACCGTCGCCCCGTTCGGGATGCGGCCGGCCGACAGATGGTTGATCTGCACCTTGGAGCCGCCGGCGGCAGCGCCGGCGCCACCGACCAGCACGTTACCCTGCGCCACCGCGTACACCTGCCCGTCGGCGCCTTTCAGCGGCGTCATCAGCAGCGTGCCGCCGCGCAGGCTCTTGGCATTGCCAAGCGAAGATACCGTGACGTCCACCTGCTGCCCCGGCTGCGCAAATGGCGGCAACGTAGCGGTAACCATTACGGCAGCAACATTGCGCAGCTGCAGGCTCGTTCCAGGCGGCAGCGTGATGCCCAGCTGCGTCAGCATTGACTGCAAGCTCTGTGTGGTAAACGGCGTCTGCGTGGTCTGGTCGCCGCTGCCATCCAGCCCCACGACCAACCCGTAGCCGATCAGCTGGTTCGGCCGCACGCCTTGCACGGTGGCCAAATCGCGGATGCGCTCGGCCTGCACGGGCAGGCAGAACGCCAGCAGGGCGAACACGGCGATCAGCCAGCGATGGAACATCGGCGCCTCCTCGCGATTAAAACGGGGAGAACGAGTCGAAGAAGCGCGACAGCCAACCCTTAATCTGCGCCTCCTCGATGTAGCCGCTGCCGCGGTAATCCAGGCGCGCGTCGGCCACCTGCGTGGAACTGACCACGTTGCCCGGCTGAATATGTGCCGGATTGACGACGCCGGCGAAGCGCAGCACCTCGGCGTTGCGCCGTACGCCGATTTGCTTTTCGCCTGCTACCCGCAGGTTGCCGTTGGGCAGCACTTCAACCACCGTCACCGTGATGGTGCCGGTGAAGAGATTGCTGGAGGTGGTTGCCCCCTTACCGTCGAAGGTGTTGCCAGCACTGGCCTTGGCTGACAGCGGGTTGATATTCGTGCCGAGGATGCCGCGCACACCCGGGAAGCCAACCTCGAACTCGGCCTTGCGCTCGGTGTTCGAATTGGCGCTCTGGCTCGCATTTAACTTCTCGTTGATCTGAATCGTCAGGATGTCGCCAACGTAGCGCGGCTTGCGGTCCTCGAACAGAGGCCGGTAGGAAGCAGCACGGAAGATGCCGCCGGTTGCGCTGGTGTCGTTCGGCGGCAACTGCGGCTGTGCGGTTAGCGGGCCGCCGACGATGACTTCCTGGCGCGGCGCGGCGCAAGCCGCCAGCAGCGCAACGCCGGCCAGGGCGAACGTCCGTTTCATCCAGCTCATAGTTGCGAAAGCCGCGCCAGCATCTGGTCGGAGGTTTGAATCGCCTTGCTGTTGATCTCATAGGCGCGCTGCGTCTGGATCATCGATACCAGCTCCTCCACCACGTTAACGTTAGAGGTCTCCAGATAGCCCTGGTTGATCAGCCCCAGCCCGTTGCTGCCGGGTGCGCCCGTGCTGGGCGTACCGGAGGCAGCCGTCTCGACGAACAGGTTGTTCCCCTTTGACTCCAGACCGCCCGGGTTGGGAAAGCTTGCCAGCTGAATTTGACCGACGGTCTGCGGCGTCACCTGGCCAGGCACGGTCACTGACACGGTGCCGTCCTGCCCGATGGTCACCGACAGCGCGTTGGCCGGGATTGTGATGGCCGGCTGCAGCGGAAAGCCGTTGCTAGTCACCAGCGTGCCGTTGGCGTCGGTATGAAAGGTGCCGTCGCGCGTGTACGCAGTGGTGCCGTCAGGCAGCTGCACCTGGAAGAAGCCGATCCCGTTGATCGCCAGATCAAACGGATTGCCGGTCTGCTGCAGGTTGCCCTGCGTGAAGATGCGCGGTGTCGCCACCGGCCGCACGCCGGTGCCAATCTGCAGTCCGGTCGGCAGCTGGGTCTGCTGCGAGGAGCTCGCGCCGGCTTGACGTACAGTCTGGTAAAGCAGGTCCTCGAATGCCACCCGCGCGCGCTTAAACCCCGTGGTGCTGACGTTGGCCAGGTTGTTGGCCACCACGTCCAGCTGCGTCTGCTGCGCGTCCATGCCGGTTTTGCTGATCCACAAGCTCTTGATCATCGCGTGCTCCGTACTCGATAGCCGCCGTCGCTTACCCAGTCGCGATCAGCGTGTTTGCTTTTTGTTCGTTGTCGCGTGCCGCCTCCAGCAGCTTCATCTGCAGCTCAAACTGTCGGGCGGCGGCGATCATTCCAACCATCGCCTCCACCACATTGACATTGCTTCCTTCCAACGTGCCGGCGGCCACGCGCACGTTCGGATCCGCATCGGCCGCCTCGCCGCTGCGCAGCCGGAATAGGCCATCGTTGCCCTTGACGAGCTCTTCGGTCGGTGGATTGACCAGTTTTAGGCGGCCTACTGCATTGACCGCCGTCTGACCGTCTACTTTGGCACTGACGGTACCGTCGGGCGCCACCGTCACACTGGCGTTGGCCGGCACCACGAGCGGGCCGCCTTCGCCCAGCACCGGCAGCCCATTCGGCAACGTCAGCGTGCCGTCAGCGGCCACCTGCAGGCTGCCGTTGCGCGTATAGGCCTCGCCACCGTCAGGCGTCTGCACCGCCAGCCAGCCGGCCCCCTGGATGGCCACGTCCAGATCACGCCCGGTGGCGATCATCGGCCCGGGCGTGAAGTCCACACCGAGGGTCGTTTCCACCGTCGCCACGCGCGTGCCGGCTTCCTGGCCGCGCAACGGCACCGCGCGCAGCGCCACCAGTTCGGCGCGAAAGCCGGTGGTGTTGGCATTGGCCAAATTGTTGGCCAGCGTCTCTTGCCGGTGCAGCAGGTGCTTGGCGGCGGCCATGCCGGTGTAAATGACGCGGTCCATCGCGGCGTCCTAGCCTCAGCGCAGGTTCACCAGCGTCTGCTGGATTTGGTCCTGCGTACGGATGGTCTGCGCGTTCGCCTGGTAGACCCGCTGCGCGGTGATCATCTTGACCAGCTCCTCGGTCAGGTCGACATTGGCTTCCTCCAGCGCGCCGGACTGCAGCACGCCGAGCGTGCCGGAGCCGGGCGCTGCGACCAGCGGCTGGCCAGAATCGGAGCTTTCCGCCCATTGATTGTTGCCAAGCGACACCAGCCCCTGCGCGTTAATGAAGTTCGCAAGCACAATCTGCCCCATTGCACGCGATTGCCCATTGCTATAACGACCGAGGATCACGCCGTCCTCGCCGATTGCGAAACCGGCCAGGCGGCCGGTGGTGAAGCCGTCCTGGCGCAGCTCGCTGACGGCGAAGTTGACGCCGAATTGCGTCATGCCGTGCATCGGAAAGGTAAGCGGGAACGTCAGCGGCGAGACCGCGCCGTTGGTCAGCGGCATCGACACGGTCATCGTCACGTCGGCAGCCAGCGTGCCGCTGGCATTGAACGTAAGCGTGCCAATTGGCGCACCGCCGTTCAGCAGGCTGCCATCGCCGGCGGCGTACACATCCCAGGTGTTGGGGCCGGTCTTACGAAAATACGCGGTCAGCGTGTGCGCGTTGCCCTGCGAGTCATACACGGTCATCGCGGTGGAGGCGTTATAACTGGCCGGGTTGCTGATGCTGAAGGCCGAGGTCGGCGGCGCCTCGCGCGAATCGAGGTTCAGCGACATCCAGGCCTCGGCGGTGGCGCGCGGTGCGATGTTGGCAAGCGACAGCCGTAACTCCACCGGGGTAGAAGCCACCACTTGGCCATTGGCGTCGGCCGGGTAGCCGGTGAGGCGAGCACCGTTGGCCGTCACCAGATAGCCGTCGCGGTCCAGCGAGAACTGGCCGTTGCGCGTGTAGGTAATCGCGCCATTGGTCGACAGCCGGAAAAAGCCGTTACCGTTAATTGCCACATCGAGCGGATTTGAGGTGGTAGCGATGTTGCCCTGCGTGAACTGCTGCCGCACCGCCGCTACCTTGGCGCCGATGCCGACCTGCAAACCAGCGCCGCCGGCAAGCGAGTTGGCGAACACGTCGGCGAATTCCGCCCGCGCTGCTTTATAGCCCACTGTGGAGGCGTTGGCGATGTTGTTGCCGATCGCGTCCAAGCTCTTGGCCGCGACGTTCAGACCCGATAAGCCCTGCTGGAAACTCATGACCCTTCCTCTCAAAGAATCTGTCGGACGTCGCCGTAGGCGGCCGCGCCGCCGCCGGCGAGCAACAGCTGCAGCTGCCCGTCGAGGCGGCGCACGCCTTCTACCCGCCGCGCCGCCAGCGCAGTGGCGGCGATTTCGCTGTTCCCGCTGACGGCTTTCACTGTGAATGTGTAGGAGCCGGCTGCAGCGCGCACGCCGGCATCGGTCAGGCCGTCCCAGTCGAAGCGCGCCACACCGGCCTCCTGGCGCGGCAAACTAAGCGTACGCACGAGTTGGCCAG
The DNA here is from genome assembly GCA_025055385.1 of Burkholderiaceae bacterium. Taxonomy (GTDB): domain Bacteria; phylum Pseudomonadota; class Gammaproteobacteria; order Burkholderiales; family Burkholderiaceae_F; genus JAKANT01. The sequence goes on along the minus strand of JANWXE010000100.1, from coordinate 3,558 downwards.
CGCCGTCGCGGATCTCCACCGTGACGCGGTCAGCTGGCTGGTTCAGCTCAAAGCCGCCGCTGGCGGCGCCTTCGGCTGCCAGCGCCAGCGTGCGGCCCTCGACCAGCACAGTGCGGCCGGCAAGCTGCGCCGCCTGCAGCGTCTCTAGCCGCTCGAATTGCGCTAGCAACTTCGTCACCGTCTCGGTCAGGCCGTTGACCCCGGTGACGGTACTAATCTGCGCCATTTGCGAAGTGACCTGCGCGTTGTCCAGCGGGTTCAATGGATCCTGGTTTTTCATTTGCGCGATCAGCAGCCGCAGGAAACGGTCGTTCAACTCCTTGGCGCTGAGCGTGCGGTTGCCGCGGCCGGCGGGTGCAGTACCCTCAATCTGGCTGGTGAGCGTGGAAAGCGAGTTCATCGGTTAGTCTGCAATCGGCAGGCGGGCTGCTGGCCTACGTGCCCAGCTGCAGCGTTTTCAGCAGCAGGCTCTTGGCGGTGTTCATCACGTCCACGTTAGTTTGGTAGCTGCGCGAGGCGGAGATCATGTTGACCATTTCCTCCACCACGTTGACGTTGCTCATCGTCACGTAGCCATCCGCATCGGCAAGGGGATGGTCGGGATCGTGAACGCGGCGCGGGGTAGCGCCGTCCTCCACCACCGCCGCCACGCGCACGCCAGCGCTCGCTGGATCGGCCTCCATCCAATGCGTCTGGAACACCACCTGGCGGGCCTTATACGGCTGCCCGTCCGGGCCGGCAACGGAATCGGCGTTGGCCAGGTTGCTGGCCACGACGTTCAGACGCTGACTTTGCGCGGCGACCGCGGAGCCGCAGATGCTGAAGACTTTGAATAGCGACATACGGGTTGCCCTCATCAATGGGACGCGCTCGATGTCCGGTGAGCCGTTCCCTCCTGCGTGTGCGGATCACACCTGATCGGCCAGCTCATGGTTGACCGTTGATCGCCATCAGCAGGGTGCGGATTTGGCCGTTCAGAAAGCGCAGGCTGGCCTCGTAACGGACAGTGTTTTCGACAAACGCAGTGCGCTCCACCTCGAGCTCCACCGTGTTGGCATCAAGCGCCGTCTGCAGCGGCACCCGATACAGCAAGGGGGGCTGCGGCGTACTGTCGGGGGCCGCCGGCAGATGCGCGGCCTGCGTGCGCGCCAGCGGCGCAGCGGGACCGCTGCGCGCACCTGTGGCTTGCGCTAGCGCAGCGCGGAAATCAAAGTCGCGCGCCTTGTAGTGCGGTGTGTCGGCGTTGGCGATGTTGGCCGCTAGCACGCGGGTGCGTTCCGCGCGCAGCGAAAGCGCCGCCGCATGAAAGTCTAGGCTCTGTGTTAATCGGTCCAGCATGCGCGTCTTAAGCTTTGTCGCTCGCTGCCGATTATTCCGCCGAGGAGCAAGGACGATTGGCCGATAAGCCGCGCTGGCGCGCGCCATCTCGCTGCATGCGGTGGCGCGCGCGCCGCTACGCTCGCGGTCATGCACCGTCGGCTCCTCACCACCCTTCTGGCTTGCATCGCGCCGGCCGCGCTTGCCGCGCCGTGGGACGAGACAGTGCGCCTGTTCGCGCTGCGCGAGGCGGCGGCCGCTGCCGGCGGTGGGCATTCGCGCATCGAGGTAGCGGTTGGCTCCACGGATGCCGCCCGCGCGCCGTGCGACCGCTTCGAACCGTTTTTGCCGCGCGGTGCGCGGCTTTGGGGCCGCAGCCAGGTGGGCGTGCGTTGCGTCGGCGGTGGCTCCTGGAGCGTATGGGTCCCTGTGACTGTACGCATCTTCGGGCCAGCGCTGGTCGCGGCGAGGCCGCTTGCGGCCGGTCAGACCGCCACGGCCGATGACGTGCGCAGCGAGGAGGTGGAATGGACTCGCGAGCCGGGCCCGGTTGCGCTGCAGCTTACGCAGCTGCAGGACCGCGTGCTGGCGCGACCGGTCGGCGTCGGCCAGCCGATCGCGCTTTCGGCCCTGCGCGCGCCGACCGTGGTCGGTCAGGGCGAGTCGGTGCGGCTGATCGGCCGCGGGGCTGGCTTTGCCGTCATCGCCGAAGGCATCGCGCTCGTGTCGGCCACCGAGGGTGCGCCAGTACGGGTACGGACCGAGTCCGGCAGAATTGTGACCGGTACAGCGCGTCCCGGCCGGATCGTGGAGGTGAGCTTCTGAAAGACCGAAAGCTGCCGTTTTTCCGCGCGTGGGCGCCCGGCCGGTGGCCTAAAGTCTGCTGCGTTGCAGCCGAAAAGGGGCTAGGCAGGTAAGACAGACGCCAGGAGGCGTGATGAAGATTTCCCCAACGACCGAAACGGCGCGCGTCGACCGCTTGATTGCGCCTGGCGACGCGCGCACGGCCAGCACGCGCGCAGCCGACACGCCGGTGGCGGAAACCGAGCGCGTCCAGCTGTCTGATCTAGGCGCGCGCCTCGCACAACTCGAAGCTCAGTTTGCCACCGCCGACTTTGACGCCCGTAAGGTTGAAGAAGTGCGCGCCGCCATCGCCGAGGGACGGCTGAAGATCAATCCAGAGGCGATCGCTGAGCGCCTAATCGCCAGCGCTGCCGAGCTGCTCGGCCGCCAGAGCGGCTGATGGATGGGCGGCAAGCGCTAACAGCGCTGATTGCGCTGTTACGCGACGAGCATGAGGCCTTGCAGGCCAATGACCTTAAGCGCCTGGCACAGATCGTCGAACGCAAAGATGTGCTGCTGACGCAGCTCGCGCATAAGCGCGAGGCGCTGCCGGCTCAGCTGGTGCGCGAGGCGCGCGCCCTGAACGAGCGCAACGGTGCCCTGCTGAGCGCACGCACCGCCCTTGCTCAAGCGCGCCTGTCGATCCTGCGCGGCGGCTCGACGCTGGTGTACGGGCCGGACGGGCGGATGCCCCGCTGACAAAGCCGCGGCCGATGGCGCGCGCGCCCTGACGACGCCGCCAACGTGCCGCCTCCGGCGCGACGACGCCGCGTGTCGCCGCCGCTGCCGTGCCATGCCGGACAGACGGTCGGCGCCCCAGGCCCGGCGCCGCTACGCCGCGCGCGGGGCGGCCGGCCGCGGCCGCGTGAAGGCCTCGTTGGCCGACACCCCGCCGTCGACGCGGAACACCGCCACGGCGGCCACCATCTTCTGCGCCATCTCGCGCAAACCGTTGGCCGCCGCCGCCACCTGCTCGACCATCGCCGCGTTCTGCTGGGTGTTCTTGTCCAGGTTGGTCACCGCCTCGTTGACCTGGCCGATGCCAGCGGCCTGCTGCTCGGCCATGCGCTGGATGTCCTGCATCGCTGCCGTCGCCTGGTGCAGATGGGCGAGCAGGGATTCCATGCGCGTGCGCGCCGCCTCCACCACCTGCGCCCCGCGCTCGACGCGGTGCGTGCTGTCGCCGATCAGCTGCTGGATGTCGCGCGCCGCCGCGCCGGCGCGGTTGGCCAGTTGCCGCACCTCGCCGGCGACCACCGCGAAGCCGCGGCCCGATTCGCCCGCACGCGCCGCCTCCACGGCGGCGTTCAGCGCCAGGATGTTGGTCTGGAAGGCGATGCCGTCGATCGTGCCGACGATCGCCTGGATCCGTCGGCTCGCCTCGGCGATCTCCTGCAT
>JANWXE010000198.1 GCA_025055385.1 Burkholderiaceae bacterium | reverse complement strand
ACGGCCGACGCTGCCATAAAAGGTCCAGGCGGTGGCGTACACCGCCAGCGACAGGCTGTAGATGTACGGGTTGGCGATCACCGAGCGGCCGGCGTCGGCGCGCTTGTCGGCGTAATAGGCGATCGCGAACAGCAGGCCCAGGTAGGCGAACGACGTGAGGACGATGACCCAGCCCTGCAGCATCGGCTGCGTGCGCCCCTTAATGGCCGCCGCGTTCGGCCAGCCAGGCCATCAGCGCGATCAATGCCGCCCACGCAGCGAAGATGTACGCGTACAAAATTGGGATGCCGAAAATCATGCCCGCGACGTTGAACAGCGCCAAAATTGGGTAGTTAAATAGCAAACAGCCGAGCATGAAGAGGGCGACCCAGTGTTGCGCGTGCTTCTCTGGCTTACCCATCGCCGTGTCTCCTCGCAGCTGGCGATGCGCGGAAGCTACGCGCGGGCGTATCGCCTTGTCAAACGGAGGCTCCTGCTTATGTTTAAGGCACGCGCGTCTTCAGCAAGCGCTGCTGTTGGCGCTTCCAGTCTTTTTCTGCCAGGGCAGCTCGCTTCTCAAACTGCCGCTTGCCCCGCGCCAGCGCGAACTGCAGCTTGATACGGCCATTCTTGTAATGCAAATCTAGCGGCACTAACGCATAGCCAGCGCGCTCCACCTTACCGATCAAGCGACGAATCTCAGTGGCATGGAGCAACAGCTTGCGGGTGCGTGTCGGCTCAGCCTGCACGTGCCTGGAGGCAGTCTTCAGCGGCGTAATATGCGCATTAAGCAGCCACAGCGCGCCGTCGCGCACGATCACGTAGGCTTCCCGCAGGTGAACCTGGCCGGCGCGGATTGCCTTCACCTCCCAGCCCTGCAGCACCAGCCCGGCTTCGAAGCGCTCTTCGATCGTGTAGTCGTGAAAGGCCTTTTTGTTTTCGACAATAAGCATCGGCGGCATACCTAAAATGCATCTTAACCATGCGGACTTGCCGCGCCCCGCTTTCGATGTTGTCTCTGAAGCATGCGCATTACCGTCGTATATTGCCCGCCGGGCACCGTCTGGCAGCGGGATGTGGAGCTTGCGCCCGGCGCCACCGTGGCGCACGCACTAGAAGCGAGCGGTGTCCTGGCGGCCTTTCCGCACCTGGCTGACGAACCGTTGCAGGTTGGCATCTATGGCCGCACTCGCCCCCTGCAGACGACACTTGCTGATGGCGACCGCGTCGAAATCTACCGGCCGCTTATCATCGACCCTAAAGAAGCGCGCCGGCGGCGCGCGCAGCTGCGACGCCGCAAGGAAGGGTGACAGCCGCGGCGCGTATTAGTCAACCTATCCCGATGGCGAGCAGCTACGTGCGAGCGCCTCGCGCACGCGCGTGATTTCGCTAGCTCGTTGCGCGTCTTCCAGGAACTCACGATGACCTTTGGCGTCGACGCGTACAACTCGCTCGCCTTCTTCCAGTGCCCGCAGATAGCCACGCATACGGTCGCACTCCCGCAGGCGCGCCTCTTCGCGCGTCTGCGCTTCGACCTGTTGTCTTTCTGCCTCAGCACGCTCCTGCTGCCGTTTGCGGAATTCGAGCTCACGCTCGGCAAGCGACTTGGGCTGCACTTTGCCTTCACCTTTAGCGTCGCTCTTCGGTTCCTGCACCGGCACACCCAGGGCCGGCACCGCCGGCTGCCGCAAGATCCGGTCGTTTTTCACGTTCGCCGGCGGTGGTCGGTCCGAATACACGACCCGACCGTTTTCATCTCGCCATGCCCACTGCGCGAGCGCCGGCATCGCAAGCATCAAGCAACCCGCTGTCATCGCCGCTGATGCGCGGCACCATGTACTTAACGCCATAAGCCGTCTCCTAGTGACTTAATTGTTGCCCGCTGCGCGGCGGACTCGCAATAGCCATCCCAGGCGCATGTAGACACGATCGGTTCGCTGAAGCGTGGCTGCGGCTTATTCGGCGCTTCCGTATACTTTGCTTTTGCGTCACGAGGACCCTCATGAGGTTGACCCAAAAGGCGCTGACCTTCGATGACGTTCTCCTGCTGCCGGCTTATTCGGCCGTTCTGCCCCGCGAGACTGACCTATCCACCCGCCTGACTCGCAACATCGCACTGAACTTGCCGCTGGTTTCGGCGGCGATGGACACGGTTACCGAGGCGCGCTTGGCGATTGCGCTCGCGCAAGAAGGTGGCATCGGCGTAATCCATAAAAACTTGAGCCCACAGCAGCAAGCAGCGGAGGTAATGCGCGTCAAACGCCACGAGGCGGGCGTGCTGCGCGACCCAATTACGATCCCCCCTGATCTGACCGTGCGGGAGGCCATTGAACTGCAGCGCACCAATCGCATCTCGGGACTGCCCGTCGTGGAGGGGCGGCGCGTCGTCGGCATTGTCACCAACCGTGACTTGCGCTTCGAAACGCGACTCGACGCACGCGTGCGCGATGTGATGACGCCGCGCGAGCGCCTGGTGACAGTGCGGGAAGGCGCAAGCCTTGAGGAGGCGAAGGCGCTGATGCACAAGCACCGGCTGGAGCGGGTGTTGGTGGTCGATTCCGACTTTGAGCTGCGCGGGTTGATCACCGTCAAAGACATCACAAAAGCTGTCGAGCACCCGCTGGCCGCCAAGGACGAGCTGGGCAAACTGCGGGTGGGCGCGGCGATTGGTGTCGGCGAAAGTGATGAGGAACGGGCTGAGCTACTGGTCAAGGCGGGCGTAGACGTCCTGGTGGTCGACACGGCCCATGGCCACTCCAAGGGCGTCTTAGAACGCGTGCGGTGGGTGAAGCGCAACTTTCCCCGGGTCGATGTTATCGGCGGCAACATCGCGACTGCCGAAGCGGCGCGGGCGCTACTCGAAGCAGGGGCCGATGGGGTCAAAGTTGGTATTGGGCCGGGCTCGATCTGTACCACGCGGATAGTGGCCGGTGTCGGTGTGCCGCAAATCACTGCAATTGCCAACGTTGCTCGTGCGCTTGAGGGTACCGGCGTGCCGCTGATTGCCGACGGTGGCATTCGCTACTCCGGCGACATCGCCAAGGCACTGGCCGCCGGCGCCCACTCGGTCATGATGGGTAGTATGTTCGCCGGCACCGAGGAGGCGCCGGGTGAAGTAATCCTCTACCAGGGACGCTCGTACAAAGCGTACCGCGGCATGGGCAGTCTGGGAGCGATGGCACGCGGCTCAGCTGAGCGTTATTTTCAAGACAACGACGCCAACGTCGACAAGCTCGTTCCAGAGGGTATCGAAGGCATGGTGCCATATAAAGGGAGCGTGCTTGCCATCATCTTCCAGCTTGCGGGCGGCCTACGCGCGGCGCTCGGTTACTGCGGCTGCCGCACAATTGAAGAGCTGCGCACGCGTGCCGAGTTCGTCGAAATTACGAGCGCCGGCATGCGCGAGTCGCACGTGCACGACGTTACGATTACAAAGGAAGCGCCGAACTACCGCGTCGAGTAAACGCCCGCCGTCGGTTGCTGGCCATCGAGCGGCCCCTTGCACCATGAATCACGAGCGGATACTGATCCTGGATTTCGGCTCGCAAGTTACACAGCTGATCGCGCGCCGCGTGCGCGAGGCACACGTCTACTGTGAAATTCATCCGTACGACGTCGACGCGGATTTCATCCGTGCCTTCGCGCCGAAAGGCATCATCCTCTCCGGCAGCCACCTGTCAGCCTACGAAGAGTCCAGCGCGGTCGCCCCGCCCATCGTCTTTGAGCTAGGCGTCCCAGTGCTTGGCATTTGCTATGGCATGCAGACAATGGCCCAGCAGCTGGGTGGCAAGGTCGAGGCCGGACATAAGCGTGAATTCGGCTACGCGGAAGTGCGCGCCCGCGGCCATACGCGCCTGCTGTCTGGAATTGAAGACTTTCGCTCACCCGACGGGCATGGGATGTTGAAGGTTTGGATGAGTCATGGCGATCGGGTGGTGCAGATGCCGCCCGGTTTCCGTCTGATGGCCTCCACCGACAGCTGTCCCATCGCCGGCATGGCCGATGAGACGCGCAGCTTTTATGGCGTGCAGTTTCATCCGGAAGTCACACACACCGTACAGGGGCAGGCCATTCTTACCCGCTTTGTGCGCGAGATCTGCGGCTGCCGCGGCGACTGGAACATGCCCGATTACGCATCAGAGGCAATCGCGCGGATCCGCGCACAAGTCGGCACCGAGGAAGTGCTTCTGGGTCTTTCCGGAGGGGTCGACTCGTCGGTGGCCGCCGTTTTGATCCATCGCGCCATCGGCCGCCAGTTGCACTGCGTGTTCGTGGACACCGGCCTGCTGCGCGCCGGTGAAGCCGAACAGGTGGTCGACACCTTCGGCCGACATTTCGGGCTTGATCTCATCTGCGTGGATGCGCGCGAGCGTTTCATGTCGAAGCTCGCCGGCGTCACTGACCCCGAGGCCAAGCGTAAGATCATCGGCGCCGAGTTCGTGCACGTCTTCCAGGAGGAAGCGGCCAAGCTGCCGAACGCACGTTGGCTGGGGCAGGGCACGATCTACCCAGATGTGATCGAGAGCGCTGGTAGCAAGACGAAGAAAGCAACCACCATCAAAAGCCATCACAACGTGGGTGGGCTGCCCGAGACGCTGCATCTAAACCTCCTGGAGCCGCTGCGTGAGCTGTTCAAAGACGAGGTACGCGAACTGGGGGCGGCGCTGGGGTTGCCGCATGAGCTGCTGTACCGCCATCCATTCCCCGGACCGGGCCTAGGGGTTCGGATCGTAGGCGAAGTCAAGCGCGAATACGTGGAGCTGCTGCGGCGCGCCGACGCGATCTTCATCGACGAGCTGCGTGCCAGCGGCTGGTACGACAAGGTCAGCCAAGCGTTTGCTGTCTTCTTGCCTGTCAAAAGTGTTGGCGTCATGGGTGATGGTCGCACTTACGAGTGGGTCGTCGCTCTGCGCGCGGTACAAACCAGCGATTTCATGACTGCTCAGTGGGCGCATCTGCCGCACGACCTGCTCGGCCGCGTTGCAAACCGTATCATCAACGAGGTGCGCGGCGTCAACCGCGTTGTCTACGACATTTCAGGCAAACCCCCCGCAACGATCGAGTGGGAATGACCGCTTGTGTTCATCAGCGCTCAGGCGCGCGGTGCTCACCTCGAAGCAGTCGCGCTACTGAGCGTGTCGGTCTTGAGTCCGTCGTCCGTTGTAAGCGTATTGCGCACGTCGGTTGCCAACGATTGCAGTGAGCGCATGCAGGACGAAGACCCATTCGCAACGATCGGTTCACATGAACAATTCCTCGCGCGCGCTGCGCGCGGGGTTGAAGTCGTCGAGGGGGAGGGCGCCCGGCGTGGCCATGACGAGCTCTATATGCGGCTCGCGCTTGACCAGGCGCATAACGCCTGGGCGCTGGGCGAAGTACCGGTCGGAGCGGTAATTGTGAAGGACGGGCAGGTAATCGCCACTGGCTTCAACCAGCCGATTGGGCATGCTGACCCGACAGCACACGCGGAGATCCAGGCCATCCGTGCCGCGGCTGAGCGGCTTGGAAACTACCGCCTCAATGACTGCACGCTATACGTGACGCTGGAGCCCTGCGCAATGTGCGCTGGCGCCATCTTGCATGCGCGCATTACCCGCGTGGTATTCGGGGCCACCGATCCGAAAACGGGAGCCTGCGGCAGCGTGGTGGACCTTTTTGCCGTGCCGCGCCTGAACCATCATGCGCGCGTGGTCGGCGGCGTGCTGGCCGGCGAGTGCGCGGCGGTGCTGTCGCGCTTCTTCGCAGAGCGGCGTCGGACGAAGCCCAGGCACACCGAGCATCCGGCTCGTAGCGATGGTGCAGCGTAGAGCGCTCGGAATTGTTGCCCCGTCCGGGTTCATGCCCGAGCGGCAGATGATCGACCGCGCCGCTGAAGTATTCGCGGCGCGCGGCTGGCAGGTGCTGATTGGCCAGAGCTGCTTTGCCCGTCACCAGCGCTTTGCCGGCACCGACGATTTGCGCGCCGCCGAGTTGCAGCGCTTCTGCTGCGACCAATCGCTTGATCTCGTGCTGGCGGCCCGCGGCGGCTATGGCCTGACGCGCATCCTTAGCCGGCTTGATTTCGGCGCCATTGCCGCGGCACGCCCAACTGTCTGCGGCTACAGCGACTTCACCGCTTTCAATCTCGCGTACCTAGCACGGGCCGGAGGCGTTAGCCTGCACGGCCCGACGGCCACTGATTTCGGCACGCAGACGCCCGATGCGTGGACGCTCGCCAATTTTTTCGCCGTTCTCGACGAAGCGGACTACCAAACCGAATTCGATGCCGACGGCCCGCGCTATGAGGCTTCCGGACTCCTGTGGGGCGGCAATCTAGCGCTGGTGTGTGCGCTACTTGGCACGCCATATTTTCCCCGCGTGCGCGGCGGCATCCTGTTTTTAGAGGACGTCAACGAACCGGCGTACAAGATTGAGCGCATGCTGTTACAGCTTGAGCAAGCCGGCGTACTCGGAAAGCAAAAAGCGCTGCTGCTTGGGCACTTCGACCCGGTGCCAACGCAGGTCAACGATAACGGTTTCTCGCTGACGGAGGTGATTGCGGGGCTGCGCAAGCGGCTGCGGATCCCGGTCGTGACGGGCCTGCCGTTTGGCCACGTCACACGCAAACTGACTTTGCCGGTTGGTGCCACCGTGCGCTTGGCGGTCGGCAGTACTGTGGCCCGCCTCGGCTGGCGCCGTCCCGACTTCGGCCGTGCCGCCCGCTCCATGGGCCGTGTGCGCGCCGGCGGCGCCCGCGCTGGACCGGCACCCTGATCTTTTTCCTCGCATTGCTAGGGAACGTCCGCTCGTATCATCGACCGCATGTCCGGTCCCTTGACCCGCTTCGGCATTGCCGTTGAGTCACGCGAGCAGCGGCAGGAAAAGATCCTGGCCGGCGTAATCGCCTCCGTGTACCGCCAGGTGCCGCAATCTGTGCTCGGCAGCATCGTCGGCGCAGTGGCGCTGATCGCGGTGCTGTGGCAGACGCACGACCAGTTAGTGCTCAATGCGTGGTTTATCGGCATGCTACTGGAGTCGCTGGCCCGCCTGCGGGTGGCACGCGCCTTTCGCACCGCTGGCAGCGAAGTGGCGCAGGTCAGACGCTGGGCGCGCCGCTGGACTGTGCTTGCGGCCGCTGCCGGCATGCTCTGGGGCGCAGCCGGTGTGCTGTTCTTCGCACCCGAACAGCCACTCCAGCAGCTTCTGGTGGTGGCGGTCATCCTCGGCGTCACGTTTGGCTCGCTGACACTGTACGCAACCCATCCGCCGGCGTTGTTTGCCTTCCTGCCGCTCGCGCTGTTGCCGCTAATTGTCCGCATGCTGTTACAGCACGACCCCGCTTACTACACGGCCGCTGCAGTGGTGTTTGCGGTCTTCGGGTTCACAACTTTTCTAGCCCGTAACTTCGGCGAGGCGATGTTTGAGTCGGTCAAGAACAATTACGAGAACGAAGTGTTAGTCGCGCAGCTGATGGCGGAAAAAAAGATTGCGGAGGATGCACGCCGTGCCGCCGAAACAGCAACCCGTTCCAAGACCCAATTTTTCGCCGCCGCCAGTCACGACTTGCGGCAGCCGCTGCAGGCGATCGGCATCTACGTCTCGTTGTTGCGCAAAAGGGCGCAGGGGCCCCTGGAGCCGCTGGTCGCCAGCCTGTCCTCCGCTGTCGAATCCCTTTCTAAGCTCGTCGAAGAGCTGCTGGAGATCTCGCGGCTAGAGTCTGGTGCTATCCAGCCCCGCATTCAGCAGGTGCTGCTAGACGACGTGTTTCGTTCCCTGGAGCAGGAATTCATGCCGCAGGCAGCGGCGAAAGGGCTGGCGCTGCGGGTACGACGCTGCGGGCTAGCCATCGACTCCGATCCACTGCTGCTGTTGCGCGTGCTGCGCAACCTGCTGGCTAACGCGATTAAGTACACGAAAAAGGGCGGGGTGCTGCTTGCCGCCCGGCGGCGCGGGGGCCTTGTCTCCATCGGTGTGTGGGATACAGGGCCAGGCATCCAAAAGCACGAGTTAGACCGTATTTTTGAAGAGTTCTATCGCGGTAGCACCTCGCGCGGTCAGGAAAAGGGCGGGTTTGGACTTGGTCTATCGATTGTCAAGCGCATCTGCAGCGTGCTAGGCCATCCGCTGGTCGTGACCACGCGCCCCGGAACGGGTTCGGTGTTCCGCGTCGAAGTGCCCTTGAGCACCGTGCCGCGCCGCCACGAGCGAAGCCGCGCCCATGTGCTGGAGTCGGCGATTCAGGAGATTCCAGGCCGGACCCTAGTCGTGCTGGAAGACAACGAAGAAATTTTGAACAGCCTGACGAAGTTGCTTGCTTCCTGGGGGGCCGACATCATCTCCGCAACGAGTTTCAACGCATCACTCATGAAGCGTCTGGGTGTGCGCCGGCACGTGGACCTGATCGTCGCGGATCAAAATCTGGGCAACCCCATCTCTGGCGTAGAAGCCGTCTTTCGCATTCGTGAGCTGGTGGGCCGCCCCGTCCCAGTGGTGATGCTGACGGCAGTACAGGGGCTCGAGGTAGTTGCTGAGTTTCAGCGCGTCATGCAGCAGCGTTTAGCGCGCCATCCTCATCTGGCGCATGCGATTGCCGCCAGTCGCGTCGAAGAACCCGTGGTATTGCAGAAACCGACTACGCCGGCGACCCTAAATAAGACTTTAGTAGACATTCTGTCGCGCAGTAGCCCTAAGCCCGTGTCAGTTTTTGCGCCCGATGCAGCGCCCGTGACCGAGGACCGGGAAGATCGGGTCAGCTGACCGCCGAATGCAGTCGGCTAGAAGACGTCATAACCGTGGCGGCGCGCTGCCAATAGGGCTTCTGTACGATTGGAGGCGCCGAAGGCGCGATAAATGGCTGTGACGTGCGTCTTCACGGTGCCTTCGGACAAACCCAACTCACGGCAGATGACCTTGATCGGCGCACCGCGCGCCAGCAGTTGCAGCACCTGCTCCTGCCGCTCGGTCAGCTTCACGCGCGAACTGGTTGGCTGGCCCAGCATGTCACGGCCCCGCTCGGGCAGGCCAAGCAGCGTCGCGCCACGCGTGTTGTCGTCTAGCAGGTCGGCCGGAATGTAGACGCCGCCGGAGAGCACAAACTTGATCGCGGCCACCAGGTTGTCGGACGCCATCGATTTCGGCACGAAGCCGGCGGCGCCCAACTGCAGCACCCGCATCACGCTGCGCTGATCCTGCACGCCGGAGAGCACCAGGATCTTCAGATCCGGCGCGCGTCCGACCAGCGTTTCAAGCAACGCTGTGCCCGATGTGCCGGGCAACCCTAGATCCAGAAGCATTAGGTCGGCATCGGGGTGTTGCTCGACCAGCTTCTCGGCACCCGGCGCATCGACAGCGACGTAGACCTCCGCGGCTGGGTCAATGTCCATCAACAACAATTTCAGGGCGTCAGTGATGAGCGAATGGTCGTCGACAACGAGGATCTTCATTCGACTCGCCTGGTCCGCAATTTGACAGGACTGCATTCTAGTGGCCGGCAGTGAGCCACCTAGGGCGCGCGCGGTCGCACCAGGGACGCCGCCCGTTTGGCGCGCGCGCGGGCCTCGTCGATCGTGTCCGCGTGGGCAAGCGCTACGCCCATGCGCCGCTTCGCGTAGGACTCCGGCTTGCCGAACAGACGCACGTCTGTGCCCGGCACGCGCAGGGCCTCGGCAACTCCGTCGAAGACCACACCTATCGCCTCCACGCCCCCGTAGATCACCGCCGAGGCGCCCGGATTGCGCAGCGCGGTGTCCACCGGCAGGCCCAACACGGCGCGCGCATGCAGCTCGAACTCGTTCTGGAACTGCGTGGCCATCGTCACCATGCCGGTATCGTGTGGCCGCGGACTGACCTCCGAAAACCACACCTGCTCGCCGGCGACGAACAACTCCACGCCGAACAGCCCCACGCCGCCGAGTGCATCGGTAATCCGACGCGCGATGTCGCGCGCACGGTCGAGCGCACGCGGCGGCATCGGCTGCGGCTGCCAGCTCTCCACGTAGTCGCCCTCCACCTGCACGTGCCCGATCGGCTCGCAGAAATGCGTCTGGATGCTGCCGTTGGCCGCGCGCGCACGCACCGTCAGCTGCGTGATTTCGTAATCGAAGCGCACGAAGCCTTCGACGATTACCCGCTGTGCGCCGACGCGCCCGCCCGTGAGCGCATAGTGCCACGCACGCTCCAGGTCTTCCGGTGCGTCGACTTTGGACTGCCCCTTACCCGACGAGGACATGACCGGCTTGACCACGCACGGGTAGCCGACCGCGGCTGCCGCCTCGCGCAGTTCCGCAAGCGAGCTGGCGAACCGATAAGGGGAGGTTGGCAGGCCGAGTTCCTCCGCGGCTAGACGCCGGATGCCTTCCCGGTTCATAGTCAGTAAAGTCGCCCGGGCGGTCGGAACCACCTGCACGATGCCGCGCTGCTCGAGCTCCACCAGGGTTTCCGTCGCGATCGCCTCGATCTCCGGGATCACCAGATCCGGGCGCTCCCGCTCGATCAGCGCGGCCAGGGCCGCGCCATCGGTCATCGGCAGCGCATGCCAGCGGTGCGCGACCTGATGCGCCGGCGCGTGCGGGTACCGGTCGACGGCGATGACCTCAACGCCCAGGCGCTGCAATGCGATCGTGATTTCCTTGCCGAGCTCACCGGAGCCAAGCAGCATCACCCGGGTGGCGTGGGGCGTCAGAGGGGTACCGAGTGGACTTAGCATGAGAGTTTAATTGACATAATGCAAATTATGCGCCATTCGCCACGGAATAGCTTCCGCCGACATGACTTAAGAAGTAGCATTAACTGCAACAGATAAGCCTTTGAAAAGTCTCATAGCATTCTCTGCAGTGACTTCTCCGACCTGCGCTCGGGTGAGCCCGCGGGCGCGCGCGACCGCATCGGCGACAAAAAGCACATTTGCCGGCTCATTGGTTTTGCCCCGCATCGGCACAGGCGCTAGGTAGGGCGCATCTGTCTCAATCAGCAGGCGGTCCGCCGGAACGTAGTTTGCGACCTGCCGCAGGGCGTCCGCGTTACGAAATGACACGATGCCGGAGAACGAAATGTAAAAGCCCAAGTCAAGGACGGCTTCCGCAACCTCCCGTGTTTCGGTAAAGCAGTGCATGACGCCACCGACCTGGCCAGCCCCTTCTTCTCGCAGGATGTCCAAGGTGTCACGGGCCGCGGCCCGACTGTGCACGATAAGCGGCAAACCCGCGCGGCACGCGGCGTGGATATGGATACGGAATCGTTGACGCTGCCAGTCAAGCGGCTCGGTCAGGCGGTAGTAATCCAGGCCCGTTTCGCCGATTGCGACGACCCGGGGGCGCTGCGCCAGCCGCACCAAGGTGTCGACGTCCGGCTCGGGCTGTCCCTGGTGATCGGGATGGACACCGACGGAGCACCACACGTCGGGTTCACGCAGCGCCAGTGCGTGGACGCGCTCAAACTCAGCAAGATGGGTGCAGACATTGACCGCAGCAACGACGCCGGCCGCCCGCATTCGCGCCAACACCGCCCCGCCGTCTTCCGCCAGCGGCGAAAAACTCAGATGACAATGCGAGTCGACAAACACAACAGGTCAACGGGTCAACGGGGTCACAGCGCCGCGCCCGCCTTCAGAGCGTATGCGTCGGGCGAGATGACTTCAGCGCCGTACCAAGAATGTCTTCAATACGCTTCCGCGCCGCGACGCCCGTCTCATCAGCTGGAAAGTGCACGCCAATACCGGGCTGGCGGACCCCGCCTCCCGGCGGACTAATCCAGACGACCTTACCGGCGACGGGAATTTTCGTCGGGTCATCCATCAATGTGAGAATGAGGTAAACCTCGTCACCCAACTGGTACTGTCGACTCGTTGGCACGAAAATGCCGCCGTTTTTCAGAAAGGGCATATACGCGGCGTACAGTGCCGCCTTTTCCTTGATCGTCAACGACAACACCGAAGGGCGCGAAGAACCCGAGGCTGCCCCCGGGGCGCTGCCAGCCGCGGCAGGTGGGTTCGGGGTGTTGCTCGCCAGACGCGTGTTGGGCGACAGATCGTTCATACTCTTAGCCCCATCAAGGCCGTCTCAGGTGGCGACACCGAGATTGTCCGCGCGTAACCTTCGCACGTACTCCAGCAGCAGCGCTTCAACGGTGAGCCTGGCGTTCAATGAGTGTTCCGCTGAGGCACGCGCGCGCAGCAACAGGTCGATCCACTCCAACAGAGATGCCGTCGACCACTGCCTTGCGAGGCGAACCAGAGCATCGCGCTCATTGAGATGATATCGGACCGATCCACCAAAGCGAAGCGCCAATAAATCCCATGCCCATCGAAGAAACAGACAGATTACTTCAGCCACCACCACCGTACGCGGCAGCTGGGCTCCAACGGTGACCGCATCAAGCCGAGCGCCGCTGGCTAGCGCAGCGCGCAGCAGACGCCGCACCTGCGCCGGCAAGTGCGTGCGCGGCAGCGCCAACAGCGGCGCTCCACCGACTTCCGCCAATGCCTGCGCAGCATCTTCGACTCCGTGCGCCCGCAACCACGGCAACGCGACCGCTTGCGGCGGCAGCCCCACGCGTACGAGCATGCAACGCGAGATGACCGTCGGCAGCACCTCGTCCAGTTGGTCGCTCGTCAAAATAAATAGCGTGCGCGGCGGCGGCTCTTCTAGCATTTTTAGCAACGCGTTCGCTGCCTCCGCGGTCATGGCCTCGGCTGGCGTCAGCACCACCACCCGGTAACCGCCGCGATGCGTCGTCAGATCGAGCAACGCCACAAGCGCCCGTACATCATCGATGCTGATCTCCCCGCTTGGCCGCCCGCTCGCCTCTTCCGTCCCACGCGTCGGCAGCTCCTCCTCGCGATCTACGTCGATGTCTTCGGGCCGCAACCACGCCAAGCGATCCGGCACGACGATCCGCAGGTCGGGGTGGTTGCGACGGGCCGTCAGGATACAGCCTGCGCAGCGGCCGCAGGCGCGGCCCTCCTCAACTGGCGCTTCACAGAGGACTGCAGCTGCAAGGTCAAGCGCCAGCCCTTTTTTGCCGACGCCGGCTGGTCCATGCAGCAGGATCGCATGGGCATGGCGCGCCCGCAGCGCCTGCAGCTCGTGCCAGTGGGCTGCATGCCACGGCAAATTGCGCAGCAGCTCTACTGAGAAATCCATGCGCGTACCGCCTCCAGTACCTGCCGGCGCACGGTTTCGATGTTCGCGCCGGCATCGATTACAACGAAGCGTTCAGCGTGCGCTTGCGCCCGCGCGCGGTAAGCGCTCCGCACACGCGCGAAGAACTCAAGCTGCTCAGCTTCGAAGCGGTCAATTGTCCGCGCCCCACCAACACGCGTCGCAGCGACCGCCGGCTCCAGGTCAAAAAGCAGTGTCAGATCTGGCTGCAGGTCGGGATGAACCCAGCGCTCCAGCGCGGCGATCGCTGCCTCCGGCACGCCGCGCCCACCCCCCTGATACGCGTAGGTCGCATCGGTGAAGCGGTCGCACAGCACCCAGCGGCCCATCTCCAAAGCCGGCACGATCAGGCGACGTACATGCTCCGCACGCGCCGCAAACAGCAGCAATGTCTCTGTGCAGGCATCCATCGGCGCTTCGAGCAGCAAGGTCCGCACTCCCTCGCCAACCGGCGTGCCGCCAGGCTCACGCGTCACGAGTACAGCATGCCCATACGACTCAAGCAGTTGCGCCGCTGCAGTCAGGTGCGTGCTCTTGCCCGCGCCATCAATCCCCTCGAACGTGATGAAGCGGCCGCGCATCTTCATCCGCCGCGCAGCTGGTAGCGGGCCACTGCACGGTTGTGTTCCGCTAGCGTCTCTGAAAAATGCGACGTACCATCGCCACGGGCGACAAAATACAGCGCGCGCGTTGGCTCGGGGTTAAGCACAGCGACGATCGACGCCCGGCCCGGCAGGCAGATCGGCGTCGGCGGCAGTCCCGCGCGGGTATAAGTGTTATACGGCCCATCGGTCATTAAGTCGCGCTTACGCAGATTCCCATCGAAACGCTCGCCCAGCCCATAGATTACGCTCGGATCCGTCTGCAGCAGCATCCCTCGCCGCAAACGGTTGACGAAGACACCAGCGATCCGCGCGCGCTCGTCCGCCTGCCCGGTTTCCTTCTCGACGATTGAGGCCATGATCAACGCCTCGTAGGCGCTGCGATAGGGCAGCCCGGCTGCCCTTCCCTCCCACGCTTGCTGCAGGGTCGCGCGCTGCGCCCAATAGGCCTGCCGCAGCAACTGCAGGTCGCTCGTACCGGGATCAAAAAGGTACGTATCCGGCGCGAATAACCCCTCGGGATGCGACTCGCTGGCACCAATAGCGCGCAACACTTCAGTATCTGAGAGTGCCGCTGTGTCCTGACGCAGTTCCGGATGGGCAGCCAGCGCCGCCCGCAATTGCCGGAAAGTCCAGCCTTCGATGACCGTCAGCCGCTCCCGCAGCACGTCGCCGCGGCGCATTTTGTCCAACACCGCCGGCAAGTTCATGCCGCGTGAGAATTCGTAACGTCCGGCGCGCAGCGACCGCGTCACCCCGGTCAGACGTGCCGCGGCGACGAACAAGGATGGCATGACGTCGATGCCCGCTGCCCTAAGCTGCAGCGCGATTTGGCGCGCCGTAGCCCCGGCGGCGATGCGAACCTGCACGCGCTCGGTCGCCATCGGCAGCGGCCGCTGCCACACGTGCCAGCCATAGGCAACTGCAATGGCACAGCCGGCAAACAGGGTCAGCACTGCGATGCGCCAGGCACGCACGATCGTTTGATCCAACACTTGCGCTGCGTTACGGTCGCAACGGACTGCGTGTTCGTATGATACTTTCCAAGCATCTGGCTTCTTCGTCGAATATGCCGCACGAAGTAACCGCTGCGCTGCCAACCGGCACTTGGGTGGCTGACCCGGCAATCGTGGGTGTGCCGCTGCGTGCGCCCGCATACGCACAACTGACGGAGCTCGGCGTCATCGCAGTTCAGGGGCCTGACGCCGCCGCCTTCCTGCACGCCCAGCTTACAAACGACGTCCTGCATCTAGATACGCAGTGCGTGCAGATGAATGGCTATTGCACGCCAAAGGGCCGCCTGCTGGCGGTATTCGACAACTGGCGCGACGCCGAGCGCGTCTATCTGCAACTGCCCCGCGAGCTGCTGGCGCCCACGCTCAAGCGTTTATCCATGTATGTCTTACGGAGGAAGGCGCAACTGATCGACGACAGCGAAAACTGGGTCTGCCTGGGCTTGGCCGGACCGGGCGCAGCCGCGCTGACCGCCGACTGGCCGCGCGACGCGGCCACACGGCTTGTGCGTTTGCGCGATGGCATCCGCGCGGTTGAGCGTTTCCTTCTTATCACGCGGCGCGCGGCACTAGCAGCCGTTGACGCGAAGCTTGCGTCTGCCCACCCTGTTGATGCGGCCGCCTGGTGGTGGACCCAGATCGATGCCGCGATTCCCAACGTCTTTGCAGCGACGGTGGAGCGGTTCGTGCCGCAGATGATCAACCTGGACGTGCTCGGGGCTGTGAATTTCAAGAAAGGTTGTTACCCGGGTCAGGAAGTGGTTGCGCGCTCCCAGTACCTGGGTAAGCTTCGGCGGCGCATGCAGCTGGCGCATGTAGCAGGAGAAACACGGGCAGGAGCCGACGTCTACGCGGCCGGGTCCGGGCAGCCGGTCGGCACGGTGGTAATGGCGGCCACAGCGCCGGAGGGTGGCATGGATCTGCTGTTCGAATGTCCGCTCGATCGCCTGCAGGAGCCGCTGTTTGCCAATGCCCCGCAGGGTCCGCGGCTTCTGCTGCGCTCGTTGCCTTACGAACTGCGTGATCCGACCGCTTAAACAACATGCAGCACTGGTACGTTTATTACAAAGTGGCGGCCACAGAATCGGAAATGGCAGTCGCCTGCGCGCGCCGCATCTTCGAGGCTTTGCCTGTTAACGAGCCTCCGGCACGCCTGCTCAGGCGCATCGATGGCGACGTCGAGTTGACTTTGATGGAGGTATACGGTCCTATCAGCGACGCAGCAAGGTTTGAAGACATGTTGCAACAAGCGGTTGCGCGCAGCGGGCTACCTGCGGCGTTGCTCGCGCGACGTCGTGTTGAGCGTTTCGAGGATATCTGACCATGTGCCTTGCTGTGATCGCCTGGCACTGTCATCCCGACTATCCACTCGTGGTCGTTGCCAATCGCGACGAGTTCTACGCCCGGCGGGCGCGGCCGGCCGCCTGGTGGGGGCAATCGGTAGCCCTGCTGGGTGGGCGTGACGAAGAAGCCGGCGGCGCTTGGTTCGCTGTCAACCGGCGTGGGCGCTTTGCGATGATCACCAACGTACGGGCACCCACCGAGCGTAATCCGCACGCGCCCTCGCGCGGCAGCCTGGTCGTTGCCTGCCTTCAGGCGCGCGAACCCGTGGGTGTCTGGATGCACAACACGAGGGAGCGTGCGCGGCAATTCAACGGCTTCAACTTAGTGGCCGGCGACGCACTGGCGCTGCGTGACTGTGGCTGGTTGCCAGAACTTTTTTATTACACGAACCGGCTCGACGACCCACCGCGGCGTCTAGCGCCCGGTATCTATGGCCTTTCAAATGCCTTCCTGGACACACCGTGGCCCAAGGTTACTCGAACGGTCGCGCGCTTTGCCTGCCAGCTAGCGCAGCGCGTAGACATTGACGCGTTCCTGCAGATGATGGCCGACCGCACGGTTGCGCGTGACCGGGAGCTGCCGGCCACCGGCGTACCGCTGGAATGGGAGCGGGCGCTGTCGGCGGTGATGATCCGCGCCAACGGCTATGGGACGCGCGCCACCACGGTGCTGACCGTGCGCGCTGACGGGTTGGTGACGTTCGTCGAGCGCAGCTTTGATACCGAGGATCCACAGCGCCACACGGACCGACGCTTCGAATTTATGGTCGACTGCGTGCACGTCACGGGCCGCTGAAAGCCACTGCAAGAGGCTCAGAGGCGGCGGCGCATCAACTGGTGCGCTATGCCAGCCTCCTCGAACGGCTCTCCTTCGGCAACAAAACCGTGCCGCGTATAGAACGCGACCGCGTGCTGCTGCGCATGCAATACCACTTCGCGCACACCGCGCTGCCGTGCCGCCTCGATGAGCGCCTGCAAGATTGCGCTGCCCACCCCGTGTCCACGCGCCTCGGCGCGCACTGCCATGCGGCCGATACGTCCGTCGGGCAACAGACGTCCGGTGCCCACGGCGCGGCCGCCCGCATCGCGCGCCAGCGCGTGCAGCGACCGGGGATCATCGGCGTCGATTTCGATCTCCGCCGGCACCTTCTGCTCGCGGACGAAGACCTCGAAACGGATTTGCTCCGCCTCGGCGCGCAGCCGCGGCCAGTCGCCGAGCTCGATGCGGACGTCAGCGCTGCCCATCGGTCTCCAACGGAGGAATCTTCTCGTAGGCGCGAATCAGCGCCCGTACCTGCTCCGGCCATGGCTGCGATTTCTTTTGCACCGGATCGGCATGGACGTAGACCAGTTCGGCAGCGACCAGTGTCCGCGCCATCTCCTGCTGCCGGAACAGTTCCAGTGCGAAGCGCAGGCTGCTGCGGCCGAGTTGCGCAGCGCGCGCACAAATAAACAGCTCATCGTCGTAGACGGCAGCGGCAAAATATTCGATTGTTGCTTTGCGTACAAAGGTGTCGGTGCCGAAGGCGTGCATGTCTTGCGGATAGCGCAGGCCGATGGCGCGCCAGTATTCGGTTACCGCCACGTCGCAATAAGTCAAGTAGTGACCGTTGAACACCACCCCTTGCATGTCCACCTCCGCCCAGCGCACACGCAGCGGCACCACCAGGCGATAATCGGCGAAAGCCATCAGCGCACTCCTTTTTTTGCATCGCCGGCGATCACCACCGTCATGCGTGCGGGGTCGATGTGTCGCCGCACAGCCGCCAGCACCTGCGCGGCCGTCAGCGCGCGCAGTCTCTCCTCCAGCTGGCGGCTAAAAGCGAAGGTACGGTCCGCATCCAGCAGCTGCGTCCACTGAACCGCCAGTGTCGCATCGTCGGCGCGCGCCAGTAGCCGTTCTTGCAGAAGACCCTTGCGCGCGTCTTCAATCTCGCGCGCGTTGAAACCGTCTTTTAGCATGCGTTCGATTTCCTCGCGCACCGCCACCTCGAAGCGGCTGACATTCTGCGGCGCAACCAAGCCACTAATCTGCCAAGCACCGGCCCGGTCATGTGTACGTACGATCAATGCCGAGCCCGCGCCATAGGAGATCCCCTCGCGCTGGCGCACGCGGTCGATCAGTCGGCTGCTAAGTCCCGCACCGCCGCCGAAGATGTGATTGGCAAGCAGCAGCGCCGGAAAATCTGGATCATCGTCGCGCAGCGTTAAATTCAGGCGCGCCCGATAGAAGGCGTTCTCCTTGTCCGGGGTGTCGACGACCAGGCGCGCCGGCGGGACTTCGCGCGGCTCGGGCAGCACACGCGAATACGGCGCCGGCGATGCCCAGGTCGCGAAGGTCTCACGGATCAGCGCTTCCGCCGCCGCGGCGTCGAAATCGCCGACGATGGCGATCTCCCCGCGCGCGGTGCCCCAGAAGCGTCGGTGGAACTGGCGCACCTCTTCGAGCGTCGCCTGCTGCACCGCCTCGATGCGCTCCGCCAGCGGCACGTAATAGCGCGGGTCCCCGCGCGGATAGGTGTTGAAGTGCGCGAGCAGCGCATCGCGCGAACGCTCGCCGGGATCGGCCAGTTGCGCTTGCAGGCCCGTTAACAGCTCGCGCCGCAACTGTTCGAATTCCTCGGCCGGAAAGCTCGCGTCGCGC
>JANWXE010000042.1 GCA_025055385.1 Burkholderiaceae bacterium | reverse complement strand
CGCATCCGGCGCGAGACGATCGCCGCCGAAGACATCCTGCACGACATCGGCGCCATCTCGATGATCAGCTCGGACTCGCAGGCGATGGGCCGCGTCGGCGAGGTGATCCTGCGCACCTGGCAGACCGCGCACAAGATGAAGTTGCAGCGCGGCGCGCTCAGCGAACCGGGCTATTCCGATCCCCCCGAGCACGACAACGCGCGCATCAAGCGCTACGTCGCCAAGTACACGATCAATCCGGCGCTGGCGCACGGCATCGCGCATGAGGTCGGCTCGGTGGAGGTCGGCAAGTGGGCCGATCTGGTGCTCTGGAAGCCGGCCTTCTTCGGCGTCAAGCCATATCTGGTGATCAAAGGCGGCGTGATCGTCACCGCCTTGATGGGCGATCCAAACGCATCGATCCCGACGCCGCAACCGGTGCATTATCGGCCGCAGTTTGGCGCCTACGGCGGCTCGGTGCTGCGCAATTCGTTTACGTTCGTGTCGCAGGCAGCTCTTGCCGCGGGCATCGCCGAACGCTATGGGTTGCAGAAACCGCTGGT
This sequence comes from Burkholderiaceae bacterium, assembly GCA_025055385.1. Lineage (GTDB taxonomy): Bacteria > Pseudomonadota > Gammaproteobacteria > Burkholderiales > Burkholderiaceae_F > JAKANT01. The sequence continues at coordinate 2,676 of JANWXE010000042.1, read as the reverse complement.
GGCGGTGCGCGGCATCCGCACGCTGTCTAAGCGTGCGATGATCCACAATACTGCCACGCCGAAGATCGACGTCGATCCTGAGACGTACAAGGTCTATGCCGACGGCCAATTGCTCGACTGTGAACCGGCGCGCGAGCTGCCGATGGCGCAGCGCTACTTCTTGTTCTGAGCGGTGCGGCCTGCCGCGGTGACGATGATCCGACTAGACCGTATCCTGACTGAGCCACCGCCCGCTGAAGCCCGCGTACATACGCTGCGGCTGACCTACGACGAGCGCGTGAAAAGTCGCCTGGCCGCGCTTTGCGAGGATGGCGTCGGCGCGGCGATCACGTTGCCGCGCGGCAGCGTGCTGCGCGACGGCACGCTGCTCGCTGGCCCCGACGGCGAGTACGTGCGGGTGCAGGCAGCGCCACAGCCGCTTGCTTGTGCGCGCAGCGCCTGCCGCCTGCACCTGCTGCGCGCGGCCTATCACCTCGGCAACCGGCACGTGCCGGTGCAGATTGCGCAGGACCATCTGCTGTTCGAGCGCGACGCCGTGCTGGAACGCATGTTGCAGGGGCTGGGCTTGCAGATCGAGCATGTCGAGCAGCCGTTCGATCCGGAAGGCGGCGCCTACGAGGGTCATATGCACGGCCACACGCACCGCCATCACGAGCCGGATCCGGTCTCAGCCACGCTCGGCGAGCAGCTGTCGATCGAAGCGCACCGCCGGCGCGTGGCGCAATGAAACCGCTGGAGGACCCGGCGCTTGCGGCAGCGCGGCTGCGCGGCCTGTTGATCGCCCTGCACCTGGGCAGCCCGGCACTGCCCGTGGGAGGCTACGCGTATTCGCAGGGACTGGAGAAGGCGATCGACGATGGCCTCGTGCATGATGCCGACAGTGCGCACCGCTGGATCGAGGATTTGCTGCTGCTCGTACTGGCGCGCTGGGAGGCCCCTTTGTGGCTGCGTGCGTACGACGCCACCGCCCGCGCGGACGATGCAGCATTTGCCGCGATCAATGCGACGCTGCTGGCCTCGCGCGAGACGGCTGAACTGCGCTTGGAATCGCAGCAGATGGGCGCATCCCTGGCGCAGATCTTTCCGGCCTTCGGCCTGACGCCGCCGCCGGCGCCGCTCGCCTACCCGGCCGCCTTCGCGGCGCTATGCGCGGGCTTGCAGATCGAGCGCGAGCTGGGCCTGGCGACCTTTCTTTGGAGCTGGGCCGAGAACCAAGTGCTAGCGGCCGTAAAGACCATTCCGCTTGGACAAGCTGCCGGCCAGCGGCTACTTGCCGCCCTGCATAGCCCACTGACGCGGGCGGTGACACAGGCGGCCGGGCTCGACGACGAAGAGCTCGGCTCAGCGCCGTTGGGTTTCGCAATCGAATCGGCCCGGCATGAAACGCAGTATGCGCGTCTGTATCGATCGTAGGATGACTTCGCGATGAAATCGAGTGCTCCGTTGCGTGTCGGCATCGGCGGTCCAGTCGGCTCCGGCAAGACCACGCTGGTTGAGGTGCTGTGCAAGCGGATGCGTGATCGCTACCGGTTGGCGGTCATCACCAACGATATTTATACGAGGGAAGACGAGCGGCTGCTGGTGGCGGCGCACGCGCTTGCGCCGGAGCGCATCATGGGGGTGGAGACCGGCGGCTGCCCGCATACTGCGATCCGGGAGGATGCCTCCATTAATCTGGAGGCCATCGACCGCATGTGCCAGCGCTTTCCGGATCTGGACCTGATCTTCGTCGAATCCGGCGGCGACAATTTAGCCGCGACCTTCAGCCCGGAGCTTTCCGACCTGACGATTTACGTGATCGACGTCGCCGGCGGAGAGAAGATTCCGCGCAAGGGCGGCCCCGGTATCACGAAAAGCGACTTGCTGGTGATCAACAAGATCGATTTAGCGCCGTATGTGGGGGCGTCACTGGCGGTGATGGAGCACGACACGCAGCGCATGCGGGCAGGCCGGCCCTATGTTATGACGAACCTGAAAACCGGCGAGGGCGTCGACACGATCGTGCGCTTCATCGTGGAGCGCGGGCTGCTGGAAACTGCCCTGCGTTGATCGCGCGCCGCAGGCGGTGCGGCGCCTTTAGGCGTGCGGTGGTGCTGCTGAGTGGACTCGAACCACCGACCTACTGATTACGAATCAGTTGCTCTACCAGCTGAGCTACAGCAGCGGGTTGCCACGTGATTATAGGCCGCCGGCACAGCCGGCGGACAGCCGCTTTCTTCGTTCAAACTCCTGCCCCTGCGCGGCCGCCGGGGTTCCATGAGTTCCACTGTGCTTGTCATCCTGCCTGAATTCGCGTTAATCGCGCTAGGCTTGCTGCTGGCGCGCGGCTTTCATTTCGTGCGCGATTTCTGGCAGGGCGCGGAGAAACTTGTCTACTACGTCCTATTCCCAGCCCTGCTGTTCAATGCCATCGTGGCGGCACCGTTTGCCGTCAGCGCGGAGCTGCCGCTGCTTGCGGCCGCGGTGGCCGCCTTTTTCGGCGCCGTGGTGCTGGGCTTCCTGGCGCGGCCGCTGCTGCGGCCGCCGGCGGACGTCTTCGCCAGTTGCGTGCAAACGGCGTTCCGCTACAACTCCTACATCGGGCTCGCCTTCGCGCAAGCGCTCTATGGGGCGCGCGGCCTGGCGCTGATGGCGCTGATCGTCGCCTTCGTGGTGCCGCTGGCCAACGTGGTCGCG
>JANWXE010000193.1 GCA_025055385.1 Burkholderiaceae bacterium | reverse complement strand
ACCGCCGACGGTGGGTTTCTATGCCAAGCTGGTCGTGCTGCAGGCCCTGCTCGGCAACGGGCTGACCACCGGGATGGTCTGGCTGGCGGTGCTGGCCGTGCTGTTCTCGCTGATCGGCGCGTTTTATTACATCCGCGTCGTGAAGGTGATGTACTTCGATCCGCCGCGCGATGCGCAGCCGATCGCGGCAACGGTGGACATGCGCGTGGCGCTGTCGGCCAACGGCCTGTTCGTGCTGCTGGCAGGTATCATGCCGGCGGAACTACTCGAACTGTGCACGCAGGCGATGATCAAGGCGCTGGGCGGCTGATACCCGAGCGACCCAGGCGGCATTTCGGGATGACCGAGGACGACCCCCTGGCGGAACGGACGCTCGACTCGAAGCTTGCCTACGAGGGCGTTTTCCTGCGCCTGTATCGGGATCGCGTCCGCTGCCCAGACGGCCATGTGGCGGTGCGTGAGTATCTGCATCATCCCGGCGCCGTGATGGTGATTCCGTTGTTCGACGACGGCCGGGTGATCCTGGAGCGGCAGTACCGTTATCCGCTGCGGCGCTCGTTCATCGAGTTCCCAGCGGGCAAGCTCGACGCCGGGGAAGATCCGCTTCTGTGCGCGCAGCGCGAGCTGCGCGAAGAAACGCACCACGAGGCGGCCGAATGGATCCATCTGGGCGGCTTTCACAACGCAATTGGCTACTGCGACGAAAAAATCGAGGTCTTTCTCGCGCGTCAATTGCGTCCGGCCGCCGGCGGTACCGATGCCGGCGAGGTCATCGAGGTGTTCAGCGCGCCGTGGCAGGAGTTGTTCGCGTGGATCCGCGCCGGCCGGGTTACCGACGTCAAGACCATCATCGGCGCGTACTGGCTGCGCGATTTTCTGGGCTGCTGAACGAGGGGGCGTGCCGCGTCAGCGGAAAACGACCGTACGGCTGCCGTTGAGCAGGACGCGGTGCTCGCAATGCCACCGCACCGCGCGTGCTAGCGTAATGCACTCCAGGTCGCGGCCGACGGCGGCTAGTTCTTCTGGGTCCATCGAGTGATCGACGCGCTGCACTTCTTGCTCGATGATCGGACCCTCATCGAGGTGCTCGTCGACGTAATGGGCGGTGGCGCCAATGAGTTTGACGCCGCGCTCGAATGCCTGTCGATACGGCTGTGCGCCCTTAAAGCTGGGCAAAAAGCTGTGGTGGATGTTAATCGCACGCCCGCGTAGCCGTTCACAGAGTGATGGCGACAGAATCTGCATGTATCGGGCCAAGACGACCAGGTCGATGCCATGCTGCTGGACGAGTGCGAGGATCTGTGCTTCCTGCGCGGCTCGCTGCGGCCCGCTTGCGCCAGGTGATAGCGGCAAGTGGTAAAACGGCACGCCATAGCTCTCGACAAGCGTGCGGAAATCGGGGTGGTTGGATGCGACTGCCGGAATGTCCACCCGCAGTTGCCCGCTTTTCCAGCGAAAGAGCAAGTCGTTCAAGCAGTGGCCATGCCGGCTGACGAGCAGCAGAAGGCGGGGCCGGCGTGCCAGGTCGTGAAACTGCGCCTGCATGCCAAATTTGGCGCGCGTGCTTTCGAATAGCAACTGCAGGCGATCGACAGCGGCCAGATGCTCGGGCGCCTCGAAATGCACGCGCATGAAGAACAGACCGCTGGCGCGGTCGCCAAACTGTTGCGAGTCAAGAATGTTGCAGCCGCCCTGGTACAACACGCCGGAGACCGCATACACAATCCCCCGTGTATCCGGACAGGACAACGTCAAGACGAACTCTCGGCAGTTGCCGGTCATCGACTTGCCCTCCTGGAGGCGTTGCGACGCCTGCACGCAGCGAGGCTGGGCGGCGCGTTCACATGTTCGGATAATTCGGACCGCCGCCGCCTTCGGGTGTCACCCAAACGATGTTTTGCGTCGGGTCCTTAATGTCGCAGGTCTTGCAATGCACGCAGTTCTGAAAATTGATCTGCAGGCGGTCCGAGCCGTCCTCGGCTTTCACGTACTCGTACACAGCGGCTGGGCAGTAGCGGGTCTCGGGGCCGGCGTAGCGCGCTAGGTTGATGGCCACCGGCACCGAAGGATCCTTCAGTGTCAAATGTGGCGGCTGGTTTTCGTCGTGGTTGGTATTGGACAGGAACACCGAGGAAAGCCGATCGAAAGTAATCTTGCCATCCGGCTTGGGATATTCAATCGGCTCGCACTCGGCCGCCGGCTTCAGCTTGGCGTGATCCGGCACTAAGCGGTGCAGCGTCCATGGTGCGCGGCCGCGCAACAGAATCTGATCGATGCCGAACATCAGCGTGCCCACATATAGCCCTTTGTCCATCCAGGGCTTGAAGTTGCGCGTCAAATGCAACTCTTGCTTTAGCCACGACGCTTCGAAGGCAGCCGGATAGTCCTGCAGCTCGTCGCCGCCGCGGCCCGCTGCGAGGGCTTCGAAGGCCGCCTCGGCGGCTAGCATGCCGCTTTTGATCGCGGCGTGAGAGCCCTTGATGCGGGCAGCGTTCAAGAAGCCAGCCTCATCGCCAATGAGCGCGCCTCCCGGAAAAACTAGTTTCGGCAGGCTTTGAAGGCCGCCGGCGACGATCGCTCTGGCACCGTAGGCGACGCGTTTGCCGCCCTCCAGGAACGGGCGTATTGCCGGGTGCGTCTTGTAACGTTGGAACTCCTCAAACGGCGACAGATACGGATTGGAATAGCCAAGGCCAACCACGAAACCAATTGCAACCTGGTTATTCTCCGCGTGGTAAAGAAACGAGCCGCCGTACGTTTTTGCATCGAGCGGCCAGCCGGCAGTGTGGATCACCAAGCCTGGTTGATGCTTCTTGGGATCGATATCCCATAGTTCCTTAATGCCAATACCGTAGGTCTGCGGATCCCGCCCGGCATCCAGGCGGAAGCGCTCGATTAAGCGCCGGCCTAAGTGCCCGCGGCATCCCTCCGCGAACAGGGTGTAGCGGCCTAAGAGTTCCACACCCGGTTGGAAGTTTGCTGTCGGTTTACCGTCGCGCCCGATGCCGAGATCGCCGGTGACCACGCCGCGCACCGCGCCGTTTTCGCTATACAGCACATCGGCCGCTGCAAATCCGGGAAACAACTCAACGCCCAAGGCCTCGGCCTGTTTGCCCAGCCAACGCACTACGTTGCCGAGGCTCACGACGTAGTTGCCCTCGTTGCGGAAACAGGCCGGCAGCATCCAGTGCGGGGTGCGAAAGGCGCGTTCGCGCGTCAAGAACAGGAACCGGTCCTCGGTGACCGGGGTATTCAGCGGTGCCCCGCGGGCCTGCCAGTCCGGGAACAACTCCGTTAAGGCGCGCGGGTCCATCACGGCACCAGACAAAATATGGGCGCCGATTTCTGAACCTTTTTCAAGCACGCAGACGCTCACGTCACGGTTGCGCTGCTGCGCCAGCTGCTTGAGCCGGATCGCCGCCGCCAGACCCGCCGGCCCGGCCCCGACGATCACGACGTCATACGACATCGATTCGCGCTGAATTTCCGGCATTGCTGCGTCTCCCGCGGGCCTTGGTCGTTATGCAGGGTGCGATTGTAGTGTGCGATGATCGCAGTGCTAAAGGGAGCGAGCGATGCAGGCCAATCTGAAGGAAAAAATCGCGTTAGTCACAGGCGCCTCCAGTGGCTTGGGTGCACAGTTTGCCCAGGTGCTGGCCGCCAACGGCGCGCGTGCCGTGCTGGCGGCGCGGCGAGTTGAACGCCTCAATGCCTTGCGCGCGCAGATCGTCGCGCGCGGCGGCGCCGCCTATGTGGTGCCGATGGACGTCGCTGATCCGGCGTCAATCGCTGCGGCGGTGGCGCAAGTCGAAAAAGACGTCGGCCCGATCGACATCCTGGTTAACAATGCGGGTGTCTCAACCCAGCAGCGGCTGACTGACGTAACGCCAGCCGATTTTGATTACGTGTTTGGCATAAACGTGCGAGGGGCTTTCTTCGTCGCGCAAGAGGTAGCCAAGCGCATGATCGAGCGCGCCAAGCAGCAAGCGGATTTTCGTGGTCGCATCGTGAATATCGCCTCGGTGGCAGGGCTGCGCGTGCTAGCCCAAATCGGTGTCTACTGTATGAGCAAGGCAGCGGTCGTGCAGATGACGCGCGCGCAGGCGCTGGAATGGGGACGCTACGGTATCAATGTCAACGCGATCTGTCCCGGCTACATCCGCACAGAAATCAATGACGACTACTGGGACACCGACGGTGGCCGCAAATTGATTCAAATGCTGCCGCGCAAGCGGGTGGGCAACCCTGCAGACCTGGATGCCGTGCTGCTGATGCTGGTGGCCGATGAGTCACAGTTCGTCAACGGCGCGATCATTACGGCTGACGATGGTCTGTCGGTAACTTGAAACGCAGCCCTAGCGTGCGCGCTGACTGTGACCGCGCCGGGGGGGCATGCTGACGTGTGAGCCACAGCGATGAAGGAATTTACGTGCGAGGTGCCGCTGCGTTGGGGTGACATGGATGCGATGGCGCACCTGAACAACACGGTCTACTTTCGCTTGATGGAGGAGGCGCGCATCCAGTGGTTTCAAAAGTTAGGCTTTTCCACCCTGCCAACCGGCGAAGCACCAATCTTGGCGCACGTATCGTGCGACTTTCTGCGGGCGATGACTTACCCTGGCATCGCCTTGGTGCGCCAGACCGTTACGCGGGTGGGCCATGCCAGCGTCGAGATGGCGTTGACCATCGAGCGCACCGATGAGCCCGGCCAATGCTACGCGCGTGGTCGCGCCGTAATCGTTTGGTTCGACTATCGGGCTAATCGCTCCGCCCCGTGGCCGGAGCATGTACGGCGCGCGCTTGCCTAGAATTGGTTACCAACCGAAGGGTGCTCGTGCTGCCGACCGATGCGTAAAAGAGATCGCCGGTCCTGCCGCGGCAGCTGCAGCCGGCGGGCAGATGTAGCGACGCAGACGGTGCCGCCATCGCGGGACTTTTGATGAACGACCGCCAACTCGCCGCACATGGGGACGGTGACAGCAGCTATACCCATCGCGCAGCAGGCCACGGAGCCGGAGCGCTCGCCTGGGCAGTTGCGCTGACGCTCGGCTACGCGGCCGTCGAGGTTCTGGGGGGCCTTTGGTCGGGGTCGCTCGCGCTACTGGCCGACGCCGGCCACATGGCCACCGATTCAGCCGCGCTGCTCTTTGCACTGGCGGCCAACCTGATCGCCCGCCGCCCGGTCTCCGAACGGCATTCCTATGGTCTAGCGCGAGTGGAGGTGGTAGCCGCCTTCGTCAACGCGCTGGCCATGCTGGCGGTGGTGGTCTGGATCTTCGTCGAGGCGATCGACCGCCTGCGGCATCCGGTGCCGATCAAGGGCCTCGGCGTTTTCGTCATCGCCGCCATCGGTCTGCTGGTCAATGTGGCGGTGGCGTGGGCGCTGTCGCACGACCGCGAAAACGTCAACACGCGCGCGGCGCTGATCCACGTGATGGGCGATCTGCTGGGGTCGATGGCGGCGATTGCCGCCGGCCTGATCGTCTATTTCGGCGGGCCCACACTGGTGGACCCGCTGCTGTCGATGTTCGTCGCCGCGCTGATCCTGCGTTCCACCCTCGGCGTGTTGCGCGAAACCACGTTGGTGCTGCTGGACAGCGTGCCGGCGGACGTCGATTACAACGCGGT
>JANWXE010000159.1 GCA_025055385.1 Burkholderiaceae bacterium | reverse complement strand
GAAGTCGTAGCCGACGCCGCCGCCGCGCCGCATCGTCTCGGCCGCCTGCTGCAGCGCCGTGTAGATGGACGGCACGCCATCGCGCGTTTCCGTGATGGCGTCGCCGACGGGCTGCACGAAGCAGTTGATCAGCGTGGCGGCAATGCCGGTGCCGGCAGCCGAGTTGATGCGACCCCCGGGGATAAAGCCGTCGGTCATCGCCTCATAGAAGCGTTTTTCCCAGTAAGCGCGAAGCGCGGGCTTCTCCACTTCGGCAAGGCCGCGCGCGACACGTCGACGGACGTCGTCGACGGTCTTTTCGTCGCCTTTCGCGTACTTCTCAAGCAGCACATCGATCGAAATCGGTTGCTCGTCGAGCAAAAGCTGCGCCTGATCGAGTTTCATGGTTGGGAGCTCCAAGGCAAGCGCGCCGTGATGCACCTGCGGAAGGCGATGAAGGTGTTGCAGCGCGCCCGTGCGGTTGGGTTGCGATCTAATAACAGCGTACACCTGCCGTCCCGACCACACCAAATGCTGCGATCTTGGGCACGATAAACCGCGAGATCTTGCGGTGAGGGTGGGCTTAGGCATCGCGCCGCACAAGCGCTGGGAGGGCCATAAGCCGGCTGCCTATACTTGCGGGCCCGTCGTCGATGCGCTTGGCATGAACCTACAACAATTTCGCTTCCTGCGCGAAGCAGCACGTCACAAATTCAACATCACGGCAGCCGCCCGCGCCCTGCATACGTCGCAGCCCGGCGTGTCCAAGGCGATTATCGAGCTGGAAAACGAACTCGGCGTATCGATTTTGGCCCGCCAAGGGCGGCGCATCCTCGGGCTGACACCACCGGGGCAACAGGTGTTGCTGGCCGCCGAGCGCATCATGCAGGAGGTCGACAACTTAAAGAAGCTGGCCCGCGATTACGCCGGCTCGCCCTCCGGTACGTTGCGCATGGCGACGACGCACACGCAGGCGCGCTACGTGCTGCCCCCCGTGGTGCGGCGTTTCGCACAGAAGTTCCCGCAGGTGCGATTCAAACTGCTGGAGGCGAATCCGCCGCAGATCGCGGCGATGCTTATCAACGGGCAAGCCGACATCGGGCTGGCGACTGAAACGCTGGGCGACACGCCGGGACTGCGCACGATCCCCGTGTATGACTGGCAGCATGTGGCGGTAGTGCCGCCCGGCCATGCCTTAGCAAAATTTCAGACCACACCGGGAAAACTGACGCTTAAGGATCTGGCGCGGCACCCGATCGTAACCTACGAGACTTCCTTTGCGGGCCGCAGCAAAATTGACGCCGCGTTTTCGGCCGCCGGCATCGAACCCTCGATCGTGCTGGAGGCGATCGACGCCGACGTGATCAAGACCTATGTGCATCTGGGCATGGGAGTTGGCATCATCGCCGGGGTGGCGGCGGATTTGACGCGCGACAACTTGGTTGTGCTTCCCTGTGGGCATCTGTTCGGCAAGAACACCACGCGGCTGGCGGTCAAGCAAGGCGCCTACCTGCGCGGGTTCGTGTACGCGTTCATCGAGATGCTGGCGCCCGGCTGGGACCGCCGGCGCCTGGAGGAGGCTTTCCGGTGAGGGTGTGCATCGTCGGCGCGGGTGGCATTGGCGGCAGCCTCGGCGCGCGGCTGGCAGCCACGGGGCATGAGGTGTCCTTGGTGGCGCGCGGCGCCCACCTGGCGGCGTTGCGCGAGCATGGCCTGTGCTTCGTCGATCATGTTGACGGCTACTCCGGTACCTACCGCCTAACCGCTACAGACGACCCTGGGCAGTTGCCGGCGCAGGACATCATCTTTCTGACGTTGAAGGCGCACGCGATTGGCCCGATGCTGCCGCGCTTGGCGCCGCTGCTGGCCCCCGAGACAGTGGTGGTGCCGGCGATCAATGGTCTGCCCTGGTGGTACTTCTACCGGGAGGGTGGGCCGCTGGAAGGCGAGCGCGTGCGCGCCCTCGATCCCGAGGGCACGATGTTTGCCGCCCTCGATTGCGCGCGCATCCTCGGCTGCGTTGTGCACATGGCCGCGCAGGTGCCAGCGCCGGGGGAGGTGCATCTGACGGGCGGGCGGCGGCTCATTTTAGGCGAGCCAGACAACTCACACTCGGCACGGCTGGCGCAAGTGTGCAAGGTGCTGGAGGCGGCTGGCTTCGAGGCGGTTGCCTCGCAGAACATCCGGTTGGAGGTTTGGACTAAGCTGCTTGGCAATCTCTCGTTCAACCCGGTCGCCGCGCTGACCGGCTATCTGATGAACCAGATTTGCGCCGACGCCTCGGTGCTGGAGGTGATCCGCACGACGATGCGCGAGGGCATGGCGGTGGCGGCTTATTACGGCTATCCGATGCCGATCACAGTGGAGCAGCGCATCGACATGGCGCGCCAGCTCGGCGCGGCCAAGATCTCAATGCTACAAGACCTGGAGGGCCGCAAGCCCCTGGAGCTGGACGCGATCTCGGGGGCGGTGATCGAACTGGCGGAACGTGCCAACATTGCTGTGCCGGCAATCCGCCTGGTGCACGCGCTGACGCTGGCGCGCGCGCGGGCACTCGGCATCTACCCGCCGGCGGCGACCGATGCCTGACGATTCGCGCAGCGAAGCCATGCCAAACACACGCGTTTCCGGCGTCACGGCCGATGGCGCCTACGAGCTGCCCGTGTATCCGTTCGTGGAGCCGGCTGAACTGCGCGGCCAATGCGGCCGCCACCCGGTGACGATCGTTGGCGCCGGCCTGGCGGGATTGACCGCCGCCTGCGATTGCGCGCTGCGCGGCATACCTGCCGTGGTGCTGGACGAGGGCGATACGGTGGGAGTACGCGGCGCCTCCAGCCGCGGCATTTGCTACGCGCAGAAGAGCCTGGAGATCTTCGCGCGGCTGGGGGTGTACGAACGCATTGCGGCGCGCGGTGTGCAATGGTCGGTCGGTCGCACGCTGGCCGGCGATCAGGAGATTTATTCGTTCGATTTAAAGAAGCTGCCGACGCACGACGCCTCCGAGCAGCCGCCGTTTATCAACCTGCAGCAGTTCTATGTGGAATGGTTCCTGGTTGACCGCATCGATGAGCTGGGCACAGTCGAGCTGCGCTGGAAAAATAAGGTGGTTGGCATCGAGCCGCACGCCGACCACGTGGTCGTGCGGGTGCAAACGCCGGCGGGCGAGTACGCGCTGCAGACCTCCTGGTTGATCGACTGCTCCGGCAGCCATAGCCCGCTGCGCGGCTGGCTTAACGTCGGCATGCAGTCAAGCAAGGTGCTGGACCGCTGGTGCATCTCGGACGTCCGTTTCAAGCATCGTCCGCCGGCTGAGCGCTGGAGCTGGATCGAGGCGCCGTTTAACGACAACCGGGCCGTCTGGCAGCACCTGATGGCTGACGACGTTTGGCGGCTCGACTACCAGATGGCGCCGGACGCGGATCCGGAGGCCGTCAGCAGCCCCGCCGTGGTGGCGGACCGCCTGCGGCGGCACTTCGGGCCGGACGTCGAGTACGAGCTGATCTGGGTCGGACCGTACGCCTACCGC
>JANWXE010000132.1 GCA_025055385.1 Burkholderiaceae bacterium | reverse complement strand
TTACCGCCACATGCTCAAGGACATGCAGGAGGTACTACCCGGTTACGACAGCAAGGCGCTCTATGACCTCTTCCCCGGCGGTCCAGCGAAGCAGGGGGTACGGGTGGCGGGTCTACCGAAGCCGTTTGGCAAGGGCGGCTATTGAGCGATGCTAAAGCGCACGCGCAGCCGTTGGTTCGAGCGCGGCAAGCCGCGCACCCCGGAGGCCATCGCGAGCGTGGCCGCCTTCACGGCCTGGCGGCTGGCGCTGGAATCGATCAAGCGCATGCGGCGGGCGCAGTTCGAAATCGAGGCGGACGCGCAGTACTTCGCGTATCTGCGCGACTACCTGATCCTGGTGATCCATATCGCCGACCGCCTGGCCGCGCAGAAGTACGCGCCCGAGCAGCGCGTCGCCTTCACCACGGCAATGGTCAAGCGCCTTGCCGTGCTGCAGGCGGAAAACCAGTCGCGCCTGCTCGGCGACGACGAGGCGACGGTCCGGCGCGCCTTCATCGACGCCTTCAACGAGCAGGCAGATGATTACGCGACGCTCGATTTCGGCGCGGCCGGCCCGCTATTTCCGTTTGCTCGCTATTGCGCACACCGGCTGCTAGATGCCGCCAGCGAGCGCGACCGCGCCTGGCTGATCGAGCAGATCGTCTCGATCGAGGCGCCCGAGGCCGTGCACACGCTGCGCCAGGTGATCGACAACCTGTTCGCCACCGCGAGCCCGCCGTCCTGATGCTGCCGCAGTTCGACCTCGCGAACACGGCCGCCTACCGCGCATGGCGCGAGCGCAAGCTCGCCGACTACCCGCAGTCAGTGCAGGATTTGGTCGTCGAAGTACGCAATCCCTTAGTCCTCAGCGCCGCCGAGCGGGCCGCGCTGCTAGCGCGCTGCGGGCGCGCCAACATGGCCATTTACGCCTGCACGCGCCCGCCGCAGGACGCCAAGGTGGCGCTGCGCGCGTTGGCGGCGCAGCTCGGCCTGCGCACGCTGGACGCCAACTACCTGGCTGACGACGACGGCATCTCGCCGATCACGGTAGCCCGTGGCAGCGTACGCGGAGAATTCATCCCGTACACCGATCGCGCGATCCGCTGGCACACAGACGGCTATTACAACCCGCCCGAGCGGACCATCCGCGCGATGGTGTTGCATTGCGTGCAGCAGGCCGAGCGTGGCGGCGAGAACCGGCTGCTCGACCACGAGCTCGCTTACATCGCGTTACGCGACCTCGATCCCGCTTTCGTCGTGGCCTTGATGCAGCCGGATGCGATGATTATCCCCGCGCGTGCATCCGAGGGCGAGATCGCCCGCGGCGACCAGTGCGGTCCGGTGTTCTCCTTCGACGGCGAGGGGCGCCTGCACATGCGCTACACCGCCCGCACGCGCAGCATCGTCTGGAAGCAGGATGCGGACGTTCTCGGCGCCGCGCAGGCGCTGGCCGCGATCCTCGACAGCCACCCGCAGGTGCTGCGGGTGCGGCTTGAGCCCGGCATGGGCATCGTCTGCAACAACGTGCTGCACGATCGCGCAGCGTTCTCCGATTCCGCCGTGCGACGCCGCCTCGTGCTGCGGGCACGCTACTACGAAGCCATCACGGCCGCAGATACGCAAAGCCCTCGTGCTGCGGCAACCGCGTAATTTCCGCCACACCCGACGGCACGTAGGTGGCCTCGCAATGAACTGCTCCTTCTTCAGGTTGCGCTTGCGCAGGGTGATCTCGCAGATGTCGAAACGCACGCCCCTGAGCTTCAGTTGCTCGACCTGCACGCCGTACGGATTGCCGTTGTGGTCCCTCGCGTCGTTCATCAGGAAATCGACGCCGCGGGCATTCGTGGCCACCACGATCCTCACTTTCGGGTTCACCTCCAGGTGGTTGCTGATGTTGCGCAGCGCGTTGGCCGCCGGCGCCTCCGTATCGTTACCTTGGCAGACAGCCTTGTCCTATCGAACAGGCCCTTTTATGGCGCGCGGCATCGGCGCGCAGCCCACTGTCAGCGCCGTGGGCAGCCAGCACCCGCTCGGTCGACTTTGTGCGCTTCGGTATGGCAGGGGCTTTCAGCCATGCTGGCCCTAGGGCCGGCGGATCGATTTCCTCCCACGAGGGAAAACCCGACGGATCCCAGTCGCTCAAACGTACATGGCCGTTGGCGTACCGCGCCCAATTTCAACCCAGAGCTGCTGCAGAAAATGGCAGCACAACACCGATGAGCAAACAAAAAATCGGGGCCTGCAGCGAGGCAGGCCCTTGAAATTCTTGGCGCGCCCGGCAGGATTCGAACCCACGACCCCTTGGTTCGTAGCTCTAGCGCTAAGTACAAGTCATTGATTTTCAATATGTTTCTGAACAGGCCGCCCGTCCACCGCCGCTCTGAACGCGACAGTTATCCACAACCCGATTTCCACCAGATTCCACCGAAACCCCGCCGGCGGTGCGTTAGCGCTCCTGGCTAGCTGCGGGATGCCAAGCGTTTCGGGTGGTGGGTTTGGACATTGATGCGATGCCGACGCTGCCTCGATGAGGGCGATGCCCGTTGTCTGGAGCGCCTCGCTGTGGCCCTGCACGGCCGTCGCCGACGACTTGTGCGAAGCGCTCCTGGACTCCGCGAAGCTTGCCGACAGCGCGCGGTCCAGCGACGCCGCGATCTGCTGCGCACCATAGCGGACGGCCTGGTCCGAATGCGTGTTGGCCACCCGCTCGAAGGCGCCGCGGGCGAGCTACAGTGCCTGGCGTCAATCGGCGAGAGACCAGTGCGTCCCCCCGCGTAGGCGAGGTTGACGCGCGTTGTGTCGCTCCGATCGAAAGCCATGATCCCGTACATGGACAAGCCAAAACTCGTCGTGAACAACAGCAACCCGAAGCGCCAGGATCTGGACTGGGTGCTGTGGAACGAACCCTGGACGCTGGACATCGATGAGCTGACGCGCATCATGGAAGAGCGCGCCATGCCGATCGAGGAGCAGCTTTACATCTACGGCCTGTTCTGCAAGCCGGGCGTGGCGGAGTCGCCCGATGTCATGTGGCTGCAGGGCATCCTCTGGGGCGACGACGCGATGGTGAAGCGAGCGCGGGAAGCGATGGCGGCCAAACGCCGCAGCCGCTTCACCGCGATCGCCTCGTCACAGGAACATCCGGCGCAGCCGCTCGGCGGCGATGGCGCGTAGCGCCCGCCGCGCCGAGCGGAGGTCGCCAGGCGCGACGTCGCGTGGATTGCCCAGTGAGGACCGCCGCGTACCCTCCTTGTTAATGTCGCACTCTTCGCGGAACAGCTTCAACCCGGAGGCGATGGATGCCTCCGTTGAGTTCCTTCAGCTTCATGAGCCGTCCGAGGGCCGAGGACGTCGCCGCCGGGGCATCGCTCCGGCGACGGGTTGATGATGCAGCGCCGACACACTTCCAGCAGCGCTCGAATTCAGCCGCTGTCAGATACCCGCGAGAAGCATGCATATGCGCGGTGTCAAAGTAAAGAGGCCGACGTGCTCGACCAGGGCGAGCGCCGCTTCGGCGCGGGTCTTCAATCGCGCTCCGTACATGCACTCGATCTTTATCGTGCCGTTGGGCGGCTCCATCGGCGCGTTCTGGCTGCGGCCGCCGCCGCACGCCTTCACGTTCGCTGCGCTCAAGTAAGCCAGCGCCCAACCTGCGTTTTTGCCGCGATCGCCGGCGCGGCGCATCGACACGATGATGCCGCGCGCGGCCAACTCGCTACGGTAGTCGCCGCCGGCGTGCTGCGAGCGACCGGCCGGCCGAGCGTGGCGCCGACTTCGCGCCGTTCGCGCCGCCGGCCGTAACGCCCCGGGTGCATGCGCTGCCGCGCGGAATCTCGTCGGTCAACTGGGCAGCGGCCTGCGTTCGCGCCGAAGGCGGGTGGACCCATTCGGCGCGTAAGCCGCTGCGCGACACACCCAGCAGCCAACACGTCGGCGTGAAGCTGTCGGCGCTGCGCCTCGCTTCGATCCGGGCGCGGATTGCATCCCCGCAAAGTACGCCGCCGTTTATCTAGGATTTCATTTCCCCACGTCAGCCCACAGCACCCTCCTGCCGCCGCGGCGTCAGTGTGACCTGCACCTCGTCCACCGGCTGCCGCGACACCCGCGTGGCCAGCGGCTGGCCCCCAACGCGCCCGAGCCAACCATTGGCCGAGGTCTTCGGCGACATTTCCAGGCCGCGCGCGACCGGCGACTGGTTGCGTCCGACCTCAGTGAATTGCCGCACGGCCTGCTGCCCAAAGTGGTCGGCGCATTTCCGTTCCGGTCCAGCCTTCAGCTTCACTCCGCCACCAACTAAAACGACCCGACTCCGCGGCGTCGATTTGGGGGAGCCGCTCGGTTTACCGGTTGCATGGCGGCTACTTCTCCCAGCTCGTCAGCCGGCGCTTTGAGCGCGACTCAACGCTGGTGATGAGCAACCGCTCGGTGGCCGAGTGGTGTGTGGTGCGTTCGGCGACCCAGTGGTGGCCTCCACTATCTTGGACGGGTTGCTGCACTACAGCAACCCAACACGATCACCAGCGACAGCTACTGGCTCCGCTTATAGGGCCGCGATGGCTTCGTCAACCAGGCGAGCGAGAGCCCAGAAACCACATCCGACTGATTAACCACCTGGGGCCAGCACTTGCGATTCCCAGGGGGTCAGTCCTGGGCGTCGATTGACAACTCATGGACCGCCCCTCGATTCAATGTTCGAGGGCATTGACCAAGACGGCCGCTGGAAGCCATGCCGCGCGTCGACCGATTTCGTGTGCCGGGACGGCATGGCGATCCGCCACCGTCCTAGGCTCCACCCCGGGGTGCCTGGAACCAACTGCACGTCGCCGCCACCTGAGGAAGGAAAGCCATGCACCGTTGACCGATCATATATCACGTGATATATAAAGAATGCTTAAATAAACCGATGTGCCTATGAGGCCAGAGGAGATTCGCCACCTCCGTAGAACCCTGAACCTCACCCAGCAACAGTTCGCCGAGCTGCTGGGCGTCTCCTTCGTCACTTTGAATCGGTGGGAAAACGGCCAGACCAGACCATCTGCCATGGGCTTAGCCAAGCTGCAGGATCTAGCTCGCCGGTCCGAGGCCCGCGGGGCTGATTCGCTCAAGGCCAGCGGAAACGAGCCGTCGGGAGACGCTCACGAAGCGACGCCCCGGCTCGATTTCCTCGGGGACGCGAACGCGCTGCGAGTGCTGGTCGAGGGAGAGCGCCTGTCCTACGGACATCTGTTCAACCCCGCATTCGCTACCGAGATCAGTGAGATCGACCCGCTACCCCATCAGCGAATTGCGGTCTACCAGCGCATGCTGCCCCAGCATCGCCTGCGCTTCCTGCTGGCCGATGACGCGGGGGCCGGCAAGACGATCATGACCGGCCTCTACGTTCGCGAAAGCCTGACGCGCAGGAGGATTCGCCGCGTCCTGGTGGTGGCGCCGGCCGGCCTGGTGGGCAACTGGTACCGTGAACTGCACAAGCTTTTCCATCTGCAGTTCAAGATCGTGACCGGTAGCGACGCCAAGGATGGCAACCCGTTCGTCGGCGCCGGCAGCGATCTCGTCGTGGTGAGCATCGACAGCCTGCGCG
>JANWXE010000102.1 GCA_025055385.1 Burkholderiaceae bacterium | reverse complement strand
ACCGACGAGGTCCAGATCGAGGGCAACGCACGCGTGTTCCGCGACGGCACGGTCTTTACGGGCCCGTCGCTGCGCTTCTTCGTCGATGCCGCGCGCGGCGAGATGCCGCAGGCGAGTTTCTCCTACGCGCCGCGTCAGGGCCGCGGCCGCGCGCAGTTGATCGAGTTTCTCGACCGCGACCGCGTGCGCGCCGAGCAGGCGATCTACACGGCGTGCGCCCCGGGCGACGATGCCTGGTGGGTGCGCACCAACCGGCTGGAGATCGACCGCGCCGAGGAACTGGCGGTGGCGCGCGGCGCAACCCTGTACTTCCAGGGCGTGCCGATCCTGGCCTCACCGTACCTTCAATTTCCACTTGGCGATCGGCGCCGCA
Organism: Burkholderiaceae bacterium; assembly: GCA_025055385.1. GTDB lineage: Bacteria > Pseudomonadota > Gammaproteobacteria > Burkholderiales > Burkholderiaceae_F > JAKANT01. The sequence goes on along the minus strand of JANWXE010000102.1, from coordinate 3,908 downwards.
GCGGACTGCTGACGCCTGGTTTTGCGATCAACAGCGCACTCGGCGCTGAGGTGACCGTGCCGTACTACTGGGATATTGCGCCGAACCGGGACTTGACGATTGCGCCGCGCGTGATGAGCCGGCGCGGGGTCCTGCTGCAGAACGAGTTTCGCTTTCTCGAACCGACGCTGCGCGGCCGCATTGGCTATGACAACCTCCCGCGCGATACCGCCACCGGCACCATGCGCGATAACTTATCGGTGCGGGCTGAGTATGCGAACTTCAGCGGCGTGACGGCCGGTCTAAATTTCAACCGTGTCTCTGACGACCGCTTCTTCGCCGATTTCGGGCGCACCATCGTCAGTGCCGCGCAGGCGGTGCTGCCGCAGGAGGCGTTTGTCGCCTACCACCGCCCCTACGTTTCGGGCGCGCTGCGTGTCTCCCGCAATCAAACCCTGCAGGATCCGCTTGCGCCCATTGTGAAGCCCTACGAGCGGGTGCCGCAGCTGACGCTGTCCTCGAGTCGCTACGACTGGTACGGGGCCGACGTCGCTCTGAACGTCGAGACGACGCGCTTTGTGCATCCGACGCTGGAAAACGGCCAGCGCACGATCGTCAATCCGGTGCTGTCGTATCCGCTGGTGGCGCCCGGCTGGTTCGTCGTGCCGAAGCTGCAATGGCACTACACCGCCTATGTGCTTGACGGCAGCCTACATCCGGACGATCGGCGCCCGAGGCGCAGCCTGCCGCTGGCGTCGCTGGACACCGGCTTGGTCTTTGAGCGCGAGGGCCGCATTTTCTTTGGCGCACCGAGCGTGCAGACGTTGGAGCCGCGGCTGTACTACGCCTACGTACCGTACCGCGACCAGTCGCGGCTGCCGAATTTCGACAGCGCGCTGGCGGATTTCAACTTCGCGCAACTGTTCACTGAGCAGATCTTCGTCGGCGGCGACCGCATCGGTGAAGCGAACCAGCTGACCGCGGCGCTGGTGGGCCGCGTCTTCGACCCTGCCAGCGGCGCCGAGCGTCTGCGCGCGGCCATCGGCCAGCGCTATTACTTCTCCAGCCAGCGGGTGACGCTCCCGGGGGGAGCGCCGCGCGAGGACACCGAATCCGACCTGCTGTTTGCGCTCTCGGGCTCGCTCGCCCGCCATTGGGTGGCGGACGTGGCGTTGCAGCACTCCACGCTGCAGAAGCAGATCGTGCGGCTGTCGGCTGCGCTGCGCTGGCAGCCGGCGCCGGCGTCGGTGGTGAGCGCCGCCTACCGGTACAAGATCGACGAACTGCGGCAGGTGGACCTCGCCGCCCAGTGGCCACTGTCCGCGCGTCTATATGGGGTGGCGCGGGCGAACTATTCGCTGCGCGACCAGCGCTGGGTCGAGACGCTGGGCGGCTTCGAGTACAAGGCCGACTGTTGGCTGCTGCGCATCGTGGGCCAGCGCTTTGTGACCACTACGCAGACGGCAACGACCTCAGTGTTTCTGCAATTGGAGCTCAACGGGTTGGCCAGTGTCGGCACCAGTCCGGTCGAGCAGCTGCGGCGTAACATTCCCGGCTACCAAGTCATCAACCCGCCGCCCCGCCAGCCGGGGCGCTACGACGTCTACGAGTAAACCATGCAGTCTGCGGTCCGCGGCGCCGTCGCCGCGCTTGTCTCGGTTGTCCTAGTTGGCGTGCCGGCGGCGGCACGGGCACAGATGGCCGCCGCTGGGGGGGGCCGCGAGGTCCGTACGCTTGATCGCGTGGTGGCGGTGGTCAACGACGAGGTCATTACGGCCTATGAGTTGCGCAGCCGGCTGGCGATCGCCGAGCAGCAGCTTGCGCGCCAGAACATCGCGCCACCGCCGCGCGCAGTGCTGGCGCGCCAGGTGCTCGAGCGCATGATCCTCGATCGCGCGCAACTGCAGTTGGCGCGCGAAACCGGCGTGCGTGTGGACGACGCCACGGTCAACGCGGCGATCGCGCGCATTGCCGAACAGAACGGACTGACCGTGTCGCAGCTGCGCGAGCGGCTGCAGCGCGAGGGCGTGACGTTTTCGCGCTTCCGCGAGGAAGTGCGCGACGACATCATTCTGAATCGCCTGCGCGACCGTGAGGTGGACAGCCGCATTCAGGTCAGCGACAGCGAAATCGACAACTTCTTGGCCGAGCAGGCGGGCGTGGCAAGCGACGCAGTCGAGTACAACATCGCGCATATCTTGCTGCGCGTGCCCGAAAATGCCTCCGCCGAAACGATCGAGTCGGTGCGACGCCGCGCGCAGGAGCTGCTGGCGCAGGCGCAGGCTGGGGCCGATTTCGCGCGCCTAGCGGCCAGTTATTCGAACGCGCCGGAGGCGCTCGCAGGCGGCGAGCTCGGCTGGCGCACCGCCGAGCGGTTGCCGACGCTATTTCTGGAAGCGGTCAAGGATCTGAAACCCGGCGAACTAGGCCCGGTGGTGCGCAGCGCTGGCGGCTTTCATGTGTTGAAGCTGCTCGGCAAGCGCTCGGCGGTGCAGGCCAAGCTGGTCGGCGCGCCGGTGCAGCAGACGCGCGTGCGGCATATCCTGCTGCGCGTCTCCGAGAACACGCCGGAGCCCGACGTGCTGCGGCGCCTGCACGACCTGCGTGAGCGCATCACCAAGGGGGGCCAAGACTTCGGGCAGCTGGCGCGCCTGCACTCGGTGGATCCGAGCGCCACGCGCGGTGGCGACCTAGGCTGGGTTTATCCCGGTGATACCGTGCCGGAGTTTGAGCGCGCGATGAACGCGTTGGACATTGGTGCCGTCAGTGAACCGGTAAGGACCCCCTTTGGCTGGCATTTGATCCAGGTGCTGGAGCGCCGCACCGAAGAATCGCCGCTTGAGCGCAGCCGCCTAGCGGCGCGGCAGGCGCTGCGCGAACGCAAGGCGGATGAAGCCTACCTGGAATGGCTACAGCAACTGCGTGATCGTACCTACGTGGAGCTGAAGCTGGAGGATTTTTGAGGCTGGCACTGACCACCGGCGAGCCGGCGGGCATCGGTCCGGAAATTGCTCTGGCAGCTTTAGATGCCGTGCCTGCCGGGGTCGAAATTGACTTAATCGGTGACCGCAATCTGCTGCGCGGCGCCCGTGCACCGGCGCGCATCGAGCATGTGCCGCTGGCGGCGCCGGTTTGCCCAGGCCGTCCCGATCCGCGCAATGCCCAATACGTGCTGGCGCTGCTGGACCGTGCCGTAGACGGCGCGCTGAGCGGCGAATATGCGGCGATTGTTACCGCGCCGGTGCAGAAGAGCGTGATCAACGACGCGGGCATTCCGTTTTCCGGCCACACCGAGTACCTGGCGCAGAAGGCAGGCGCAGCGCAGGTGGTGATGATGCTGGTTGGCGGCGGCCTGCGCGTGGCGCTGGCGACCACGCATCTGCCGCTTGCCCAGGTGCCGGGCGCGCTGTCGGTCGAGGGCTTGATGGGCACCCTGCAGATCCTGCACGCCGAGCTGCAGGCGAAATTCGGCATCGCCGCGCCGCGCATCGCCGTCTGCGGATTGAATCCGCACGCAGGCGAGGGCGGTCACCTCGGGCGGGAGGAAATCGAGGTCATCGCCCCGGCCATCGCACGGCTGCGCGCGCGCGGCCTGCACCTGACGGGGCCGCTTGCGGCCGACACGGCGTTCGTGCCGCAGCAGGCGCAGCGCTTCGACGCCATCCTGGCCATGTACCACGACCAGGGACTGGCGCCGCTGAAGTACGCCAGTTTCGGGCGCGCGGTCAACGTCACGCTCGGGCTGCCGTTCATCCGCACCTCGGTCGATCACGGCACCGCGCTCGATTTGGCCGGCAGCGGGCGGGCCGACGCCGGCAGCCTGCGCGCCGCGCTCGCCTTGGCGGTCGAACTGGCGCAGAGGCAGGCGGCTTGAGGCACCGGCCGCGCAGGCGTTTCTCGCAGAACTTCCTGCGCGATGCGCACTATGT
>JANWXE010000049.1 GCA_025055385.1 Burkholderiaceae bacterium | reverse complement strand
AATTCGCGCGTCGCCTGGCCGACCCGAGGCCGCTGACTGATGCCGAAATGGATGAGTGCTTCGATTGTTTCGACACCGAGGACTTTCGCATCGGCTACCGCGCTTTCCTTGCCAAGGAAAAGCCGCGCTTCGTAGGCAGGTAAACGCTGTGGATCAGCAAAAAAAGAGAAGCGGGCCGCTGTCCGGCATGCGGGTGCTGGAGCTGGCGCAAATCATGGCCGGGCCGACTGCGGGAATGATGCTCGCCGACATGGGAGCAGACGTCATTAAGGTGGAGAAGCTGCCCGGCGGCGACGATGCCCGCGGTTATGCGGAGCCCCGCGTCAATGGCGTCTCCGCACCGTTCCTCATGCTGAACCGCAACAAGCGCGGCATCGCGCTCAACCTCAAACACCCGCAGGGCCGCGAGGTGCTGCTGCGGTTGGTGAAGGACGCTGACGTGCTGATCGAAAACTACCGCCGCGGCACGCTGGAGAAGCTGGGGCTTGGCTACGACGTACTGGCCCAGGCGAATCCGGGGCTGATCTACTGCGCGATCTCCGGCTACGGCCGCACCGGCCCATACGCGGACAGAGGTGGTTTCGACCTGATCGCGCAGGGCTTCGCCGGCCTGATGTCGATCACCGGCGAACCGGGCGGCCCGCCGTTGAAAACCGGCAATCCCGTGGCCGATATTAACGCCGGCATCCTCGCCGCCGCGGGTATCTGCGCCGCCTACGCGCACAAGCTGAGAACCGGGCAGGGGCAGATCGTCGACACCTCGCTGCTGGAGGCGGCGCTGCAGCAGACGTACTGGCACGCCGCCATCTACTTCGCCACCGGCGAGTCGCCGGGTCCGAGCGGTTCCGCGCATGTGTTGACCGCCCCATATCAGGCGTTCCGGGCTAAGGATGGATGGCTGAACATCGGCGGCGCCAACCAGGCCAATTGGGAGCGCATCACGGAGGTGCTTGGACATCGAGAATGGCGCGATGACCCGCGCTTTCGCACCAACAGTGACCGCCTGCGCAACCGCGAGGTGCTGGTGACACTGATGAACGAGGTGCTCGCCACGCGGACTCGAGCCGAATGGATCGCGGCGTTCGATGCCGCCGGCGTGCCGGCGGGGCCGGTGCATTCGATCGGCGAGGCGCTCGAGCACGCGCAGACGCAAGCGCGCGGCATGGTCGTGGCGCTTCATCATCCACAGGCCGGACGCACGCAGGCGCTCGGCTGTCCACTGCATTTCTCCGCCACGCCGACGGCGATCGAGCGCCCGGCGCCGCTGCTCGGCGAGCATACGCGCGAGGTGCTGCGGGAGGCCGGCTACAGCGATGCGCAGATTGCTGCGCTTGCCGACTGCGGCGCGATTGCGCTCGCGGCGGGAGCCTGAACGGCGGCGGCCTCAGGCGTCGATCGTCGCCCAGTTACGTAACAGGTAGGGGCGCAGTGCGCTGACGCGCTTGCCGGGTTCGATGCCGTACGCGCGCGCTTGCCCCGCTAGCATCTCGAGCACCGCCACCGCGTCCGCTCGCGCCGCCAAGCGCCATGGCTTGACGTGCTTGACCGCAAGGATGCGCGCCTCTCGATCGAGAAAGATCGCATCGATCGCGTACCGCATGCCGAACGTATGGATCGCATGACAGCGCGGCAGCAGCAGCGCTTCGTTCGGCTTCAGCGGTTGGCGAAACAGCAGTCCGCATGCCCGGCGCAGAAAGCCGCAGGCGACACTGACGCGCAGCTCCGGCCCGTCGTCTCCCTGTCGATCCGGGGCCCCCATCGTCAGATGCCCGAGGTCAGAAACTTCACCACGATCGGAAAACCGATCACAATGAAGGTGCAGGGGAAGATGCACAGGATCAGCGGCCCCAGCATCTTGACCGGCGCCTCCATCGCCAGCTTCTCTGCACGCTGGAAGCGTTCGCTGCGCCGCTGTTCCGACTGCGCGCGCAGAATCGGACCGAGGCTGCTGCCCATCAGCTCGCCCTGCACGAGCGCGCTCACCAGGCTGGTAATCGGGCCGAAGTCCAAGCGCTCGGCCATGTCGCGTAACGCTTCGATGCGCGGCCGGCCCGCG
>JANWXE010000183.1 GCA_025055385.1 Burkholderiaceae bacterium | reverse complement strand
GCAGGCGCGCCCCTTGCACGAGCCGGTCAAGGGCCGGCTGTCGCGTCAGTCGCGCCACTTCCCGGTTACGCCGTCCGTGTACCTGTCGCCGGACGAACGGGGGGACCATTATCTGCTGCAGATTACCGCCACCGACCGGGTAGGCCTGCTGTACGCGATCGCGCGCGTGCTGGCGCGGCACGGCGTCAACGTGCACACCGCGAAGATAGCCACGCTAGGCGAGCGTGTCGAGGACGTGTTCCTGATCGACGGCGCCGCGCTCGAATCGCCGCGCGGGCAGTTGCAGCTCGAAAGCGATCTGCTGGAGGCGCTCCAGCCGTGACGTGGGGCGGCCGCCGACGGCGGTCAGTCCTCGGCGGCGTCGGTCAGCCCCGGAAACAGCACGTCCGTGAAGCCGAGCCGGCTTAAATCCCGCATCCGCATCGGATACAGGATGCCGTCCAGGTGATCGACCTCGTGCTGCACGACGCGGGCGTGGAAGCCCTCCACCGTGCGGTCGATCGGCCGCCCCTGGTCATCCAGGCCGGTGTACCGCAGCCGGCGGTAGCGCGGCACCAGCCCGCGCAGGCCTGGCACCGACAGGCAGCCCTCCCAGCCTTCCACCATTTCTTCCGACAGCGGCTGAAGCACCGGATTGATCAGCACCGTCTGCGGAACCGGATCCGCGTCGGGATAACGCGGATTGCGCGCGGCAGGATCGGCGCTGCCGAAAATCACCACCCGCAGCGGCACGCCAATTTGCGGCGCTGCCAGGCCGGCGCCATTTGCCGCCCGCATCGTGTCGAACATGTCAGCGATCAAGGCCTGCAGTGCCGCGCTGCCGAAGTCGCGTACCGGCTCGGCCACGCGCAGTAAGCGTGGATCTCCCATGCGCAGGATCGGCCGGATCATGGCAGCCCCCGCAGCAGCGCCTCGATGATGCGCACCGCGCGCGCCACTGTCTGCTCCATCACGGTCTGCAGCGCATCTAGCGCAATGCGCTCGCGGCTGTCGCCGCGGCCAGCGGCGTGGTTCACAACCACCGCTAGCGCCGCATAGTCGAGCCCGGCCTCGCGCGCCAAGGCCGCCTCTGGCATACCAGTCATGCCGACGATATGACCCCCGTCGCGGGCGATGCGCTGGATCTCTGCGGCCGTCTCCAGGCGCGGCCCCTGCGTGCAGGCATAGGTGGCGCCGTCAACGACCGGCTCGCCGCAGGCGCGTGCGGCCGCCAGCAGCGCCTGCCGCAGACGCGCCGCATACGGCTGCGTGAAGTCGATGTGCGTCACCGGCGCATCGGCGCCTTCGAAGAAGGTGCTCTTACGGCTATAGGTGTAATCGATAATCTGATCTGGAACGACCAGCGTCCCCGGCGTCAGATCGTCGCGAATGCCGCCGACCGTGGCCACCCCAATGACGCCTTCCACCTTCAGCTCCCGCAGCGCCCAGATGTTGGCGCGGTAATTGATCTCGTGCGGCGCAATCGTGTGTCCGTAGCCATGCCGCGCGAGGAAGACGACGTCGCGGCCGCCTAGCTTACCGAACGTCAGGGCCCCCGAGGGCTCGCCATACGGGGTGCGCATGACCTGTCGGCGGGGCTCTTGCAGTACTGACAGCTTGGCTAGCCCGCTGCCCCCAATGATCGCGTACATTCTTATCCCTCCAGTAAGCGTTTGAAGGCCTCGGCGTCCAGCACCGGCACGCCCAGCTCGCGGGCCCGCAATAACTTGCTGCCCGGATCGGCGCCAGCGACGACGTAGTCCGTCTTCTTTGAGACAGTCTCCGAGACCCTACCGCCGGCGGCCTCAATGCGGGCGGCGGCCTCCTGCCGTGTCATTCCCGGCAGTGTTCCCGTCAGCACGAAAGTCTTGCCAGTCAGCGGCCCGCACGCGCGCGCCGACTGCGGACCGCCCTCGGGCCAGCGCAAGCCGGCGGCGCGCAGCTTGCCGATGACTTGCCGGTTCTGCGGTTCGGCAAAGAAGCGGAGGATCGAAGCGGCAACCACCGGCCCGACGTCCGGCACCTGAAGCAGCGCCGCTTCGTCGGCCGCCATTAAGGCGTCGAGCGAACCGAAGTGGCGCGCCAGGTCGCGCGCCGTCGATTCGCCCACGTGCCGGATACCGAGCGCGTAGATGAAGCGCTCCAGGGTCGTTTCCTTGGCGCGCGCGATCGCCGCCACCAAGTTGGCGGCCGATTTCTCGCCCATGCGTTCCAGTGCCGCGAGCGTGGGCACGTCAAGCTTGAATAGATCCGATGGATCCCGCACGAGACCACTGTCGACCAGCTGGTCGACCAGCTTTTCGCCCAACCCTTCAATATCGAGGGCGCGCCGGCTGGCAAAATGCAGCAGCGCCTGCTTGCGCTGTGCCGGGCAGTACAGGCCGCCGGTGCAGCGGGCGACGGCCTCGCCTTCGGGCCGTTCAATGCGCGACCCACAGACAGGGCATCGGCTCGGCATGCGAAACGGCTGCGTGTGCGGCGGGCGGCGCTCTAGCACCACACCGACAATCTCGGGGATGACGTCACCGGCGCGGCGCACGATCACGGTGTCGCCAATGCGCACGTCCTTGCGACGGACCTCGTCCTCATTGTGTAGCGTGGCGTTGGTGATCGTGGCGCCGCCGACGAACACGGGTGCCAGCCGTGCCACCGGGGTGATCGCGCCAGTGCGCCCGACCTGCACCTCGATGTCTAGCACGGTGGTCGTTGCCTCCTGTGGGGGAAACTTGTGCGCACAGGCCCAGCGCGGCTCGCGCGTGACAAAACCGAGCCGCTGCTGCCAGGCAAGTGCGTTAACCTTATAAACCACGCCATCAATATCGAACGGTAGGTGCTGCCGCAGCGTGATAATGCGCTGGTAGTACGCTGCGAGCCCCTGCCCACCGTACACGACTGCGCGCAAATCGTTGACCGGTACGCCCCAGCGCGCCAACTGATCCAGTAACGCGCTGTGCGTAGGCGGTAGTTCCCAACCCACCACCTCCCCAATGCCATACGCGAAGAACGACAGCGGCCGCCGCGCGGTGACGGCCGGGTCCAGCTGCCGCACTGAACCGGCGGCGGTATTGCGGGGATTCACGTAGGGCGCTTCACCCTGGGCCTGCAATTGCGCGTTCAACCGCTCGAAATCCTCGCGCCGGATGAAAACCTCACCGCGCACCTCCACCACGGGTGGAGGCTGAGGCGTATGCAGACGCAACGGGATTTGGCGAATTGTGCGCACATTGGCGGTGACGTCCTCCCCGGTCATGCCATCACCGCGTGTCGCACCCAGCACCAGAACGCCTTCTTCGTACCGGAGATTGATTGCCAGGCCGTCGAATTTCAGCTCGGCCGAGTACTCCACCGGCGGATCTTTCACGCTCAACCCAAGCTCGCGCCGGATCCGGGCATCGAAAGCGTATGCCGCTTGCGCGGTCGCATCGGTCTCGCTTCGGATCGACAGCATCGGTACCGCGTGGCGTACTGCTGCCAGATCAGCCCGCGGCGGCGCACCGATGCGCTGCGTAGGTGAGTCCGGCGTGGCGAGCTGCGGATACTGCGCTTCTAGCGCGCGCAGTTCGGCAAAAAGGCGATCCCAGTCAGCGTCCGGAATGGTCGGCCGGTCCAGCACATAGTAGTTGTAATTGTGGCGCTCGATTTCCTCGCGCAGCCAGCGCGCGCGTTCGGCTATCTGCGGTGGAACGGTGTCAGGCATACAAGCGGCGCGCTCGCAGGGACCCGGGTTCAATGCCACTTTGGCGCATCTGTTCGTACAAACTTTCCAGCTGCGTTTCGACGATGGCAAGCGCCGCGGCATCGACAGGCACGCCATTGTCATCCACGATGTCGGCGCCTAGATCGGCGGCCAGTATCTGTGCGGTCTCAAACATCGCGCGCAGTGGCTGCGCGGCAATTGGCGCCAGTGGCACATCCATTTCAAGGGCCAGGCGGCCAGTGCGATCGCGCGTCAACATGAACAGCGGCGCCTCATCGACGCGTCGCTCCCAGCGACCTGCGCCCGCCGGGACTAAGCCAGCACGGGCAGCCGCCGTCGCCACCTGCGTGGCAAGCGGTCCTTCGGCGCGCGGTCGCAGTGTTAGGCCAATCTGTACGTCGAAGCGCGCACAGGTGGCACGCAAAGCCTCGGCGGCGGCGACCACCTGCGCCACCTCAGGCAAATCGACGTCAGCCTCCAGTGTCAACGCAAGCTGTTGTACAGCGGTAAAGAAGTGCGAGGCCTCGGCTGTATTGAGGGCGAAGCGCCGGGTGGCTAGCTGAATGGCTACCAACAGCTCCGTATAGAAGCCAAAGCGGTCTGCCTGGACCCACTGCTGCGCACGCGCATCCCAGGCGGCGACAAACACAGGCAGCACAAACTGGTTCCGCTGTAGCGCTGCGACGGCCTCCAGCACCGCCACGCCGTCGACCGCACGCATGCAGCGCACTTCAAGCGCACAGTCGAGCAACGGATCCTCGACCCAGACCGCTGCGCGGCCCCGCTCGGACATGACCGCCGGCGGCGCACCAGCAGCCGGCTCAGCGGCCGACTGTCCGAACCCTGGCTCTAGCCGCGGTTCGATCCGTTGCGGTGCAGGCGCGGGCATCGCGGTGAGCAAAGCATCGTCCACGCCGTTGCGTAGACGCTGCAACCGCTTAAGGGCCTGCCGCTCTTGCCATTTGCTATAGCCATAAAGCGCGACCAGCACGACGGCCGCTAGCAGTAGCAGCGCCAAGTGCAGGTCGCTCATCGGCGCCGTCCTACACCGCCTCGGCGGCGAGCCGCTGCGCCTCACCAATATCTACCGCCACGATCCGCGACACGCCTTGCTCCTGCATCGTGACCCCGATCAGCTGCTCGGCCATCTCCATCGCGATCTTGTTGTGCGTAATAAACAAGAACTGGGTGTTGTTGCTCATCGAGCGCACCAAGTCGCAGAAGCGCTCGGTGTTTGCGTCGTCCAACGGTGCGTCGACCTCATCGAGCAAACAGAACGGTGCCGGATTCAGCTTAAACAAGGCGAACACCAGGGCGGTGGCAGCCAACGCTTTCTCACCGCCCGACAACAGATGGATTGTGCTATTGCGTTTGCCGGGCGGCTGCGCCATGACCTGCACGCCGGCATCTAGGATTTCATCGCCGGTCATGATCAGCTTCGCCTCACCACCGCCAAATAAGCGCGGAAATAGCTCACCAAAATGCGCGTTGACCTGATCGAAGGTTTGTTGCAGCAGTTGACGCGTCTCACGGTCAATCCGTCGAATGGCGTCCTCCAGCGTCGCGATCGCTGCTTTCAGATCGGCGGATTGCGCATCCAGAAAACCCTTGCGCTCACGCGCTGCATTCAACTCATCGAGCGCTGCTAGATTCACGGCTCCCAGCGTAGCGATTTGCTCCGCCAGCGCATTGATCTCGTTCTGCAACGCATGCGCACGCACGTCTGACTGCAGACGCGCAGCTAGCGCTGCTTCGTCGGCCTGCGACTGCGCCAGCAGCTGCGCGTATTGTTCGAACACCAACCGCACCGCTTGCTCTTTGAGCTGCAGATCCGCAATGCGCTCGCGTTTCGGCAATACCTCGCGCTCTAGCAGCAGGCGCTCTTCGTCGGCGCGCCGCACTTGCTGCGCGAGGTCATCGAGCGCGCTGCGCGCTTCACGCAGGCGCTCCTGCATCTGCGTGTGCCGCTGCAGCCACTCCTGTAGACCAGCGCGGGCAGCGGAGTCGTCCAGCTTCGCGGCTTCCAGCTCGGAGGTTTCGATATCGCGAGCCAACCGCTGCACCTCTGCGCGCGCCGCCGACAATGCCTGCTCAAGGTCAATTGCGCGCTGCTGGGTGGCGGCCAGCTCATATTCAACACGCTGCCGCTCAGCGGCAAGCCGCTGCGCCTCTTGCCGTGCTGCTCGGCTCGCCTCGTCGGCGCTTTCGTAAGCCTGCCGAGCGTGCTCCTGCGCTTGCTGACGCGCGGCGAGGTTAGCATCCACCTCTTGGAAGCGTTTCTCTAGCTCGCCGTACTGCGCTTGCAATTCACGCTCCTGGGAGCGCACCTCTGCCAACTCGGCGTCGAGCTGTCCGCTGCGCAGGCGCACGCGTGCGACCATCTCCTGCATGCGCACGGCATCCAGCTGCGTCGTATGCCATTGTGAGCGCGTGCGCTCCAGCGCCTGCCTCGTCTCGTCCACATCCGATTGCGCAGCTCGCAACCGCGCTTCCACGCGCATCAGTGCGTCGGTCGCTTGCTCCAGCAGCAGTTTCTGGGCCTTCACCTCTCGCTCGAGGTTCTCTAGTTCGCGCCGGCGAGCCAGCAGCCCTGCCTGACGGTCATCCGGGGCATAAAAGCGCACACCATAGCGGCTAACGCGGTGCCCGGCGGGGACCACGAACTGTGCCCCAGGCGGCAGCTGCTCGCGCCGCGCTAGCGCTTGCACAAGATCGTCGGCCACATAGGTACCATGCAACCAGTCGCGCAGCACGGCCGCCAATGCGACATCGTATCCACGCACACGGTCGGCAAGCGGCACCAGCCCCGTTGCAGGCGCTGCATCGTTTGGCAGCGCGCCCGTTGCCGAGAAGAAAGCGACGCGCGCTGGCGGCAAATCACTTGCCAGGCCAGCCAGCGTATCCAACCGGCTGACTTCAACTGCTTGCAAACGTTCGTGCAGTACCGCTTCGACGGCGACCTCCCAGCCGGGTTCAACCCGCAGCCGCTTGAATAGCCGCGGCAAGCCCTCCAAACCCTGTTTTCTTAGCCATGGATCGAGGCGCTCGTCAGCTTCCAAATTGGAAAGGACCTCCCGCAGCGCAGCAGCCCGCGCCTCAAGGCGCGACAAGGCTTCGCTTTCACGCGTCCTTGCCCGCAGCGCCTCCTTGTGAGTCTGCTGCAGTTGCGCCAGTGTGGCCTCGGCCGCGTGCAGCTGATGACTAAGTGTTTCTACTTCGGTCTGCAAGCGTTGCGCGCTGGCCTGCAGCTCAGCAAGCTGCCCTTCGTTAGGCGCGCCGAGTCGTTCGCGTTCTTCTTCGAAGCGCTCTCGCCGCTGGGCCAGAGCAGCCAGCTGGCGCTGCAGCGCGTGCATCTGTGCACCGAGGCCTTCAATCGCTTGCTCGGCCAGTGCCGCCTCCGCGCGGGCGGCTGCCAAGCCCTCCCGGGCGGCATGGTAGGCCTCCTCCAACGCGGGCAACGTCTTTTCATGCGCGGCGCAGCGCTCGCTGGCGGCAACCAACTCGGCGCTCAGCCGTTGCTGCTGCTGTTGAAGTTCAACTGCCCGGTCCTGTAGGGCGTTCATCTCCTCCAGCCGGCGAGCGCGTGTGTCCGCCAGCGTCTTGACCTGCGCGCGTAAGCGCGCGCGCGCGTCGGCGATCATGCGTATTTCCGACTCCAGCTTGGCGATCTCGGCCTCGACTTTCAAGGTCTCAGCCTGGACCGCGTGCGCGCGGTCGGCGGCCTGCAGATGAGCTGCCCGCAGCTCTTCCACGCGCCGCTCGGCGGCGCGCAACTGTGCCATATGCGCTTCCAACGCGACCTGCTGGCACTCGATCTCGCGTATTAGGCGCTCCTGCTCAGCGGCGGCATCGCGCTTGCGCGTCAGCCACAACAGCTGCTGGGTCTCATCGTGGCGACGTTTAAGCTCGTGATAGCGGCGCGCTACCTCAGCCTGCCGCTCCAGATGGGCGATCTGGTTATCCAGTTCGCGCAGAATGTCTTCCACGCGCGTTAAGTTGTCACGCGTGTCTGCTAGACGGTTTTCGGTCTCACGCCGCCGCTCTTTGTATTTTGAGACACCGGCGGCCTCCTCCAAGAAAACGCGCAGCTCCTCCGGCCGGGCCTCGATAATGCGCGTGATCATTCCCTGGCCGATGATCGCGTATGCGCGCGGCCCTAGGCCGGTGCCGAGGAACATGTCCTGTACATCCCGCCGGCGAACGGTTTGGTTATTGATGTAGTAACTGGAGGCCCCGTCGCGTGTAAGTACGCGCTTGACGGATATCTCGGTGAAGCGACCCCATTCCCCGCCCAACCGTCCGTCGCTGTTGTCAAATACCAGTTCGACGCTGGCGCGCCCGGCCGGTTTGCGGTTGGCCGAGCCATTGAAGATTACGTCCTGCATCGACTCACCGCGCAGTTCAGCGGCTTTGCTTTCACCGAGCACCCAGCGCACGGCGTCGATGACGTTGGACTTGCCGCAACCGTTGGGGCCGACGACCCCCACCAAGTTTCCTGGCACTTCGATGTGAGTGGGATCGACGAACGACTTAAAACCTGCCAGTTTGATCTGTCGCAGACGCACTGTTTGATGTTCCACAAAGGCAAGTGCGCGCATCAGCGCGCGCCCAACGCGATGACTTTCATTTCTATGATAACTTTCCCTGTTTCTTTAACCAGTTAAGCATGTCTGCATGCCTTCGCGCCCGTCGAAGCAACTCGAGACGTTTCCCAATCCGACCCCTGAGCGCGACTATTACATCCACATTGAGGTGCCGGAATTCACGTGCCTATGCCCGCTCACAGGGCAGCCGGATTTTGCGACGATCGTAATTGACTACATCCCGGACCGGCGCAACGTCGAATTAAAGAGCCTCAAGCTGTATATGTGGTCGTATCGGGACGAGGGTGCCTTTCATGAAGCCGTCACCAACCGTATCGTGGACGACTTGGTGCAGGCGCTGGCCCCGCGCTTCCTGCGGGTGACTGCACGCTGGTACGTCCGTGGCGGCATTTTCACGACCGTCGTCGCTGAGCACCGCAAGCGCGGTTGGAAGCCGGCGCCGTACGTGGAATTGCCGCGCTTTGCGCCGGCAAATCCAATGGGCGGGCGCTCGACATGAATCCGGATCTGCAGCAATTGCAGCCGTATCCGTTTGAGCGGCTGCGCGCTCTGTTCGCGGACCTGAAACCCCCGACCGGTTTACCACCGATTGATTTGTCAATCGGTGAGCCGAAGCACCCGACACCGCCGCTTGTGCGTGCCGCGCTCGTGCAAGCGCTTGACGGGCTATCTGTTTATCCGGCCACGGTCGGTTCGACCGCGCTGCGCGAAGCCATAGCGGCCTGGATTGGCCGGCGCTTTGGCGCCCCGGTGGATCCGGCCACGCAGGTCCTGCCTGTCAACGGTACACGCGAAGCCTTATTTGCACTGGCACAAGCTGTTGTCGACCGCACGCGGCCAGCGCGCGTCGTGCTACCAAATCCCTTTTATCAGATCTACGAGGGGGCGGCGTTGCTGGCTGGGGCCCGCCCGCTTTACCTGTCGACAGTCCCGGAGGATGGCTTTCGCATGCCGTTTGAGCGCCTTACGGCGAGCGAGTGGGCGCAAGTACAGCTGGTCTATGTTTGCTCACCCGGCAACCCGACAGGACGCGTGTTGCGGCTTGATGAATGGCAGCTGCTTTTTGAGTTGTCCGCGCGGCACGGCTTCATTGTCGCTGCCGACGAGTGCTACTCGGAAATCTACTTCGACGAGAAGCAACCGCCGCTTGGAAGCTTGCAGGCGGCTCGTTTGCTGGGACTTCACGACTACGCCCGTCTGGTGTCTTTCGGCAGTCTGTCCAAGCGCAGCAACGTGCCTGGGCTGCGCTCCGGCTACGTCGCCGGCGACGCTCGCATTCTGCGCCAGTTTCTGTTGTACCGAACATATCACGGAAACGCGATGAGCCCGCCGGTGCAGGCAGCCAGCATTGCCGCCTGGAACGATGAAGCGCACGTCCGCGAAAATCGGCGCCTCTATGCGGAGAAGTTTGCCTATGCCACGCCGTACGTGGCGCAGCGGCTACCGACGGAGCAGCCGCAAGCGGGATTTTATTTATGGGCACGTACGCCCGGCGACGATACTGAGTACGCCCGCGACCTGTACGCGCGGCGGCACGTCACGGTGCTGCCCGGCAGCTTCCTTGCCCGCGAGGTCGACGGCTTGAATCCTGGCCGCGGTTTCGTGCGGATCGCGCTGGTGGCCGGCTTCAGCGACGTAATGGAGGCCGCGCAGCGAATTGCCTCGTTAGATTAGAGAAGGAGCCGATATGTCGCTGCAACAAACGATCGAGCAGGCGTGGGAAGAGCGTGCTCATCTTAGCCCGGCGTCCGCGCCGCACTCTGTGCGCACTGCCGTCGCCGAAGTCATCGACAAGTTGGACCGCGGTGAGCTGCGGGTGGCCGAAAAGCGCGATGGCCAGTGGATCGTTCACCAGTGGATCAAGAAAGCTGTCCTGCTGTCCTTCCGTTTGTCTGACAACGCGCTGGTTGAAGGGGGCTTCACCCAGTTCTTCGACAAGGTGCCGGGCAAGTTTGTTGGCTACAGCGAAAGCGATTTCCGTGCCGGCGGCTTCCGCGTCGTGCCGCCCGCGATGGTGCGTAAGGGCGCCTACATCGCACGCAACGTCGTGCTAATGCCCTCGTATGTAAACATTGGCGCTTACGTCGACGAGGGCACGATGGTGGACACCTGGGCTACGGTTGGATCCTGCGCCCAAATCGGCAAAAACGTGCACCTGTCCGGCGGCGTTGGCATCGGCGGCGTGTTGGAGCCGCTGCAGGCCAATCCAACGATCATCGGCGACAACTGCTTCATCGGAGCACGCTCCGAGATCGTCGAGGGGGTCATTGTCGAGGACGATTGTGTCATCTCGATGGGGGTATTCATTGGCGCGAGCACACGGATTTACGATCGCGAGACGGGTGAAATTCATTACGGTCGCGTGCCACGCGGTGCGGTAGTCGTGCCGGGTTCGTTGCCGGCCAAGGACGGCTCCCATAGTCTGTACTGCGCCGTTATTGTGAAGCGTGTGGATGCCCAAACCCGCGCCAAAACGGCCATCAACGAGTTGCTGCGGGAGGCTGTCACGGCCCGTTAAAAGCAAGGTCGCGGCAGCCCTAATCAGCCGATCGCAGGGCTTTTCGTGGTTTGCCGCCATGCGTAAGCTCGATCAAACGACGGCGTAGCAGGAGGCAGCATGCAGACCATGACGCTGCAACGGTTGTTTCATCTCATGGCGGAGAAGAATGCTTCCGACCTATATCTGTCGGTTGGCTCGCCGGTCACGATCAAGATTAACGGTGTGTGTGTGCCGCTCAGCCAAGAGCGGTTGTCGCCGCAAACAATCGTTAGCCTTCTTGCAGAGCGCTTAACAGACGCCCAGTTTCGCGAACTGGAAGAGACGCGCGAACTGAACTTGGGTCTTCCGGTGCAAAACGTCGGCAGCTTCCGTTTAAGCGCATTTATGCAGCGCGGCTCGGTATCGGCCGTGATCCGTTATATCCCGCACGAGGTACCGAAGCTTGAGGACCTGATGCTGCCGGAGGTCCTGAAAGACTTGATCATGGACAAACGCGGTCTCATCCTGGTGGTGGGTGCCGCCGGCTCCGGCAAATCGACCACAATCGCCGCCATGCTCGATCATCGTAATGAGCTAACGACTGGGCATATTTTGACCTTTGAGGATCCCATCGAATTTCTGTTCCGCAATAAGAAGTCGATCATTAATCAGCGAGAAATTGGCACCGATGCCACGAGTCTGCAAACTGCGTTGAAGAACGCGATGCGCCAAGCCCCCGACGTTCTGTTCATCGGGGAGATTCGCGATCGCGATACGATGGCGGCGGCGCTGGCGTATGCCATGTCTGGCCACTTAGTGGTGGCGACAATGCATGCCACCAACAGCGCCCATGCGTTGAACCGCGTGATCAGTTTTTACACGCCTGAGACCCGTCCCGCGTTATTCCAGGATCTGGCGGCATCGTTAAAGGCGGTCATCGCTCAGCGCCTCGTGCGCGCCAAGCGCGGTGGCCGCGTGCCAGCGGTAGAAATTTTGATGAACAGCGGTCATGTAACCGGGCTGATCGAGCGCGGCGACGTGCAATCGATTAAAGAAGCGATGGAGAAGAGTCTAGCGCCCGAGAGCCAGACCTTCGAGCAAAGCTTGTACGTGCTGCTAAAAAAGGATGCGATCACGCGCGAGGACGCGCTAGCGGCAGCGGACTCGAAGAACAACCTGTTATGGCTGATCAATAACGCGGGCAAAGCGGCCGCGCCCGTCGACGCCCCGAAGACGGAGTCGACCTCGGCTCGACCTGCGGCGTCGTTTTCGGAATTTACGCTTAACATCTAAGCGGTGCCCGAGGCGCTGCGGGCAGCCGGCGGCGGCGCCTAGATTTCGCCATAATGCGCGGCCTCTAGGGCCGTATCTGTGTCTGCGACACTCGACCTGCTTTGCCAGCTTATCGCGCGGCCTTCGGTGACGCCGGAGGACGCGGGCTGCCAGCCGCTGATCGCGCAGCGGCTGGCGCCGTTGGGATTTTCTGCCGAACCGCTGTCGCGTAATGGCACGACCAATCTTTGGCTACGGCGCGGGACCGATCGGCCCGTGGTCGTCTTGGCCGGACACACCGACGTTGTGCCGCCCGGACCGCGGGAGGCCTGGCAGTCTGATCCGTTTATGCCAACGGTGCGCGATGGCTATCTATACGGCCGCGGAGCAGCCGACATGAAAGCGTCGCTTGCCGCTTTCGTCGTCGCGGTCGAGGAATTTCTCTGCCGCCACCCGACGCATCGAGGCTCGATCGCATTGCTGTTAACCTCCGACGAGGAAGGGCCTGCCACAGACGGCACGACCGCAGTCGTCGAGGCGTTGCGTGCGCGTGGAGAAGTCATCGATTACGCCTTGGTGGGGGAGCCAACCTCGGTCGAGCAGCTCGGCGACACGATCAAAAATGGCCGGCGCGGTTCTCTGTCGGGACGTCTGACGGTGCGCGGCGTGCAGGGGCACGTGGCATATCCGCAGCGCGCCCGCAATCCCGTCCACGACCTAGCACCCGCGCTTGCGCAGCTGGTCGGTGAGATTTGGGATCAGGGCGATACGAATTTCCCGCCCACTACTTTCCAGGTGTCGAATATCCACGCCGGCACCGGGGCGGGCAATGTGATCCCGGGCGTTTGCGTAGTTGACTTTAACTTTCGCTTCGCGCCGACGTCGCCGGCGCCGCGGCTGCAAGAACGCGTCGAAGCGATCCTGCGAGCACATCGCCTTGATTACGAGCTGCGCTGGACCGTCGGCGCAGAGCCCTTCGTCACACCTGCAGGCGATTTGGTTGATGCCCTGCGGCGCGCAATCGTTCAGACAACCGGTGTCGAACCGGTGCTGTCTACTACCGGCGGTACCTCTGATGGCCGCTTTCTCGCCACGATCTGTCCGCAGGTGGTGGAATTCGGCCCGCTGAATGCGAGCATTCACCAGGTTAACGAGCACATCGCTGTGGCCGACTTAGAGCCGCTGAAGGACATTTACCGTCGTACTCTTGAAATCTTGCTTGCCTTGCCGCGTGCCTAACGCATGTCGATCGACGCTCAAGCTAACCTGCGCACCTTGCGAGACGTGCTGCGCTACGCCGTCACGCGTTTCTCCGAGTCCGGCTTGCACTTCGGTCATGGACAGGCCGACGCGTTCGACGAGGCGGTGTTTCTGGTCATGCGCTCTTTGCATTTGCCGCTTGAACGCCTGGACGTATTTCTCGATGCTTATCTGACACACGCCGAGATTAACTCACTGCTGCAGGTCATCGACCTGCGCATCAAGAAGCGGTTGCCGGCCGCATATTTGCTCAAAGAAGCGTGGCTGCAGGGCTACAAGTTTTACATCGACACACGCGCCATCGTGCCGCGGTCGTTTATCGGCGAACTACTGAAGGACGGCCTCGAACCGTGGATCCAGGATCCACGTGCCATCACGGATGTGCTGGACCTGTGCACTGGCAGTGGCGCGCTCGCCATCATGGCAGCCGACATCTTTCCGTCCGCCAAGGTTGATGCCGTCGACATCTCCCGCGAGGCGTTAGCAGTCGCGCAGCGCAATGTTGCGGATTACGAGCTGCAGGACCGCGTGCGGCTCATCGAGTCAGACCTGTTCGAAGCCGTGGGGTCACGGCGCTACGACCTCATCCTGTGTAACCCTCCCTATGTGACGGATGCCAGCATGGCCAGACTACCAAAGGAATACACCCACGAGCCGAAGCTGGCTCTTGCCGGCGGGGTCGACGGCTTGGATGTGATCCGCCGAGTGCTGCGCGAGGCACGCAACCATCTGAAGCGCGGCGGCCTACTGGTGATGGAGGTCGGCGGCAATCGAAGCGCGGTGGAAAAGCAATTCAAGGACATCCCAATGACCTGGCTGACGACAAGCGCAGGCGATGACATGGTGTTTCTGGCGCGGCAAGAAGATCTACCGTAAGCGTGCCGCCGGGGTCGCGGTAGCTAGCAGCGCGTCAGCAGACACTGCGTGACTTGCTAGGCAGCTCCTCCGATAGCGACGAGCTGGGCAGGCAACCGCTGCAGGCGCTGTTTGGCGGGAAGAAAACCTCGGGCCCTCGGCGTTCCGGGGTAGGAGCTGCCTAACTTGCTCGTGCTGGAGGAGCCTACCAACCAATAAGAACTGCAGAGACGTCGAAAGAAACGGACGGTCGCACTTATCCACATTCGACGGCGCGTGGGTCCCGAACGACCCACGCTGCCGCCCACCCGCTTTGGCAAGTGCACGCTAGGCACGTCGCGCTGTTTGACGGGCATTTTCACAACTACGCGGCGCGCGTAACCGCTGAGCAGAACACACCCGAGGTGCCAAGCCACCGGCGCTTAACAATGGCAGGATTGCGTCAGTCCGGCGGCACGAGCGTCCCCGCAGCGGGGACAGCAAGGACAAGCGCTTGCCGCTTCACCGCCTGCGCTCGCCTCATCGCAATCGCCCATTGAGTGTTAACTCGCTGAAATCAGCCCTGCGGTCAGCGCAATCGTCGCGTGGCTCGCGCTGCCGAGCTACAAGGAGCGCGCGGTGGCCCATGTTGCCACCACGCTGAAGCCGCGCGCCAAATTGAAGCACCGGAAACAGAGGCTTGAAGCACCGTGGCTTCGGGTCAGCGTCGCGGTGGACGCGTTGCAAGGGCTATGAGCGCAGTTGCCGTTTTGTGATCATCCGTCGGTTTTAGGCGGCGGCGCAGCATGCGCTGGTACGCTGAGATCAAGATTCAGCTCTAGCGCACGTGTAAGCGGCACAGTCGTTGCCTGCGTCGGCGTGTCCATCGCCGGCAACTCTGAGGTACCTGGCTCGGAGGGCACGGGCTGCGGCTTTGCGTGTTCTGCCTTGCGCTCAGACAAGTCGATGTCGACCGCGATCTCCGTCCTCGTCTGCGGCGCCATCAGCGTCGTGCGTGCTGTCCCAAGCTCAAGGTCCAGTGCAATCTCCGCCTTTGTCGGCGGCGCGGCTTGTGTTGGCGTCGCGATGAGCGATCGGTACAGTTCGCCGATCGTCTGCGTTGTGGCACCGAGCTCCGTCACCTGAATGGCGCTGCTTTGCGGGCCATGTGTCGGTGGCTCAGCGACCGCGGCATAGACCGCAGGCGCACTCGCCGTTGCTTTGTCTGCCGCATCATGACGGCGCGCAGTGCCCATGATACGAGTCCATGGGCCCGCAGCCTCCCCGGCAGCCTCGCGCCTGGGGGACGCGCGTCGGCCCAGCAGGATACCAACACCAAACAGCAGCACGGCGGCAAGCATCGCTGCCCAGGCAAGACCTCCGCCGCCGACGCGCTGGGCTTCCAACGCACGTGAGCGAATCTGCGTTGCCTCCACTTCGGCGCGCAAACGTCGAACCTCGGTGGCGAGCGCCTCGAGCTGTCTGAGAAGTTCGGGTGCGCCTTCGTCCGCAGCCGATCTTCCCGGTGCGAGCACGACTTCTGGCTTCGCGATAATCAGCCGGTCCACCGGCATACCGAGCGGTGCGGACGAAGCGGCTGCAACGGAAGGTGCTGTCGCCGGCCGCGCAGCAAGGCGGCTGCGCGAATGCCGCGGGGGCGCAGTCGCCGCGGCGCGCTGTTGGGCAGGTGCTGGGGAACGTGCCGTTGCGGGCACCGCCTCGGTTGTTTCAGGGGTAGCAGCAGCTGCGTCATGCGGGGGCGCGAGCGCGAAAACAAAGGCGTGACGCACTGGTGAATCACAGCCGAGCTCAACCTGCACGTGCACACGTGCGTCTTGCACTGCGTCGACAGTGACTAAGCGGAGTAATCGCTGCCCATCTTCCTGCAGAAGCGTCGCCCGCAGGTCACTGAGGACATGCGGCCGCTCGACTGCTTCTGCGCGCGTGATGCGCACACAGTGTGGCTCAAGAGCGGGACCGGCCGCAATCGGGACGTGGACAAGCAACGGCTGACCCCGCATCGCCAAAATTTTGGGCGCGCCAAACTCGAAGGTCGGCGCGGACGAGTCGCCGGCCGGCGGGTCGAGCAGTACGACAAATTCGCGTCGCAGGCGCGTTTGACAGCCGACTTCCAAAACGATGCGCAAAACCGGCTCCTGGATTGGCTTCAAGCTGCTGATGCGCAGCGTGCTGCCAGCGGGGCCACGCTCAAGGTTGACGCGGCCTACACCGAGCGTGGGGATATCGCTGCTGGCCTGCGGCAGTAAGCGAACACAGTGTGGTGCAAGCACATCTGCTTCGTCTCCGAACACCGGTATGCGCAGCACAAGCGGCTGCCCAAGGTGGCTTTCGAGTTCCGCGGCTCCGAGGCCGAACGCGCCGGCAGGCGGGGCGAAACAGCACGCGACCGCCGCTGCGATGGCGCGCAGGCTCGTTGCGAAATGGATACGGGGCATCGGGCCCACCGGGCTTGGCTAGACGAATTCCGAAGAATTCTTCTTGCCGCTGGGCATAAGGATCGCGAAGAAAGCGGGGTTCCCTGAACCCGTTTCTTCCGTTGTCGCCGCAGGCGACCGCCCGCAGGCAATCCCGGTAGACTGCGCGCGCTATGCACGAGCGAAGACGTTTGTTATTGATGCGCCATGGAGCAGTTGAGTATTTTGAGGAGTCCGGGCGCATCCTTCATCCTGACCATGTACCGCTGACCGCCGCCGGCATCGCGCAAGCGCGCGCTGCTGGGCAGGTGCTAGCCCAAGCTCAGGTCAGGGTAGACCGTGTGATATGCAGCGGCCTGTTACGCACGCGTATGACTGCGCAGTACGCAATGGCGGCCGCCAAGATCGACGTGCCGCTGGAGGAGTGGCCACAGCTGCAGGAAATTCGCGGCGGCCGCCTAGCTGCCATTCCCGAACCGCAGCTGCGCGAGGCATTTTTATCGGCCTTTCGCGGTGCCGTGCCCCTGCAGACGCGTTTTCTTGGCGGGGAAACGATCGGGGAGCTGTTCGCCCGCACGATTCCGGCGCTACAGCAGTTATTGGATGATCCAAACTGGGACACAGCATTGCTGGTCTTGCACGGTGGCGTTAACCGCGCGCTCATCTCTTGGCTGCTGACTGGTCAGCAACTTTTCTTAGGCGGCTTGGAACAAGCGCCTGGTTGTTTGAATGTGATCGATGTTGGTGGTAGGCACAACATCTTGCGTGTGCTTAATTATTGTCCGCTTGATGTGCTACAGGCCGCCACGCGCGCCTCGACGATGGAATTGTTGTATGCACGCTATCAGTCGGTACGCACGCGGGCGCGTACACCGGAGTAACGAACGATGAGCGAGTTACGAGATGTTACCGATCGGCACCGCTTCGACGTGGAGCGGCTGCACGACTACTTGCGGCAACACTTAGCGGGTTTCGCCGGGCCACTAACCGTCAAGCAATACCAAGGCGGACAGTCGAACCCAACCTATCTTTTGCAAACGCCGACGCGGCGCTACGTGATGCGCAGCAAGCCTGGGCCAGCCGTCAAGCTGCTGCCATCAGCGCACGCCATCGAGCGCGAATTCCGCGTCATGCGCGCGCTAGCTGGACACGGCATCCCGGTGCCGGAGGTGCTGCTGCTAGTGGAGGACGAAAGCGTGATCGGCCGCGCCTTTTACGTAATGCAGCATGTTGAGGGGCGCATCCTTTGGGATCAGGCGCTGCCCGAGATGAGCCCGGCCGAGCGCGCCGCGATCTACGACGAAATGAACCGCGTCATTGCACGCCTGCACTCGGTGGACGTCGCCGCGGCCGGCCTCGCGGATTTCGGCAAGGCCGGCAATTACTTCGCGCGTCAGATCGCCCGCTGGACGAAGCAATACCAGGCTTCGGCCACCGAAACCATCGCGGCGATGGACCGGCTGATCGAATGGCTGCCGCAACACATCCCGCCGGGAGATGAGACCGCGATCGTCCACGGCGACTACCGGCTCGACAACCTCGTGTTCCATCCGCAGGAGCCGCGGATCGTCGCCGTGCTCGACTGGGAGCTGTCCACCCTTGGCCATCCGCTGGCGGACTTCTCGTATCACTGCATGAGCTGGCACATTCCGCCCGGTCAGTTCCGCGGCATCGCCGGGCTCGATCTGGCGGCGCTGGGCATCCCGACCGAAACCGACTACATCCGCCGCTACTGCGAGCGCACCGGCCGCCGCGGCATCGAGCACTGGGACTTCTACCTCGCCTACAACCTGTTCCGTATCGCCGCCATTCTGCAAGGCGTGTACAAGCGCGCGCTGGAAGGCATCGCCAGCTCCGACAACGCGCTGGCGGCGGGCGCCCGCGCGCGCGGTCTGGCCGAACTCGGCTGGCAGGCGGCGCAGCGCGCGGGCGCGCGCGGCTGATGCGCGGCAAAAACG
>JANWXE010000061.1 GCA_025055385.1 Burkholderiaceae bacterium | reverse complement strand
AGGGGCGCGGCGCTGCCATAGATCAGCCAGGATCCGGTCAGCCCGACCGCAAGCATCGCCAGCCCGATCGGCACGCGCAGGAAGATCAGCGCGAGCAGCACGGGAAACGACCAGGCGGCGATTTCAAGCGGACTCATCGTTAATGATGGGCGGCGCCACCGCCCGCGCCTTCCTGCGCCGGCACCAGCGCAGCCGACTCCAGCACGCGCCACAGCGCGACGGCCACGCCGAGCGCAGCCGGCACCATGGACAGCGCATAGCCCCACCAGATCGGCATCTGCAGGATGAACGTCAACTCGCCCTTGGCGCGGTATTCCAGCGCTCCCACCCCCATGCGCCAGACGAGCAGCGCCCAGACGATTAGCATCAGCAGATCGGCGAACAATTGCAGCGCGCGCTTCAGCGCGGGCGGAAACGTGCCCCAGAAGAGGTCCACCACCGCGTGGCCGCGCCGCAGATGGCACCAGGGCAGGAAGCTGAACACCGCCAGCGCCGTGCCCATTTCGACCAGCTCGAAGTCGCCGGGCACGGGCTTCAGCCCCAACGGGATCAACGCCCGGCCTACGATACTGATCAGACTCATCAGGGCCAGCGCGCACAGCACCAGCACGCCGAAGAGCGCGAAGGCGCGCGCGGCCCCGTAGACCGCACGCGCCAGGGATGCCGCGGCGGATGTCGTCGCGGAACTCACGCCAGGGACAGGGTTACAGCTTGTTGTACTTGGCGATCAGCGCCTCCGCCTCGGCGGCCAGTTTTGGGCCGTCGATGCCGCGGCCGGCGACTTCCTTGAACCAGACGTCGCGGGTCTTGGCGGCCGCTTCGCGCCAGCGCGCGGTTTCTTTCTCGTCCAGCATCACGATGTTGTTGCCGCGCTTGCGCGCTGCCTCCAGCCCGATCTTGTCGCCTTCGTCCATCGCGCGGCCGAACAGCGCGGCCACCTCGATGCCGCTGTTGTCGTCAATCACTTTCTTCAGGTCCGGCGGCAGCTTCTCATAGACAGCGCGGTTCATCGCGACCGCAAAGGTCTGCGTGTACAAGCCGCGGTCGCCGCTGAACCCGGTGTGGTGCTTGACCATCTGTTCGACTTTTAGCGCCGGCACCACCTCCCAGGGAATGGTGGTAGCGGTAATCACCCCCTTGGACAGCGCCTCACCCACCTGTGTCACCGGCATGCCCACGGGCGTCGCGCCGAGCTGCTCCAACATGATGTTGATCATGCGCGAGCCGCCGCGCACTTTCATGCCCTTTAGATCCTCCAGCTTGTTAATCGGCTGCAGACTGTGGAACATGCCCGGGCCGTGCACATGCACGGCGATTAGCTTGACGTCCTTGAATTCGTCCTGCGCGTTCTTCTGCACGTACTCCCAGAACGCACGCGAGGCCGGCTCAGCACGGCCACTGGAAAACGGCAGCTCGAAGACCTCGGACTTCGGGAACCGCCCGGGCGTGTAGCCGAGCACCGTCCAGATGATGTCGACCACCCCGTCCTTGGCCTGGTCAAACAGCTCCGGCGGCTTGCCGCCAAGCTGCATGCTGGGGAAATGCTGCACGCGGATGCGGCCGCCGCTGTCCTTTTCAACCTTTTGCGCCCAGGGCACGATGGCGCGGGCGGGAATGGTCGCTTGCGGCGGCAGCATTTGATGGAAGCGCAGCGTGACCTGCTGCGCCGCTGCGAACGGGGCGGCGGAACACAGGGCGGCGGCGCCAGCTGCGCCAACCAGGGTCCGACGTTTGCGGTTCATGCGTGTCTCCTTGGTGAGGAAGGGTGGGACGGGAAACGGCGGGCGCTTAGCCCGTCAGCTGCTGCTCGAGCTGGTGCAGCACGCGGTAACAAGGCAATACCTGCGCCACACTGGCGTTCGGCTCACGGCCTTCGCGGATGGCGGCGAAGAACTCCCGGTCCTGCAGCTCGATGCCGTTGACGGACACATCGACTTTTGAGACGTCGATCTTGTTGTCTTTACCGTCGTACAAGTCATCGTAGCGCGCAATATAGGTCCCGTTGTCACAGATGTAGCGGAAGAAGGTGCCAAGGGGGCCGTCGTTGTTGAAACTGAGCGACAACGTGCAGATCGCGCCGTTGGCGCTTTTCAGCAGGATGCCCATGTCCATCGCGATGCCGAGCGTCGAATGGTAAGGCCCCTGCACCGCCTTCGCCTCCACGATCGGGGCGCCGGTTTGATAGGCGAACAGATCGACCGTGTGCGCCGCATGGTGCCACAGCAGATGGTCGGTCCACGAGCGCGGTTGCCCGAGCGCATTGGTGTTGGTGCGGCGGAAAAAGTACGTCTGCACGCTCATCTGCTGTAGCGTGAGTTCGCCGGCGCGGATGCGCCGGTGCAGCCACTGATGGCTGGGGTTGAAGCGGCGCGTGTGGCCACACATCGCTACCAGCCCGGTCTTTTTCTGCAGTTCTACGACCGCTTCGCCGTCGGCCAGTCGGTCGCACAACGGAATCTCCACCTGCACGTGCTTGCCAGCGCGCAGGCAGGCCAGCGCCTGCTGTGCATGCAACTGGGTGGGCGTGGCCAGGATTACCGCGTCGACATCCTTGCGCGCCAGCGTTTCGTTCAGATCGGTCGTCACATGCCCGATGCGGAAGCGGTCCGCCACCTCCTTCGTCTTGCCGTATTCGCGGCCGATGAGTGACACCACCTCCACGCCGGGGATGTTTTGCATCGCCTCCAGATGCTTGACACCAAACGCGCCGGCACCGGCCAGCGCCACCTTGATCGTGGTGGTCATTGCACGTTCTCCAGAATTAAGTGGCCGACGGCGGTATTTGACGCCGGCACGTGATAGAAGCGGTGCACGACGCGCGGCGGCGGCCCGCCGGCCACATCGCTCATCGCGCCGCGCGCGATTAACCACATAACCAGCTCGATGCCCTCGGAACCCGCTTCGCGCACGTACTCGATGTGCGGTACCTCAGCGAGCTTGTCGGGCTCCGCGATCAGCCGGTCCATAAACTGCATATCCCATTCACGGTTGATCAGACCGGCGCGCGGGCCCTGCAGCTGATGGCTCATGCCGCCGGTGCCCCAGATTTGCACCGTCAGGGGTTCGTCGAACGATTCAATCGCGCGCCGAATGGCCTGCCCGAGCGCAAAACAGCGCCGGCCGCTTGGCACCGGGTACAGCACCACGTTGACCGCAAACGGAATCACTTTGACCGGCCAGGCCGGCGGCTGCCCGAACAGCAGCGACAGCGGTACCGTCAGCCCATGATCGACGGCCATGTGGTTGACCACCGTCAGGTCAAAATCCTGCTGGATCACCGACTGTGCGATGTGGCTGGCCAGCTCTGGATGTCCGATGACCTCCGGCACCGGGCGCGGCCCCCAGCCCTCGTCGGCGATCGGAAAACGCTCGGCGGTGCCGATCGCGAACGTGGGCACAATCTCCAAGCTGAACGCGCTAGCGTGGTCGTTGTAGATCAGAAACACCACGTCTGGACGGTTCTCTTCCATCCAGCGGCGCGACTTCTCGTAACCGGCGAACAGGGGCTGCCAATACGGCTCGCTGGTCTTGCCCAGATCGATCGCGGCGCCGATTGCCGGCACGTGGGAGGAATAGACGGATGCAGTAATACGGGCCATGACTTGCCTCAGGAACGTGGACGGTAGCGGGGATGGCCTTCTGGCCAGTAGCTGCCGCGTCCGGAACCCTGCGGCTGGCGGTGCGGTTGAGCATCACCGTCCTCGCCGAGGTAACGGTTACCTTCAATCGAACGGCCGCCGGCGAGCATCATGTCGCGGTATTCCTGCTCGGTCATGCCGGTCATCGAGCCAGCCATCTGCTGGAAGTTGCGTTCGTCGGTGAAGCCGAGCTTGGCCAGGAAGTAGATGTTGCCGCCCAGTTGGATCGCGCGGTTAAAGTCGCGGTCCAAAATGGCTTGCTTCTGCTCCTCAGTCATCGGCCACTCGTCTAGGTAGGCGCGCTCGTTCGCTTTGAAGCGCGCGCGGTTCTCCGGCTTCATTAGGCTCATGCAAAATTGATTGAGCCAATACCCCTTGCGGGCTTGGTCGGCATCGAAGATCACGGTGCCGGGGATGTCCTTGTAAGGTTTATCCAGGGCCATCTCGACCTCCTAGCGCACGTCTTCCGGCCAGTACAGCCGCAGCGGGTTATCGACCAGCAGTTTGCGCTGCAGTTCAGCCGTTGGCGCGATGTGCGGGATGAAATCGACCAGCAGCCCATCGTCGGGCATGTGGTCTTTCAGGTTCGGATGCGGCCAGTCGGTGCCCCACAGCACCCGATCTGGGAATTCCTCGACCACGCGCCGCGCGAACGGAATGACATCCGCATACGGCGGGTTATCCGGGCCGCAGCGGCCGGGCAGCGCTGGCGGGCCGGACACCGACAGGCGCTCCGGGCAGCTCACTTTACTCCAGATGTTCGGATGCTCGCGCAACAGGCGCAGGAACGTACCGAACTCCGGACCGTCTACGGGCTTGCGCACGTCTGGGCGCCCCATGTGATCGACGACCACGATCGTAGGCAACGCGGTAAAGAAGTCCCATAGCTGCGGCAGGTCCTGCGCCTCGAAGTAGACGACCACGTGCCACCCCAGCGGCGCGATGCGCTGCGCGATTTCGAGCAGCTCCTCTTTGGGCGTGAAATCCACCAGCCGCTTAACAAAGTTAAAGCGCACGCCGCGCACGCCGGCGGCGTGCAGCGCCTGCAGTTCCGCATCGGTTACCGAGCGCCGCACCGTGGCCACGCCGCGCGCGCGGCCGCCTGCGGCAAGACAGGCGTCGACCAGCGCCCGGTTGTCAGCGCCATGACAGGTCGCCTGCACGATCACGTTGCGCGCAAACCCAAGGTGGTCGCGCAGCGCAAACAGGTCTTCCTTGCTGGCGTCGCAGGGCGTGTACTTGCGCTCGGGTGCGTACGGAAAGCGCGCCCCCGGGCCGAAGACGTGGCAGTGCGCATCAACGGCGCCAGGCGGCACCCGAAAGCGCGGCCGGCTCGGGTTTTCGTACCAGTCAAGCCAGCCGGGCGTTTTCTCGAAACCGCCGGTGGTAGGTCGATTCATCGCGCGGGCCTCTCTTTCTGCGCAAGATGGCGCAGCAGCCGGTCGGCCTCAAGGCGCCAGTCGGCGCTGCGGGCGAATCCCGGCGCGCCGCGGCTGCCGAAGACGCCCGCGTCGGCAAGGTCTGCCATTTGCGCCTGCCGCTCGGCGGTACTGCTGGCGAGCCACGGCTCCAGTCCGGCCTCGCGCACGGTCTGCGCGACCTCGCGCATCTCCTCGGCGCGCCGGCGGCCGTGCTCGATGACGCGCTGAAAGAAGTAGGCGGCCTGCTTGTCCCAGTCGATGCCGGGAAAGGTCTCCTTTAAGGACGCCAGCACCGCCTCTTCGACACCGTAATGGCGGGCGGCGGTCAGGCATTCGATCGTCAACGCCTCGAGACCCTTGATCATCACGCTGCGGCACATCTTGGTGGCGGAGGCCACACCCAGGCGCGTCGAGCCGACCTTGGCGTCGAAGCCCAGCGCAGCGAGCACCGGCTGCAGCCCTTCGGCATGCGGGCCGCCAAGCAGCAGCGGCACGCGGATGCGGTAGGGCGGCACGGATGTCATGACGGCGCCTTCGACATAGCGGCCGCCGGCGGCATCGATCAGGGCGGCGGCGTGCTGTTTTGCTCCCGGTGAGGCAGAGTTGAAATCGAGGAACCAGCTTGCGGCGCGTACGCCCGGCGCGCAGGCCTGCGCCACCGCCACGGTCTGGCTGGCGGTCACGGCCGAGATGATCAGGTCGCTGCATTCGGCAAGCGCCCGGTGCGACGCGACCAGTGTCACGCCATGCTGCTGCGCATGTTCGCGCAAGGTGGGCGCTGCAGGGCCGTCCAGCTTCAGGTCGTAGGCGAACACGCGCGCGACACCGTGCGCGCGCAGATCTTCGGCCAGGATGCGGCCGACCTCGCCATAGCCAACCAGGCCGATGGCGAGCTGCCGTGGATCGCCGGGCGCCTCGCGCATGGCGATCAGTCCACGTAGCGCAACCCCGCTTTGGCCAGCGGCTCGCGCATCTTATACATATCCAGTCCCAGCACGCCGGCGGCCAGTTGCTCGCGTTTCTGCGCCTCGCTCGCCTCGCGGGCGGCGGCCGCCTCGGCGGTCTTGGCGGCCAGTGCCGCCGGCACCACCACGACACCGTCGTCGTCGGCCACGATCACGTCGCCCGGATTGACCAGCGCGCCGGCGCACACGACCGGGATATTCACCGAGCCGAGCGTGGCCTTAATCGTGCCCTTGGCCGAGATGGCGCGGCTCCAGACCGGAAAGCGCATCGCGGTCAGATCGCGTACGTCGCGCACGCCGCCGTCGATGATCAGCGCCACCGCCCCGCGCGCGCGAAAGCTCGTGGCCAGCAGCTCGCCGAAGAAGCCGTCCTCGCAGTCGGCGGTACAGGCCGCAACCACCACGTCGCCGGGCTGAATCATCTCGGCGGCCACATGCAGCATCCAATTGTCGCCGGGGTGCAGCAGCACCGTCACCGCGGTGCCGGCGACCTGCGCGCCAGCATAGATCGGGCGCATGTACGGCTTCATTAAGCCGACGCGGCCGAGCGCCTCATGCACGGTGGCCACCCCAAAGGCGGACAGCTTCTCCACCGCCGCGCGCTCGGCGCGGGCGATGTTGCGGCGAACGATTCCGAGCTCGTACATCGTCACCTCCCTTTGGCTTTCAGCGCCGCGTCCAGCCGCGGGTAGACGCGCCGCGCATTGCCTTCGTAGATTTTCCAGCGCGCCTGCGCGTCGAG
>JANWXE010000046.1 GCA_025055385.1 Burkholderiaceae bacterium | reverse complement strand
GCTGATCCTCACCTACCCGACCTTCCTGATCCCGTTCTGCACCTGGCTGCTGATGGGTTATTTCCGCTCCATCCCATTCGAGCTGGAGGAATGCGCGCTGATCGACGGGGCCACGCGCTGGCAGATCTTGACCAAGATCATTCTGCCGCTGGCGGTGCCGGGCTTAATTTCCGCCGGCATCTTCGCCTTCACGCTGTCGTGGAACGAGTTCATCTACGCACTGACCTTCGTGTCCTCCTCGGAGATCAAGACTGTTCCGGTGGGCGTGGTAACCGAGCTGGTGGAGGGCGACGTCTACCACTGGGGGGCGCTGATGGCGGGCGCGCTGCTGGGATCGCTGCCGGTGGCGATCATGTACTCGTTCTTCGTCGAGTACTATGTCTCCGGACTGACCGGCGCGGTCAAGGAGTAAGTGGCGCCACCGGCTCTGCGCTCGCGCCAATGCTAGGCGCTCGGCGCACCCGCAACGCAGCGGCTGCTTGCACATGTCAGCGCGTACTCAGCGGGCTGTTACAGGCTGGCCTCACCAAGCGGCGGCGCGAATCCGGGCAGCGGTGTGTTTGCGGGTGACTACTCCCTGTCGCTGACGATTCGCCGTCGGCTCCGTGGAACGGCATCCCACAGCGCGGGCCTGGCTGGCCTGCGGAGATATGCTTGCGCGCCTTAACGCGCCAGGATGCGGCTGCTGACGCAGTGGCTCGCCTTGCGATTGACCCGCTTTTTTATCGCGGGCGAGGCGGCGTTGCGGAGCCAGTTGATGTTGCGAAAGGCGCGTTCCTGCATCGCTGAGCTCCTCGATGCGGCGACTCAGCGCCGCCATTTCGCGACGGCTTGGAACGCCCAGGCGCCCTAACACCCTCTCGAGGCCTTGCTCAAAGCTGCGCTCCCGCGGCTTTGCCGCTGATCTGTGCCAACCTGTTTTCCGTCATTTTCAGCGTCCGGCTTTCAACGGCACGGCCTTCTTAGATAGGCGCTTCAAACACCTTGCAGCCTTGCTCGGGTTTTTTCGCAAATGCCTCAAGCCCAGCAAGCCAGATTTGCTGCGCCGATGCCTTCATGGCCGCGGCAAGGTTACCGTCCTCCCTGGCTTCGGTCACTGCTTTCAGCCTCCTGAGCATCGGCGGCTCTTCCTTCGTCGGTGGCGCAACCGTTGTTGTAACGGCGGCCGGTGTCGGGCGGTAAGTAAGGGTGTGGCGGTGTCTTGCGCGCATACAGCCTCGCACGACACAATGGGCAACGTATGGGGGCGAATGCAAGTTACAACGCGGCCCGCTGTGCGAGTGTTGATCGTTAAGGCGGGCGCCGGCGCAATCGGGTATGCCATCAGCTGACAGCGTGTGTGCGCCAGCCGAGACGGACGCTCAGACACGCAATCCTGACAGCGATGGCTGCAGCCCAACCCGTGGTAGGACCATAAGCGATAACCAAAAGGAGACGCAACCAATGGAAAAAATTTGGCTGAAGAGTTATCCGCCGGGCGTGCCAGCCGAGGTGCAGATCGACCGCTACCACTCGATCCCGCAGATGCTGCAGGCGAGCTTTGAGAAATACCGCAACCGGCCGGCATACCGTTGCATGGGCAAGACTATCACCTTTGGCGACGTTGAGCGCATGTCGGCGCAGTTCGGCGCCTGGCTGCAAAGCAGGGGGCTTGGCAAAGGCGCACGGGTGGCAGTGATGATGCCAAACATCCTGCAATACCCGGTTGCTGTCTTCGGCATTCTGCGGGCCGGCTGCATCGTCGTCAACGTCAATCCGCTCTACACGCCGCGCGAGCTCGAGCATCAGCTACAGGACTCCGGTGCAGAGGCGATCGTAATCCTGGAGAACTTCGCCACGACGCTGCAGCAAGTGATGGGACGGACCGCGGTGAAGCACGTCGTGGTGGCAGCGCTCGGCGATCTGCTCGGTCTCAAAGGTATCGTTGTGAACCTGGTCGTGCGCAAAGTCAAAAAGATGGTGCCGCCTTATGCGCTGCCGGGCGCTGTGCGCTTTAACGAGGCGTTAGCCGAGGGAGCGCGGATGCCACTGCAGCCGGTGTCCATCGAGCCAGAGGACATTGCGTTTTTGCAATACACGGGCGGCACGACCGGCGTCTCCAAAGGGGCCATGCTGACGCATCGGAACATCCTAGCCAATTTAGAGCAAGTGCAAGCGTGGTTCGCGCCAAGCCGCGACGAGAACAATCCGCACGTGATGGTGGCGCCGCTGCCGCTCTATCACATCTATGCGCTCACCTGTAACTGCCTGTACATGGCCCTGGATGGTGGCTGTTGCCTACTTATCCCGAACCCGCGCGACATTCCGGGCTTCATCAAGGAGCTGCAGCACAATCGTTTTACCGCGTTCACGGGACTCAACACCTTGTACAACGCGCTCCTGAATCACCCGGATTTCGGCAAGATCGATTTCTCCCATCTGCGGCTGGCTACTGCCGGCGGCATGGCGATGCAGACCTCGGTGGCTAAGCGCTGGCAAGAGGCCACCGGCGTGCCAATTCTCGAGGGCTACGGTTTGACGGAGACCTCTCCGGTTGCGACGACTAATCCGGTTGATATCAAAGAGCACACTGGAACCATCGGACTGCCGCTTCCATCGACCGTCATCACGATCCGCGACGACGCCGGCAATGTGCTGCCGCCGGGGCAAGTGGGCGAGATCTGCATTGCGGGGCCGCAGGTGATGAAGGGTTACTGGAACCGACCCGATGAAACAGCCAAGGTGATGACCGCCGATGGAGCGCTGCGCACGGGCGATATCGGTGTGATGGACGAGCGCGGTTTCATCAAGATTGTCGACCGCAAGAAGGACATGATCTTGGTCTCGGGCTTTAACGTGTACCCGAACGAGATCGAGGACGTGGTTGCCAGTTGTCCCGGGGTGCTGGAGTGCGCGGTAATCGGTGTGCCGGATGAGAAATCAGGCGAGGTGCCGAAAGTGTTTGTAGTCAAAAAAGATCCTGCGCTGACCGAGCAACAAGTGTTGGAACACTGCCGCAAAAACCTGACGGCTTATAAGGTGCCGCGCTATGTGGAGTTCCGCAGCGAGCTGCCGAAGACGCCGGTTGGCAAAATCCTGCGCCGCGCGCTGCGCGAGGAGCCGGGACAGCGGGCAGCCTAAGGCGTGTCGCGGTTTGCGGCGCAGGAGTAGCCCGCAGTGCGCAGCCGGTGGCAAGCGGCGGCACAAACAATCGGAGCCAGCGGCCCGACAACGGGCGGGTTAAGGCTTTCATTGCGCCTGCGGCTTGCGATGGCGGCAGCGCGAACATGCGCGGTCAGATCCAGGCCTCTTGGCGGCGTCTTGCGCAGCCGCCGGATAAACGCCGGTACCGGCGGCCGGCAACGTATTTGCGTCGCCAGTCTGGCTGGCAGGCAACGTCCACGGGCGCGAGCGCGTGACGCGTAAACTGCGTGCCATGTACTGTGCGCCCGCTGACGCGATCGTCTCGATCCGCGACCTGCATTTTTCCTACGACGACCGGCCGATCCTGAAGGGGCTCTCCCTCGAGGTGCCGCGCGGCCGGCTGGTGGCGATCCTCGGCGTTTCCGGCTGCGGCAAATCGACGCTGCTGAAGCTC
>JANWXE010000146.1 GCA_025055385.1 Burkholderiaceae bacterium | reverse complement strand
CCAGCGCCTGTCGCTGTACAAGAAACTCGCCTCCTGCGACAGCGACGAGGCGCTGCTGGCGTTGCAGGAGGAGCTGATCGACCGCTACGGCCGGCTGCCGGAGCCGGCGCGCGCGCTGGTCGAGACGCACCGGCTGCGCCTGCTGGCCGAAAAACTGGGCATCCGCAAGATCGATGCCTCGGCTGAATCGATCACGCTGACCTTCGTGCCCAATCCGCCGCTCGATCCGGCGCGGCTGGTGGCGCTGCTGCAGCGTAACCGCACGCGGCGCATGCTCGGCCCCCAGCGGCTGCGGATCGAGGTAAAAACGAGCAACCTGGAGGCGCGCGTGCAGGCGTTGCGCCAGATCTTGCGGGAGCTCGCGTGATCGATCTCGTGATTCAGGCGCGGGATCTGCCAACCGCCGCCGTCGACGCCTTCGGCGCCGCGATCCCTGCGCGGCGCGTGCAGCGCCGCCTTAACAGCGCGCGCCTGCAGGATGTGCAGAATGACGCCGAGACCCGCCGCGTTGCGCAGGCGCTCGGCCAATATTTCCGTTGCGACTGGGCATTTGTGCCCGCAACGCTGCGGCTCGCGGACTTCCGCCTTCTGGCGCTCGACATGGACTCCACGCTGATAAACATCGAAAGCCTGGACGAGCTGGCGGCCCTGGCCGGCAAGGGTCCGCAGGTAGCCGCCATCACCGAGGCGGCGATGCGCGGCGAGGTCGCCGACTACGCGGAGAGTCTGCGCCGCCGCGTGGCGCTGCTGGCCGGCGTGGAGGCCGCGCTGCTGGAGCGCGTCTACGCGGAGCGGCTGCGGTTGAACGAAGGCGCGGAGACGCTGCTGCGCACCTGCCGCGACGCCGGCCTGAAAACCTTGTTGGTGACCGGCGGCTTTACCTTCTTCACCGAGCGCATGCGTGCACGGCTTGGTTTCGACTTCACCCGCGCCAATGAACTGCACATCGCCGGGGACCGTCTCACGGGCGAGGTCACCGGCCCAGACGGCGGCCCCATCGTGGATGCGGCCGGCAAGGCACAGGCCCTTCGCGAGGCGTGTGCCGCGGTCGGCTGCACCTGTACGCAGGCAATCGTCATTGGCGATGGCGCCAACGACCTGGGGATGATGAAACTGGCTGGCGTGTCGGTCGCTTTCCGCGCCAAGCCGCTCGTGCGCGCGCAGGCAACCTATACCCTAGATTACACTCCGCTGTCGGGCGTGCTCGCTCTGTTTGCCGACGTTCCATAAGGCACCTCGGAAGAGCCCCGGCAAGCAGCGCCGAGCGCAATGCGCTGCACAATTTTTCAAACTGGACCGGCAAAGAGCGGCTGACCAGGCAACGCCGCCGCCCACGGCACCTACCAGGCTAAGTAGTTCCTTTAGCCGAGGCGGCATCGACAAGCACCCCGTGTAAATCGTGCGCGTCGCTTCCCGTGATTCGCACGTCAAAGAACTCGCCCACTCGCAAGCGCGCATCGGCCGCTACGTAGACCACGCCATCGATTTCGGGCGCATCGGCACTGGAGCGCGCCACCGCGCCGTGCGGTCCGACCGCATCGACCAGAACACGCTGCCGGCTGCCGACCTTGCGACGCAGCCGAGCGCGCGAGATTTCTTCTTGCACTTGCATAAGCCGCGCCCGGCGTTCCTCGCGCACCGCCTCAGGTAGCGCACCCGACAGCTCGTTGGCGGCGGCGCCCTGTACCGGCGAATAAGCGAAGCAGCCGACGCGGTCCAGTTGCGCGGCGCGCAGAAAATCAAGCAGGTATTCGAACTGCTCTTCCGTCTCGCCCGGGAAGCCCGTGATGAAGGTGGAGCGGATTGTCAACTCCGGGCAAGCCGCACGCCAAACGCGGATCCGCTCGAGGTTGCGCTCGCCAGCCGCCGGCCGCCTCATGCGTTTCAACACCTCCGGATGCGCGTGCTGCAGCGGCACGTCCAGGTAGGGCAAAACGCGCCCTTCAGCCATCAGCGGCAGCACCTCGTCGACGTGCGGATAGGGGTACACGTAGTGCAGCCGAATCCAAACGCCGAGCCGCCCCAATTCGCGCACCAGATCAATAAACCGCGATCGCACCGGGCGGCCGCCGACAAAATCGGTGCGATAGCGCAGGTCCACACCATACGCGCTGGTGTCTTGCGCGATCACCAGAATCTCTTTGACACCTTGCCGGACCAGGTTCTCCGCCTCCCGCATCACCTCCCCGATCGGACGCGAGACCAAATCGCCGCGCAGCGCCGGGATGATGCAGAACGTGCAGCGGTGATTGCAGCCCTCGGCGATCTTTAAGTACGCATAGTGGCGTGGCGTCAGTTTCACACCGGCCGGCGGCACTAGATCGGTGAAGGGGTCGTGCGGTTTAGGCAGATGAGCATGGATGTGCTGCATCACTTCCTCGGTTGCGTGCGGACCGGTCACCGCCAGCACGCGCGGATGCAGCTTGCGAACCAGATTCTCACCGCCTTCTGTCTTTGCGCCGAGGCAGCCCGTGACGATCACCTTGCCGTTTTCGGCCAGCGCCTCGCCGATCGCCTCCAGCGACTCGGCCACTGCGCTGTCGATGAAACCGCAGGTATTGACCACGACCAGGTCCGCCTCCGCGTAGCTGCCGCTGATCGTGTAGCCCTCAGCGCGCAGCTGCGTGATGATCCGCTCGCTGTCCACCAGCGCTTTCGGGCAGCCGAGTGAAACGAAGCCGACCGCCGGTGGGCGGTGCCGCGCCGCTGCCGCGCGGGCCCGCCGTGCTGTCTTGGCTGCGCTCATGCAGGCGGCGCTACTTTTTGCCGCCGTTGTCGTTGCCGGTGGAAGCGCCAAAGGGGAAGGCGCTGAACATCGAGCGTGCCTGGTTTTGCATGTTCTCTTGCATTTGCACGAACAGGTTCTTTGATTGCTCGATGTAGTTGGCCATCATCGACTGGATCACAGGCGCCTGCATGTTGATAAATTGCGCCCACATCTCGGGGCCGATCTTGTTGTTCTCGTAAAACGCCTTGCTCTGTTCTTGCAGTTTTTTCTGGATGTCGATGAAGGCCTGCACATTCTTCTCTAAGTACGACCCCATGATGCCCTGCATCGCATTGCCGTAGCTGCGGATAATTTGCGTCAGCACCGATGGCGTGAACATCGGCATCCCGGTTTGCTCCTCCTCGAGGATGATCTGCAGCAAGATCTGCCGCGTCAAATCCTCCCCGCTTTTAGCATCGACGACTTGAAATTCTTCCTGGTCAAGAACCAGCTGCTTGACATCAGCAAGCGTGATGTAGGTGCTAGTCTGGGTATCGTACAGGCGGCGGTTCGGATACTTCTTGATTAGGCGCGGATTGGCCATTGAACGTCACCTCGGACGCGCTGCGCGTCTACGCAGCGCCTCGGCAAAGAAACATGGCGGCGATTCTATCCCGCTCGTTGGGTATCCCTTGCGGATGAAAAAGCCCGCCAATCGCCTTAGCGAGCGCAGTTGCACGCCTGCCATACCCGCCCCGGGGTACGGAAACCGCCGACCAGCTTGCGGCCGACCTCACACCGGCGCGCCCCCAGCTAACGGCTCGGCCCACGGCGCCGCTTTGCACGCGGTGGCCGTCCGCGCGGCGGCAGACACACGCCGGTGTGTCCGCCGGCATCCCACGCTCACCCCATATAAAGGCCACCGTTGATTGGGAAGTCAGCACCCGTGGTGAAGGCGGCGTCATCGGTCGTCAGCCAGGCGACGATCGAAGCGATCTCTTCCGGCCGACCGAGGCGCTTAACTGGGATGCTCTGAATGATTTTTTCGCGCACGTCCTCCCGCACCGCCATCACCATGTCCGTGGCGATGTAACCAGGCGACACGGTGTTAACGGTCACACCCTTGCTGGCCACCTCCTGGGCGAGCGCCATCGTGAAGCCGTGCATACCGGCTTTAGCGGCTGAGTAGTTGGTCTGACCAAACTGTCCTTTTTCGCCGTTGACCGAAGAGATGTTGATGATGCGCCCCCAGCCCTTCTCCAGCATACCGTCAATCACCTGTTTGGTGACGTTAAAGACGCTGTTCAGGTTGGTGTCAATCACCAGCCGCCAGTCCTGCAACGTCATCTTGCGAAACAGGCCGTCGCGCGTGATACCTGCGTTATTAACGAGGATGTCCGGATTGCCATGCTCGGCCTTGACCTTGTCGAACGCCGCCTTGGTTGAATCCCAGTCTGCGACGTTGCCAACCGAAACGTAGAACGTGTAGCCGTCTTTTTTCTGCTCTTCAAGCCACTTGTTGTAGTCGCGCGTTGGACCGCAGCCAGCGATCACCTTGTAGCCCATGTCATGAAACTTGCGGCAAATGGCGGTTCCAATCCCCCCCATGCCGCCGGTCACGTATGCAAGTTTAGTCATAACTGTCTCCTTTCGTGAGTGCGATTCGGAGGCATGTCAGCAGCGCAGTGCGCAACTGCTTTCCGGCTAGCGCTCCACCGGTATTGCACGCTCGTGCCGCCGCGGATGCACAGCGCGACAAGCGCGGGCGTGCGTTGCAAAGCCGTATTTCATACAAACAGTAACGACACCGGGGTGCGGCCGCTGGGCGCCCATCGGGTGACCGCTAGCCATTGTGCCGTCGTTGATACTCACCTTGTCCGTGTCACCGCTAATGTCATGATGGACAGCACAGGCCTGCGCGGTAAATGCCGCGCTGATCTTCAACCGATACAAGTTTGATGCATTCCAGCCCGCGCGTGCCCGTGCGTTACGCGATGCTGGCACGGGTAGGCCCGTGATTTCGGGATCTAGGCCGCTGCTGTCGTACGAGTCAATGCCGACGAGCGGCGCCAGCCCAGCTGCCATGGCACGTGTCTTCGACATCACCCGCACGGCTGCCGCACCGTCAGGGATACCGGAGGCCTTGCCCGCGGTCACCGTGCCGGACTTGCCAAAAGCCGACCAACGCTTTCGCGCTTGTCGTACGGTTGATGTGTTCGTCCGCATCAAACACCAGCGGCTCGCCCTGCTTTTGCCCCAGCAACACCAGCACGATTCCGCCTTGAAGCACTCGGTGTCCGGCGCTGCCTTGCGCTGCGACGCGCGCGCGAACGCGGCCTGCTGGACGCACTCGATGCTGTCCTGACGCGCGTGGTTTTCCGCGCCGGTCGCCATCTGGCACTGGTTGTAGGCGTCGCACAGCCTGTCGACCATCATTGAGTCGAACCGCTTGACCTCGCCCATGCGGAAGCCGTTACGCGGGCGGCGCAGCACATAAAAGGCGACACTGATCTTCCCTTGCTTGCCGGTCAGCACGATGTCCGCGTTGCCATCAGCGATTGACAGCGTTGCCCGCATCGCTGCCTAGAGCCGCGAACCGCAGACCCGGTCAATCGTCATCGCCGGCACCTTCACCGGCGATGCAGCCTTGACCGCCGCCTGCCGGGCCGGATTCCGCCGGCCCTGGCCGTCCGCACCTCGCCCCTGATCATCCCATTGACGTTGTACAAGCTTAACGCCCGCGCGCTTCAGCACCTCGGCGATTACCACCCGCAAGTTCTGGCGCCGGGTTCGCTACCGTCCCGCGGAACTTACCGATCGCTGTCTGCACGGCCACAGCGATCACTGAGACTACCTCAGCCGGCTTCCTTAGGCCTTCTCCTTCACATAGCGGCCCGGCGCGGGCTCAATCACTGGGTATTTCGCGCTGCCCAACTGGCGTCGCGCAGGGACCTCGCCGTCCCCAAAAGGCGCAAGCCAGGCGGCGAAATCCGGCCACCAGCTGCCGGGCCGTTCGGTGGCTGCATGCAGCCATGCCTCGCTGTCGGCGGGCAGCCCCGCCTGGGGCGGCGCAACCCAGTAGCTGCGGCGGTTTTTCGATGGCG
Organism: Burkholderiaceae bacterium; assembly: GCA_025055385.1. Classification (GTDB taxonomy): domain Bacteria; phylum Pseudomonadota; class Gammaproteobacteria; order Burkholderiales; family Burkholderiaceae_F; genus JAKANT01. Next base: position 17,044 of record JANWXE010000146.1, on the reverse strand, counting down.
GATTGACCGTGCCCGCGATGTGCCCGCTCGCACCCAGCACGAACTTCACGCTGCCCGGACCGCTGCCCGGCAGCAGCCGCGCCGAGGCATAGGCCGCCTTCCACGGCACGATGTGATCCTCGCGCGCGGCGAACACATAGGCCGGCACGCGAATGCGGTTCAGATCGACCGGTTGCCCGCAGCACACCAGCTTGCCCGGCACGCGCAGGTTGTTCTCCAAGTACGTGTTGCGCAGGTACCAGCAGTACATCGGCCCTGGCAGGTTCGTAGAGTCTCCGTTCCAGTACAGCAAATCAAATGGCGGCGGCTGCCGGCCCTCGAGGTAGTTGTTGACGACGTAATTCCAGACCAGATCGTTCGGTCGCAGACTGGAGAAGGTGTTGGCTAGCTCAAGCCCGGGCATTAAGCCGCCTTTGCCGATTGTCTGCTCGCGCATTCGCACGTGCGCCTCGTCGACGAACACATCCAGCACGCCGGTGTCTTCGAAGTCGAGCAGGGCCGTCAGTAGTGTTAGGCTGGCAATCGGATCCTCGCCACGCGCGTACAGCACAGCCAGGGCAGTAGCGACGATGGTGCCGCCGACGCAAAAGCCGAGCGCGTTAACCTTCTCCGCGCCGGTGATCTCGCGCGCCACCCGGAACGCCGCGATCGGACCCAGCTCCAGGTAATCGTCCCAGGTCATGCGCGCTTCGGGCTCGTGCGGGTTCTTCCACGACACCACGAATACGGTGTGACCCTGCTCGACGCAGTAGCGGATGAACGAGTTGTCTGGCTGCAGGTCGAGGATGTAGTACTTGTTAATGCAGGGCGGGACGATCACGAGCGGGCGTCGGTACACCTTCTCAGTCCGCGGCGCATACTGCAGCAGCTGCATCAGGGCGTTTTCGTACACCACGCCGCCCTCTGTGGTGGCCACGTTGCGGCCGACCTCGAAAGCGCTCTCATCAGTTTGCGAGATTCTGCCGCGCGCCAAGTCTTTCAGCAGATTCGCCAAGCCAGCAGCCAGACTCTCGCCCTTCGTTTCCAGCAGCCTCTTTTGCGCACGCGGATTCAAGGCCAAAAAATTCGACGGCGCCGCTGCCTCGATCCAGTGCTGGACCGCAAACTTAATGCGCCGCTTCGTCTTGCGGTCTGCCTCGACACTGTCGGCCAGCTTGTTCATGAACTCGGCGTTTAGCAAGTAGGCACGCGCGTACAGCGCAGCCAGCGTATTTTGCCGCCACGCTTCGTCGGCAAAACGCGGATCCGACAGTGACTCGCTCAGCTTCTGCGGTTCGGTCAAGAACTCGCGCCATAAGGCGTTCACCCGCTCAACGTATGAGCGCTGCAGTTCCAAAAGGCGCGCAGGCGACAACGCGAGCAACGGCAGCGTGGCAGCAACGGGCGATGCTGCATCGGAAGCGGTGTGGACAGCGCCTGTAGCGGCTATCGGCTCCGACCGTTTGGGCGGATCCTTTTTATCAATCCGCCGCACGGGCGCGGCCGATTTTGTGCTCGCCGCCGCGCCGCGCCGCCTCCGGCGGCCGCTGTCGTCACCTCGTGCCATCCGTCATCCTCCTGCAGCCATTGTGGACACCGACGCACAGGCGGTCAAATGCTGTCTATGCTGAGGGATCAATCCACACGAGGGCCGCGTGTCGCCCGGTGATGCGGTCGCGCCGATAACTGTAGAAGCGGTGCCGATCGCTGTACGTGCACCATTGGCCGCCCGCAATCCAATCGACGTTAACTTGCGCAAGCGCCATGCGCGCGAGTTGGACCAGATCAGCCCGATATTTGTGCCCGCCGCAGGACTCGAAGGCGTCGCCAGCGCCCGGCAGCCGATGCCGCATTGCGCGCAACACCTCTTCACCGACCTCGAAGTGTTGCTGCCCGATGGCCGGCCCAAGAAACGCATACAGGCGTGCCGCCGGGTCGCGCAGACGCCGCCGCAGCGCCTGAACGGCGTTCTGGATTACGCCGGTGGCAAGCCCGCGCCAGCCCGCATGCGCGACCGCCACCCCACGGCCAGCGGCATCGGCCAAAATCACCGGCACACAATCAGCCACCAGCACCACGCAGACAACCCCCGGCGTGGCGCAAACCGCAGCATCAGCCTCCGGCGGTTGCAGCACACGCTCGGCGTCCACCACGGCCGCTCCATGCACCTGACGCAGCCAGCGCGGTTCCGCTGGCAGCAGGGCGCGCAGCCGCGCGCGGTTTGCCTGCACGTCTTCGGGCCGGTCGCCACTGCCCATGCCCAGGTTCATGCCGCCGTCCTCACCCGCGCCCCAAGGACCGCGCGAGACCCCGCCTGCGCGCGTCGTGATTAAGGCGCGCACACCGGGCACCGGCAGGGCCGGCACGATCCAGTCCGGATGCGGAGTCATTCGAACGCCCGTACGTCGCGCCTGCCGTCGAAGCCCAGCATCGTCATCAGCGCCTGCAGATCTGCGGGCGGAGCGCGGAACCATGCACGTGTGCGGCCGGTCTGCGGGTGCCGCAGCGCCAGCCGGCAGGCGTGCAGCGCCTGGCGCGACATGGCAGTCCAGGGCGAGCCGCCGCGGGCGGGCGGGCGCCCGCGGCGGTACAGCGGATCGCCCACCAGCGGCAGCCCGACCGACTCCAGATGCACGCGGATCTGGTGCGTGCGGCCGGTCTCCAGCCGACAGGCAAGCCAGCTGAACGCCTGCCCGTCGACCTGCGCGACATCGATCAGACGCCAATGCGTGCGCGCCTCGCGCGCCCCGCGCCCTCCGCCGGCCATGAAGCGCAACGGGTGACGTGGATCGCGTCCGATCGGTGCGTCCACCGTGCCTGCCGGCGCCGCGCGCCCGTAAACGATTGCCCAGTATTCGCGCGTCACGCTGCGCGCCTGCAGTTGGCGCACCAGATCGGCCTGGGCAGCAGCAGTGCGTGCCACAACCATCAAGCCCGAAGTGCCGGCGTCTAGCCGGTGCACGATGCCGACCCGCGGCAGCCGCGCCAGCGACGGATCAAACGCTAACAGCCCGTTGGCGAGCGTGCCGGACCAGTGGCCGGCCGCTGGATGCACGACCAGGCCAGGCGGCTTGTCGATTATGACCAATGTCTCGTCCGCATCTACGATGTTCAGCGGCAGTGGCTCCGGACGAAGCGCCATTTCTTGCGGCGCTGGCAGCACCGTCACCTCGAAGCGGTCGCCCGCCAGCACGGTCCTGCGGGCGCTCGCCACCGCACCATTGATACGCACCGCACCAGCTTCGATCCACTGCTGGATTCGGGTACGCGAGTACTGCGGCAGCAGCACGGCAAGCGCCTTGTCGAGCCGCTGGCCAGCAAGCCGCGCCGGCGCAATCACCTCGATTGCCGGCGGCGCGGCAAGCGCGACGTCGTCTTCGTCATCAAACGCTGTGAGAAACGGATGCATCGAACCTGGCCAATATAATCGTCTGATTTGTAAAATTCGAGGCTGCTCATGATCTGTGGACGGCGTCGTCGGCTTGTGTTCGCTTGGTTAACCGCCGCCGCCTTGACGACGGCCGGATGCGGCACGTTCGACCGCGACCCCACCGCCACATGGGATGCCGACCGGCTGTACAAAGAGGCTAAGAATGAGATGACGGTCGGCAATTGGAAGCGCGCCCGCGAGTTGCTGGAAAAGCTGGAGGCACGCTACCCATTCGGTCGGTATGCGCAGCAGGCGCAGCTCGAGATTGCCTATACGTACTACAAAGAGGGAGAGCCGGCGCAGGCCGTATCAACGATAGAGCGTTTCTTACGCTTATACCCGAATCACGTGCACGCCGATTACGCGTATTTCCTAAAGGGTCTGTCGCTGTTCAGCGATGATCTCGGCATCCTCGGTCGGCGCTTCCGCGACCCTAGCAGCCGGGACCCGCAGGCAATGCGCGAAGCCTTCGACGCCTACAAAGCGCTGGTCACCCGCTTCCCGGATAGCCGGTATGTGCAGCCAGCGATCGCGCGGATGAACTACCTGGTGAATGCACTTGCGCAGAGCGAGGTCAACATCGCGCGCCATTATCTGCAACGGGGTGCATACTTGGCGGCAATCCAGCGCGCGCAGGCGGCGCTGCAAGACTACGGCGGTGCGCCGGCCGCGGAAGAAGCACTGGCCATCCTTGTGAAGGCGTACGAGGCGCTTGGACTACAAGATCTGCGCCGCGACGCCGAGCGCGTGCTGTTGGCGAATTATCCGCATAGCTCCTTTCTTAAAGCCCGCTAGGGCTGGCTGCCGAGCCGAAGCTGCTACAACTCAGCGCCACGCGCACAGAAAGGCGCAAGCTTCCGCTTCGCTGCGCGTACGCCTGAAGGGCGGCAAGCTGTCAAGGACCGTGCGACCGTAAGACTTCGTCAACAGCCGTTCATCCAGGATCATCAACACGCCGTGGTCGCGCTCGCCGCGGATCAGGCGCCCGACGCCTTGCCGCAGCAGCGTCACTGCTTGCGGCAACTGATATTCAAGGAACGGATCGCGGCCGAGCGCTCGTAAGCGCGCAATGCGCGCTTCCACCACGGGATCATCTGGAGGCGCAAATGGCAGCTTGTCGATTACCACCACCGACAGCGCTTCGCCGCGCACATCGATGCCCTCCCAGAACGACACGCTACCAATTAGGATCGCGTTGCCGGCCGTGCGGAACTGCTCCAGAAGCTGCCGCCGCGGTGCGGTGCCCTGCACGAGCAGCGGCAGCCCTGCCTGTTGTGAACGCTCGCGCAGCCGCGCCGCCACGCGCTGCACAGCGCGCAGGGTCGTACACAGCACGAACGCCCGTCCGCCGCTGGCGGCAATCACAGGCCACGCGCAATCGGCCACGCGTTCTGGGAAGTCCTGCGCCTGCGGTGAAGGCATCGGCTCAGGCAGATACAGCAGCGCCTGCCGCCCATAATCAAATGGACTGTCCCAGCGCCGTGCCACCGCCTGCAGCAGGCCGATGTCGGCAAGAAAGCGGTCAAAGCTGCCGGCCACCGTTAACGTTGCCGAGGTCAAAATCCAGGCCTGCACGCGCTGCGCTCGCACACGCGCAAGCAGCGACCCAGCTGCCAGCGGCGTCGCATGGAAGCTGGCACCGTGCTCGCTGGTACCGATCCAGCGCACAGAATCGTCATCGGCCGCGTCCGCCTGCAGCCGGGCCGGCTGGGCGATCGCTTCGGCCCATTGAACGATGGTTGCGCCAAGGTTCTCGGCTCGCGGAAGCAGCGCGTCCAGTTCGCTATCGCGGCCTCGATTAACTGCCAAGGCTTGCTTCAGCGCCTCGACCGCTTGCGCGAGCGTGCCGAGCGCAGCGCCGACTGCAGCCCGCGCCGGCAGGCGCGCCAACGCCACGCGCGCACCCGCCGGCAGCCCGGCTTCGGCCAGCGCGAGTCGCACCCCGCCGGCGGCCCGCTCAACGGCGCGCGTCAGATCCAGCCAGAAGGCACCGTCGCGGGCCCTCGCCATGCCCAGTGCGCGGGCGTCGGCCGCCAGATCCTGCACCTGCGCCAGTGAAAAGCCGCTGCCGAAGAAGTCGGCAGCTAGCGCCGGCAGCTGATGCGCCTCGTCCAGGATCACAGTGTCGGCACTCGGTAAAAAGTCGCCAACCGCATCGTCGCGCAGCGCCAAATCCGCTAAAAACAGATGATGGTTAACGACGACTACGTCGGCGGCCTGCGCGGCCCGCCGCGCCCGGTATACAAAACAGGCGTCGAAGTGCGCGCAACGCGACCCCATGCAGCTCTCACGCGTAGACGTAACCGCCTGCCATACCGCTGCCTCCTCCGGCACGGTGTCGAGCTCGGCGCGGTCACCCGTTGCGCTCCTGCGCGCAAAGCGCCCAATGACCCGTAGATACGCGGCTTCCTCCCGCGTGGCCAGCCGGCCCTCGGCCTCGGCGCGCGCCAGCCGTGCCAGGCAGACGTAGTTCTGCCGACCCTTCAGCAGAGCCACCTTCCGCCCAGGCGCTAGCACCGCTCGCAGCAACGCAAGATCCTTGCTAAAAAGCTGATCCTGCAACGTTTTTGTCCCCGTGGCGATCAACACCTTGCCGCCGGCAAGTAGCGCGGGCACTAAGTAAGCGAAGGTCTTGCCGGTGCCCGTGCCGGCCTCCACAACGAGAGTGCCGCGTTCGGCGATGGTGTCCAAAACGGCGAGCGCAAGGTCACGTTGCGACGCTCGCACGGCAAAGCCTGGCACGGCGCGTGCCAGCGCACCATCGGGCTCAAAAGCCCGCTTAACGGCAGCCCGCAGCCGCGCGAGTTCCTCTGGCCCCTTCGCGTTGGTGTGGTGGCTCACGCCGGAACAGCGGGCAGAAGACGCAGCTGGGAGCGAGCGATCGGAGCTTTCATCTGAAGCTTCTTTAATCGCCGCAGCGCAAATTCGTCCACCTGTGGCTGCGCACTGAAGCAAGCACTCGACTCGTCCAGATTGCGTCGCTCGATCGGCTCTCGCCGATGCGGCATGTGGTCTCGTCCGTGTCGATCGCGCCTAGCCGCATCATCCTAGCGCGAAAAACGCCTGTTTTTCGAAGCCGCCCCGCGCTTACAGCCCATTACACTGGCAGCCGCAACACGAGAGGCTGCCTGCGCTTGTCCAAGTTCAAGGTTACTGCTTGTATCGCCGATCACGTTGGCGACCGACCCGACCAGCAGGATCGCGTAGCCCTGCTGACGAGCCGCCGCCATCCAGGCGCCTTGATGGTGATCGTCGCCGACGGTATGGGTGGCCGCACCGGCGGCCGGATGGCCTCTGACCAAGTGATCGCCACTGCCGAGAGTCTTTTTAATGAGCTGTCCGAAAAGGACATCAGTTTACGCGAGCTACTGGAGCAGATCGCAGCAGAGGCGCATACGGTGATCCGTCTCACTGCGCTCGCAAGCGATAAGGAACCACACAGCACGATCGTCGCCCTTATTGTGAAAAAAGATTATGCGATCTGGGGCCACGCCGGCGACAGCCGGTTGTATTTTTTTCGCGCCGGCAAGCTGGTGCACCGCACGCAGGATCACACCTATGCGGCCAAACTGCTGGCCGAGGGCAAGATATCCGACGCCGAACTGGCAGTTGGACGTTATCGCAATGTGCTGGTGAGCGCTTTAGGTATCAACCGTAAGCCACAGCTGACCTTTGGCGAAGCAAGCGATCTGCGCGTCGGCGATGCGTTTTTGCTCGCCAGCGATGGTTTGTGGGCATACTTCGAAGACCATGAACTCGGCTCGTTGCTGCATAGCTTGCCGCCGCGCGAAGCCTCCGAGCATCTGGTGCGCATCGCCCGCGAACGCGCACAGGGCCGCGGCGACAATCTAGCTCTTGCCATCGTCAAGCTGGAAGCGCCGGAGCCACGCCGACGCTTACCCAGCGCGACTTTATGGTTCAAGGAGGAACCCGGCTCGAGGACAGGCACAAGCCGCCCCAACGCCTAGCGTGACCCGCGGTTACGCAGCAGACATCGCTCGCGCGCGAACCGCTCAAGACGTTGCCGAGACGCTGCGCTGCTGCAGCTGCTGCTCGCGCTCCTGCCGGCGCGCCTGGCGCCTTCGCTCGTTATTTTTGCGCTCGGCCTCCTTACGCTGCGCGTACTCGGCAGCGCGGCGTTGTTTTTCCTCGAAAGCATTGCGATTTGCCTGCCGCTGTGCCGGCGTCAGCTCCCGGGCCGCCAGGTCGCGTGCATGCTGCCGTTCGCGCGCTTCGGCGCGCGCCCGGTTGACTGCTGCCTCCTCGGGGGTCGGGCCGCGCCGCGCCGGCGGCTCCTTCTCTACGGCGCCCGACTCCGCGAGACGCGAAGCGTCTGATTGCGTAGCGCGTGCGGCGCGCGCCTGCGCGTCTAGCCTGCGCTTGACATCGCGCGCCTGAAGTTCCACGCGCCGCACCTCACCTAGCGCCGTCTCGCGCGCGCGCCGGGCGTGCTCGCGGCAGCGGTTTTGCAGGAAAACGTCCTGACACTGTTGCAAACGCGCTCTGTACTCACCCTCGATGCGCGCTCGTTCTTCCCGTGCAGCGGCTAGCGCCTGTTTTACCTGCTCGGCATCCTGAATAGTTGCGGCTGGGAAGCGTTCCGCTAACGGGGCCGCCACCACGGGTGCGACCCACATACTCACTGTCAGCGCGAGCACAATCGCTCTCATGGCACGCCAACGATGTCGCGGCGCGGCGCCTCCAAGTAGGCCCGCGACTGCATCTCCATGAGCCGCGAAGCGGTACGCTGGAATTCCACCGCGAGTGCTCCCGCCGTATACAGCGACCCCGGTGCGGCCTGCGCGGAGACGATCAGTTTCACGCGACGGTCGTACAAGATATCAACTAGCCAGGTGAAACGGCGCGCCTCCGCCGCTTGCGCGGCCGACATGACCGGCACGTTTGACAGCAAAACGGTATGAAAGCGGGCAGCGATTTCGAGGTAATCGTTTTGCGAACGCGGCCCCCCGCACAGCACAGGGAAATCAAACCAAATGACACCGCCCGCACGGCGACGCGCCGGGATTTGCCGCATCTCGATGTTCAATAACGGTTCTTCATCCTCCGTTTCCGCAAGGCTGCGAAAAGCGGCTGCCAAGCGCGCCTCTGCTTCCGGTCCGAGCGGCATCAGGTACGTGTCGATGCGTTCTAGTGCCAGACTTCGATAATCCGTACCTCCATCTACATGTAACACGTCCAGCCTCTCCTTCAGCAGCGCGATGGCCGGCAGGATGCGGTCCCGGTGCAGTCCGTCCGCATAAAGATCATCGGGTCGGTAGTTGGACGTCATCACGAAGCCGACGCCAAGCGCGAACAATCGCGCCAGCAGCCGGTACAGGATCATCGCATCCGCGATATCAGAGACATGGAACTCGTCGAAGCAGATCAGCCGGTAGCGGCGGGCGATACGGCGAGCCACCTCGTCGAGCGGATCCGGCGTACCCTTGACGTCATCAAGCTCGCGATGGACGCCGCGCATGAACTCATGGAAATGCACGCGCGTTTTGCGAACCAGCGGCACCGCCGCAAAGAAGGCGTCCATCAAGAAGCTCTTGCCGCGGCCGACCCCGCCCCAAAGGTAAACCCCGCGCGGGATTGGCGGCCGCCGCAGCAGGCGTGCGACCGCGTTGGAGCGCTGCGCCTTGTAAGCACGCCAGTCGGCATCCAACTGCTGCAGCCGTGCCGCCGCCACCTGCTGTGCTGCATCCAGCCGATAACCTCGCGCCGCCAGCAGCTCGTCTAAATGTGCACGGAAAGATATGCTCGCCAAAGCCGCAGGGCGGCGCTCTGCTCGAGCATCAGCATCCTTTAGCGACTGCCGCGCAGCGGCCTGCCACATCGGCGTACTCAAAAATTGAGCGGGCGCCGATCCACCGCCAGCGCCGCTTCCTTGGTTACCTCCGCCAGCGACGGATGCGCGTGGCAGATGCGGGCGATGTCCTCCGCCGCTGCACGGAACTCCATCGCCATCACCGCCTCAGCGATCAGCTCGGAAACCCAAGGACCGATCATATGGACGCCAAGCACCTCATCGGTCGCGGCATCGGCCAGGATCTTCACGAAACCAGTGGTGTCGCCGAGTGCGCGCGCGCGGCCGTTGGCCATGAACGGAAATGTGCCGACGCGGTAAGGGCGGCCACTTTGCTGCAGCCGCTGCTCGGTAGCGCCCACCCAGGCGATCTCGGGCGAGGTGTAGATCACCCAAGGGATCGTCTCAAAGTTGACATGTGGACGTTGGCCCGCAATGCGTTCGGCCACCGCCACGCCCTCTTCCTCCGCCTTATGCGCAAGCATCGGCCCCCGCACGACGTCACCAATTGCCCACACCCCTGGCAGGTTCGTGCGGCATTCCTCGTCGACAACGATATACCCCCGCTCATCGCGTGCCAGACCGACCGCCTCAGCATTCAGCCCGTCAGTGTTCGGGATTCGCCCGATGGCCACGATCAACCGGTCGCACTCCAGCTGCTGCGCCTTCCCATCGGGGCCTGTCCAATCCACCCGCACCCCGCCTTGGCTGGTCCTGACCGCCTCCACTTTAGCACCAAGCTCAATCTTCAGTCCCTGTTTGGCAAAAACCTTTTGCGCCTCCCGCGCCACGTCTTGATCGGCAGCCGGCAGAAACGTCGGCAGCGCCTCCAGAACCGTAACCTCAGCACCAAGACGCCGCCAGACACTGCCAAGCTCCAGCCCGATCACACCAGCCCCAATGACGCCGAGGCGTCTTGGCACGTTCGCCATTGCTAGCGCGCCGTCATTTGACAGCACGCGCTTTTCGTCAAACGCCACCCCCGGCAGCGGGCGCGCGCGGGAGCCGGTGGCCACGATCACGTGTTGCGCCGTCAGTGTTTGCTGCGCGGGCGCTGACACTCGGATCTCGTAGCCCTCGTCGCTGCGGCCGACAAAGGCACCGGTGCCGTGGAAAAACGCCACTCTGTTTTTTTTAAACAGATACAGAATGCCGTCGTTGTTCTGCGCGACCACCCGGTCTTTGCGCGCCAACATTTTCTTTAGGTCGACGGCCGGCGCCTCCGCAAAGACGATGCCGTGCTCGGCAAAGTGCCGGACCGCTTGCTCGAAATGTTCAGAAGACTGCAGCAGCGCCTTAGAAGGAATACAGCCGACGTTGGTGCAGGTGCCGCCAGGGGCCGGCCCGCCCTTGGCGTTTGTCCACTGGTCGATGCAGGCGACCTTAAAGCCGAGCTGGGCGGCGCGGATGGCGGCGATGTAGCCGCCCGGACCGGCGCCGATGACCACGACGTCGAACGTTTGCTTCATGCTTGCCTCGAGCCGACGACGCGCGCCGGTTTGCGCTCAGAGATCGAGCAGCAGCCGCGCTGGATCCTCCAGCGCCTCTTTGATCGCCACCAGAAACAGCACCGCTTCGCGGCCATCGATAATGCGGTGGTCGTAGGAGAGCGCCAAATAATTGATCGGCCGAATTACGATTTGTCCGTTCTCCACCACCGGCCGCTCGCGCGTCGCATGGACGCCCAGAATGGCGCTCTGCGGCGGATTGATGATCGGGGTAGACAGCATCGATCCGAATACGCCGCCATTGGAAATCGAAAACGTTCCGCCCGTGAGCTCCTCTATGGTGAGCTTGCCGTCGCCGGCGCGCTTGCTGAAATCAGCAATCTTCTTTTCGATCGCGGCGAAGCTCATCTGGTCGGCATCGCGCAGAATCGGCACCACAAGTCCGCGCGGGCTGCCGACCGCAATGCCGATGTCGAAATAGCCGTGATAGACGATGTCGTTGCCGTCCACAGAAGCGTTGATAATCGGGAACTTTTTCAGCGCCGCCACCGCCGCCTTCACGAAAAAGGACATAAAGCCGAGCTTGACACCGTGCTCTTTCTCGAAGCGGTCTTTGTACTTATTGCGTAGTTCGATGACCGCCTGCATGTTTACTTCGTTGAAGGTCGTCAAAATAGCCGCCGTCGACTGCGACAAAACCAGCCGTTCAGCCACGCGCTGGCGCAGCCGCGACATGGGTACGCGCTGTTCGGGACGGCCGGCAAGAAACGACAGATCCACCGGCGCCTTCACCTCCGGCAGAGGGACGCGGCTTGCTGGGGCTGGCGCAGCGGCACCCGCAGCCGGTTTTGAAGTCGCCTGCTGCGCCGCTAAAACATCAGCCTTAAGGATCCGGCCGTCGCGCCCCGTGCCGGTGATCTGCGCGGCGCTGAGGCCGGCATCCGCCATTAGCTTGGCCGCGGCCGGCATGGCCTTCGGAGGCTCCCCCGCGGGGGCAGTCGCTTGGTTCGCCGTGGCAGCGGTCGCCGCAGTTGCCTCAGACGTCGCCGCCGGCGCCGAAGCACGCGCCGCAGTAGCGCGCCTCTCTGTATCGATGGTGGCGATCGTCTCACCTGAAACGACCGTACTGCCATCGGGCTTGATGATGCTGGCCAGCACCCCTGCAGCGGGCGCAGGAACCTCCAGCACAACTTTGTCGGTTTCGACCTCGATGAGCACTTCGTCGGCGGCCACCGCCTCCCCTGGCTGCTTCTTCCACTGCAGCAGCGTGGCTTCCGCTACCGATTCGGAAAGCTGCGGAATTTTGACTTCGACAATTGCCATTTTTCTCTTCGTTTAGAGGGTCGGCTGCGCGCTTGCGTCAGCGGTACATAGCCGGGGCCAGCCGGCCAACAGCCGCGCGCTTACTTGTTGAGGACAAGACCTTTTAGCTTTGCGAAGGCCGCGTCCACCAGCGCCTTCTGCTGCTCCAGGTGCTTGGCGTAGTAGCCGACAGCCGGCGATGCGGAGGCCGGTCGGCCGGCGTAACCGAGGCGTTGCCCCTCGCTCATATTTTCTAGCAAATGGTGCTGCACATAGAACCAGGCACCCTGGTTTTGCGGCTCATCTTGGCACCACACGATTTCGCCGGCGTTCGGATACTTTTTCAGCTCGGCCGCCAGCGCCTTGTGGGGGAACGGATAGAGCTGCTCAATGCGAATTATGGCGACTGTCTCCTCGCCCCGCTCACGCCGTGCGTGCGTTAGGTCGTAATAGACCCGGCCAGAACAGACAATCACCCGGCGGACCTTCTGTGCGTCGAGCGCCTCGCGCTCGCCAATAACGGTCTGGAATTCGCCGCGCGCTAGTTCCGTCAGGTCAGATGCCGCATCCTTGTGGCGCAGCAGCGATTTCGGTGTCATCACCACCAGCGGCTTGCGGAACGGCCGAATCATCTGCCGACGCAGCAGATGGAAAATCTGCGCTGCCGTCGTGGGCTGCGTAACTTGGATGTTGTTCTCCGCGCACAGCTGCAAAAAGCGCTCTAATCGAGCCGACGAGTGCTCCGGGCCCTGCCCCTCGTAACCATGCGGCAACAGCATCACCAGCCCTGACTGCCGACCCCATTTGACCTCCCCCGAGGTGATGAACTGATCGATCACCACCTGCGCGCCGTTGGCAAAATCGCCAAACTGCGCCTCCCAGATGACCAGCGCGTTTGGTTCGGCCGTCGAGTACCCGTATTCGAACCCAAGCACCGCTTCTTCAGACAGTACCGAGTCAATGATGAGAAACGGAGCCTGCTTGTCCGAGACGTTTTGCAGCGGGATGTAAACACCAGCATCCCAGCGCTCGCGGTTCTGATCATGCAGCACCGCATGCCGGTGCGAGAACGTGCCTCGCCCGGAATCTTGCCCGGTAATGCGCACCGGATAACCGGACGCGACAAGCGAGGCGAAAGCTAGATGCTCGGCCATCCCCCAGTCTACCGGCAGCTTCCCTTCGCCCATTGCACGCCGATCCTCGATCACTTTTTCCACCAGCGGATGCAGCTTGAAGTTCTCCGGCACGGTCGTAATGCGCTCCGCCAGCCGTTTAAGCTCTGCCAATGGCACGGCCGTATCGGCGTGATCGGTCCATTTGCGGTTCAAAAACGGCGCCCAGTCGACCGCATACTTCCGCTTGTAATTGGTGAGCACCGGATCGTGCGTGTGCCGCCCTTCGTCCATCGCCTGCCGATACGCCTTGACCATGCGCTCCGGTTCGTCAGCGTCGATCACGCCAAGCGCAACCAATTTGTCTGCATACAACTTGCGCGTACCGGGATGCTGGCCGATCTTCTTGTACATCAGCGGCTGTGTCACCGCCGGCGTGTCCTGTTCGTTGTGGCCAAGGCGCCGGAAACAGACGATGTCAATGACGACATCCTTTTTGAACGTCTGGCGGTATTCCATCGCCAGCTGCGCGCACAACACGACTGCTTCTGGGTCGTCCCCGTTGACATGCAATACCGGCGCCTCAATCATCTTTACGACGTCGGTGCAGTACAACGTCGAGCGCGAGTCACGCGGATCGGACGTCGTAAAGCCGATTTGGTTATTGATCACAATATGCACGGTGCCGCCGGTCTTGTAGCCTCGCGTCTGCGCGAGATTCAGCGTCTCCATCACCACGCCCTGCCCGGCAAAAGCGGCGTCGCCGTGCACTAATACCGGCAGCACTTTCTCCCGCTTTGTATCGCCGCGCCGCTCTTGGCGTGCGCGCACAGATCCCTCTACCACCGGATTGACAATCTCCAAATGCGAGGGATTAAAGGCAAGCGACAGATGTACTGGTCCACCCGGCGTGGAGACGTCGCTCGAAAAGCCCATGTGATACTTGACGTCGCCAGCCGGCAAATCGGCTGCAGCCTTACCTTCAAACTCGGCAAATAAGTCCTTTGGCATCTTGCCGAGCGTGTTCACCAGCACGTTTAGGCGCCCACGATGCGCCATGCCGATGACGATTTCCTCCACCCCTGCTTCACCAGCGCGCTGGATCAGCTCGTCCATTGCGGCAATGAAGCTTTCGCCGCCCTCCAGCGAAAACCGCTTTTGGCCGACGAACTTAGTGTGTAGGTAGCGCTCCAGGCCTTCGGCTGCCGTCAGTCGCTCCAGGATATGGCGACGCTTCTCGGGGCCGAAGTTGGGCGTGGAGCGAATGGACTCGAGCTTCTGCTGCCACCAGCGCTTCTCAGTTGGATCCGAGATGTACATAAACTCGGCGCCGATGGTGCGACAGTAGGTTTCGCGCAGCGCCTGCACGATCTCGCGCAAGGTCATCTGCTCAGCGCCGAAGTAGGTGTTTGAAGCCGAGAACACGATATCCATATCGGCCTCGGTGAGGTCATAAAACGCCGGCTCAAGTTCCGGAATCTGCGGCCGCTCGTGCCGCTTCAGCGGATCTAAATCCGCCCAGCGCGCTCCTAGGAATCGATAGGCCGCAATGATCGACTGCACATGGACCTGCTTGCGAGCCACCGAAAGGTCCGTCGGCCCCACGGCCGGCCGCAGGGTGCCTGCTTTGGCCCGCTGAGCAAATGACTCAATGATCGGCGCATGCGGCACATCCGGCGTCGCGTGGGACCCGTCGGCAGCCGGCACCAACTGAAGTTGATCAAAATAAGCGCGCCATTTTTCTGGTACAGAGCCCGGGTTGTCGAGGTATCGCTCATAAAGCTCCTCGACGTACGGCGCATTGCCGCCGAACAGATACGAATTAACCTGGAACTGCCGCATCATCATGTCGCTTCACCTTTCTGCGCGTTTCGCGCTTACAGTGCCGGGCAGGCCCGCCGGACCGCCCTGTCCGCTACCAGCTTTGCCGGATCGCGGATCGCGTCTCTCTCCTGTGTCTAGCGGCACGACCAGCCTCGCGGAATTGTCACTGGAGTCACTGGATCGGCCTGGCAGCCCGAGCATAGCATCGCAGCTAGCCCGCTGCATGGCCGCAGCTGACTGACCGCCGCCACCGGCGCGTCCGCCCCAAGGCACCGCTTCGCTGCTCCCATCTTGTCTGCTCGCATCGCCGCGGCGCGGCCATGTTCGGCCTGCCACGGTAAACGATTCAGACGCAACCGTCGTTGGGACCAGGGCTGCGCCGTCACTGCGGTACCGCGCAATTCGTTTTGGATTTTGGCCGGTCTGCCGCCACAGAATCGTTGCGCGGAGCAATCGAGGGCGCAAGCGCCAGCGGCAGATTAAAAAAGCTAGACGCCACGCGGTCCCGCGCGTCTCCCCTTGATCTTGCCGCCGTGCGCCGAAAGATCTCAGCCGACCGACCGCGCCCGGAAGCCAACGACCACAATAATTGCCTATCGACATCTGTGCGCGATCGCGGCCGACCCTGCGCGCATGCCGCGCGCGGGCATCCCACGTGCTACCCGTTGACTGCGGCGAGCGCCGTCCAGAGCGAGCCTGCAAAGTCTCCATTACCCGACGATCCTGACCGCCAGCCACTGCCACAGCGACAGCGAATTCCACCATGCGCGACCCTCGCGCAGCTTGCAAGCTCCACTGGCGGAAAGGACAACATAAACGATGTTTGCATTGTCGCGGTGGCGCCCGAGCGACCCCACCAAGCCGTAGGTAAACAGCAGCCCGGCGAGCACTCTCACGTCAGGATGCCCTTCCAGCCAAACTGTCCGCATGCTGCCTGCCAGACACACTACCAGCATCCGGCCGCTACTTAGCGCTTCCAGCACGTCCAACAGCCGCGCCCGCACCAGCAGCCGATCGCACCGCTCTACTGGAAAAGCGCGCTGCACTGCCTCCATGACAGCCGCCACGCTGGCCACCGGACACGTGCCCGGCGCGCGTCTGCTTGATGAGGCAAGATGAATCGCGAGGATCGTTTCCGGCACCATCGCATTTGCTTCGGCAACTGGCTGCGCCCTTGCCTCGAAGCCGTTACCTCCGCTCGCATGATGCCCGCAGTCGCCGCAGCGCAATGGCCGAAGTAAAAGCCGGCGAAGCTACCAAATCAGCCCGCCTGGGCTAAACCCGTCGAAACCGCGCCTTGCAGGCGTCTTTCGCTTGCTTTGCGAGACACGTCAGCGCTGGTCGATCGGCTTCACGTCGCGCCGCGGGTGGCCGACATACAGTTGGCGCGGCCGCCCGATCTTGTACTCCGGATCGGCGATCATTTCGTTGAGCTGAGCGATCCACCCTACCGTGCGCGCGAGCGCGAAAATGGCCGTAAATAGCGACACCGGAATACCAATCGCTTTTTGAACGATGCCAGAGTAGAAATCGACGTTCGGATACAGACGACGGCTGACGAAGTATTCATCCTCGAGGGCAATCTTCTCCAGCGCAAGTGCCAGCTTAAACAGCGGATCGTTCTCTAAACCAAGCTCCCCGAGTACCTCGTGACAAGTCTCGCGCATTAGCTTGGCGCGCGGATCATAGTTCTTGTAGACACGGTGGCCGAACCCCATCAGCCGCACGTTGCTGCTCTTGTCCTTGACTTTGGCAATGAACTCGCCAATCTTCGCGATACCGCCAGCGGCTTGGATTTCGTAGAGCATGTTGAGCGCCGCTTCGTTGGCCCCCCCATGCGCAGGCCCCCACAAGCAGGCCACGCCTGCCGCGATCGCGGCAAACGGGTTCGTGCCGCTAGACGCGCACAGTCGAACGGTTGAAGTCGACGCGTTTTGCTCGTGGTCAGCATGCAAAATGAAGATGCGATCCAGGGCGCGCACCAGCACCTCGTTGATTTGGTACTCCTCGCACGGCGTGGCGAACATCATGCGCATGAAGTTCGCCGTGTAGGACAGGTCGTTGCGCGGGTAGATGTACGGCTGGCCGACGTTGTACTTGTAGGACATGGCCACCAGCGTCGGCATCTTGGCGATGAGGC
>JANWXE010000142.1 GCA_025055385.1 Burkholderiaceae bacterium | reverse complement strand
CGGCCAGTATTACGGCGGCACCACCGACATCACGCGCGTGGTGCCGGTCGGTCAGACCACTGCCGAGCAACGGCGCGACTTCACACGGGTGCTCAAGGGCATGATCGCGCTGTCGCGCCTGGTCTTTCCGCGCGGCACGCGCGCGCCGCTTCTGGATGCCGTGGCGCGCGCACCGATCTGGGCCACCGGCGTCGACTATGGCCACGGCACCGGACATGGCGTCGGCTACTTCCTGAACGTGCACGAGGGACCGCAGAGCATCAGCCCGCATCTGCCGCCCGATCCAGCGACCGCGATGGAGCCGGGGATGATCACCTCCAACGAACCAGGTATTTATCGACCCGGCCGCTGGGGTGTGCGAATCGAAAACCTGCTGCTGACCGTGCCAGCTGCAACCACCGAGTTTGGGGAATTCCTTCAATTTGAGACGCTGACGCTGTGCCCGATCGATACGCGGTTGATCGACCGCAGCCTGCTTAGCTCGGACGAAATTGCGTGGCTGAATGCCTATCACGCGCAGGTAGCCGAGCGGGTCGGCCCACACGTTGCGGGCGACGCCTGGCAATGGTTGCAAGCGCGCACGCGGCCAATCTGACCGCCGCAGCCACCGGCGGCAACGCGATGCGGCGCTTGCCCGTGTCGCCGGCCCGATGCGTCCGTGCAGCAGGGCATCGTCGGCGAACCGTCCGCACTGCAGCAGCGCCGTCGTCAGCCGCGCCGGCGCCTGGTACTCGCAAGGACAGCAGCCTGTGCGCGGCGGAGCCCTCGGAGTGCCGCAGGCAGCGCGGTACGATCGCCTCGTCGCTATGCATTGCCCGCTTTCAGCTGCTACTTCATGAACGAGCAGACCCTGCCGCGTCGCACCGCCGTTGATGCGCCGCGCCCGGCCTGGCGGCCCGCGCCGGCCATCGTCGCATCGCTCGCCTGGCATGTCGCGCTCGGTGCTGCCGCTCTGCTTTATCCCGCTGGCTGGCCATGGGCGCTTGGCGGAATCGCGGCCAACCACGCCCTGCTTACCGCCGCCGGCCTGTGGCCACGGTCCCGGCTACTCGGCCCCAACCTCACCCGCCTGCCAGCGGCCGCCGCCGCGCGCGGCTGGATCGCGTTGACCTTCGACGACGGGCCCGATCCCGAGGTCACGCCGCGCGTGCTCGATTTGCTCGACGCCCACGGTGCGCGCGCCAGCTTCTTCTGCATTGGATACCGCGCCCGCCAGCATCCCGCCCTGGTACGCGAGATCGTCGCGCGCGGGCACCGCGTCGAAAACCACGGCGACGCGCACGCCAAGCTGTTCGCGACCTACGGCTACCGGCGGATGCGCGCGGACATCGAGACCGCACAACACACCCTGGCAGACATCACAGGGCAGCCGCCATGTTTTTTCCGGCCTACCGCTGGCCTGCGCAATCCCCTGCTGGAGCCAGTGCTACAGCGACTTAACCTGCGGCTGGCCACCTGGACGCGACGCGGCTTCGACGCCGTCAGCAGTGACCCGCAGCGCGTCTTGCAGCGCCTGAGGCGCCGTCTGGCTGCCGGCGACATCCTATTGCTGCACGACGGCTCGCCGGCGCGTACGCAAGATGGCACACCCGTTTCGCTAACTGTGCTGCCGCCGCTGCTGACAGCCCTGCGTCAAGCCGGTTTGCAATCGGTCTCACTGGCCGAGGCACTGCGTGAGGCGACAGTTGCTCAGCCAGCCGCGGCCGCAAGAAATCTGCAGACCACGCCGCAACAAACCGAACGCGCGCAGTTCCATTAGCGCATCGGCAAGAAACCTCCCACACGCTCATTGCATAAGTATCCAAGCCGCGATCCGCGCGACAACTTCGGCCTCCAGCCCGTTGAAGCCGTGATAAGAAAAGGCCCCGCATGGATCGCCCTCGTTTTTGCCGTCGCGCAGCGTCAGCAGCTCCCGGCGGGGCACATCGGCCAGCTTCTCCATCAATGCCGGCATGTCCGCGAACAGGCAGTACGCACAAGCATCCTGTTCGTGGTGCACGACCAGCACCGGAATCCGCAGCCGCTGCAGCGGCATGGCCGGCACGGGTCGCGACTGGCTGTCCTTTAGGATCGTGGCCGTCAGAACCAAACCGTCCGGACCTTCTGGGCCCAGCGCCTCCGTAGCGACATATGCAGCCGACTGCGTTCCCCGGCTGGTGCCGATCAGCCACACCGGCACTTTGGCCTGCGCACGGGCCCAAGCGATGACGGCCTTGACGTCCTCGACATGCTCCGGCCGCTGGCGAAAGCCCGCAAGAAAAGGCGGCATCTGCCGGTCCGACGGAGCATCCAGCACGATGACTTGAAGCCCCTGCTCGGCAAACAGCCTGCGGCTGCGCACCAGAAAGTTGCCCTCCCCCCAGCGAAACGACCCGTTGCGGAAGATCTGCAGGCCTCCATGGCCGCCGGCTAACAGGATCGCCGTCGCCCTCGGCTGGGGTGCCGACAGCACCACCATCCGCTGGGTCACGCCCGGCCGCGTCGGAATGTCCACAACCTGCTCACTGATGTGCGCACGGATACTCGTTGCAATGGCCAGGCAGGCCAGTAAAAACGAGACTTTCCAAGTCACGTGCATCGTGGGTCTCCCTTCGCTCCTTTGGCAGCGCCTGCCTGCCACCGGCCACGCGCGGGCAGGCTGAGTTTTTGTCGCCGCTGTCGCAACAGCGTCAACCCGACCCCGTGCCGATGATGGACCAACCAGGAACGATCCGGTGCTTTAGAAAAGAAAAGAAGGAGGGTTCGCCCCGTCCAGAACGCGGGCGCCAAGGCGCGACCGCAGCGGCCAAGGCGCTGTCGGCCGTCGGAAGTTGCCCTCAACCGCGTGCGCACCTCTGGGCTGGCGGCTGTGGCCGAAAGAGCCGTCAACGCCGTCTTGGCGTACGCCTTCGCGGCGCCGGCGCCGAGCCGTTTGGCTGACGTCAACTGCCACCGGCGTCTGCCACGTCCGCCGCCGGCGGCGCTTTCGGCTCGGCCTCACTTGGCGAGGAGCGAAGACGGACGGCCCCGCTTATCCACGCAGATCGATCACCCGCACGCGCACGCGGCGCTCTTTGCCGCCGCGCACGACGGTGAGTTCCGCGGTGTTACCGATGCCCGTGCGGTCCAGTTCCGCCGCCAGTTGCGACACGGACTCCACCGGCCTGCCGTTGACCGCGACGATCACGTCGCCCAGCTCTCCCGTGCGCTGATTAAGCGGCTGCAGCCCCGCCTCGGCGGCCGGGGTGCCGCGCGTGACTTGGGCGATCACCACGCCGGAGATGCCCGCGCGCGCGACCAGATCCGGCCGCACCGGCACGATGCCGATGCCCGGCAGCGGCGCATGGCCGCGCGCGATCAGCGACGGCACGATGCGGTTGACCAGGTCCACCGGGATGGCGAAGCCGACGCCGGCCGAGGAGCCGCTCGCGGAGCGGATCGCCGTGTTGACCCCAATCAAGCGGCCGGCCGAGTCCAGCAGCGGCCCGCCGGAGTTGCCGGGATTGATGGCTGCGTCTGTCTGGATGACGCCCGCCACCTCGCGGAAACCTTCGATCGTCGGCAGCTCGCGGTCCAACGCGCTGACGATGCCGTGCGTGAGCGTACGCTGCAAACCAAACGGATTGCCGATCGCCACCACTGTCTGGCCGATCTTCAGGTCTTTGGAGGTTCCGAGCGGAATCGGCTTTAGGTCCTTCGGCACCCGCTTCAGCCGCACGACCGCCAAATCGTATTCGGGCGCAAAGCCAATCGGCTCAGCCTCGATCGGCTTGCCGGCATCCAGTTGCACGAACACGCGCCGCGCGCCTTCGACCACGTGATTGTTGGTGACAATGTGGCCGGCGGTGTCCCACACGAAGCCACTGCCCGCACCTTGACCGACCTCGGCGGTGAACAGCCCCGTGCGCTGTACCACCTCGGTCGTGATATAGGCGACCGAGGGAGCAGCGTTCTCAAACAGCGCGATCATATGGCGTTCGGATTCGAGCAGCGGCCCGCGCGGTGTAACCGCACGCGGCTCAGCGCGTGGCGGCATCTGACCCATCACGACAGCGCCGCCGATCGCGACCGCTAGTACGGCGCCTAGCAGCATTAGCTTGCGTGCGTTACTGTTCCACATGGCAAATACACGGAGCGCAAAGTTGATTCATTACGACGTTCGCCACAATGCGCCGGCCAACCGTTTTGAAGTGGAGCTCGATGGGCTATTGTCGCGTGCCGATTATCGGCTCGTCGACGGCATCATGCACCTAGTTCATACCGAAGTGCCGCCGTCGCAGCAGGGGCGTGGCATTGCCGCCGCGCTGGTGGGCGCCGCGCTGCAATACGCTCGCGCCCACGGGTACAAGGTGCGTCCGCTGTGTTCGTACGTGCGCGCCTACATGATGCGCCACCCGCAGACGCAGGATCTGCTCGCACGCTAAGCGGTTCCCATCAGGCATCCGGCGCGGTATAGCTGATAATCGACACCGTCGCACCCTGGGGATCCTGCAGGACCGCCATGCGGCCGATACCCGGCAGATCAGTCGGTGGCAGCACCACCCTGCCGCCGAGCTCTTCGGCGCGGCGGCAAGTCACTTCCACATCGTCCACGGTAATGTAGCAGCCCCACGCTGGCCGCACGTCGGTGGCGTGCGGTGCAATTTTCATCATGCCAGCCACCGAGGTATCGCCGACCTGAAAGGTCGTGTAGGCGCCACGTGGCAAGATCATGTCACGGCTGCCCCAGCCAAATAGCGCACAGTAAAACGCACGTGCGCTCTCAGGATCAGTGGTCTGCAGCTCGTTCCAGGAAAACGCCCCGTGCGTCTTGAAGACGTCCATCGCTGTTGCCCCTACCTACATGCGTTAATGCGAAAGGTTACGCCCCGGGCACCGATGCATGGGTGCCCCGCCAGATCGTCACTTGCGGCGCGAAACATGCAGCGGCCGGCGCCCCGGCGCTATCCTCGCGCCTCGTTTGCTTGCTGACAGAGCTGACCGCTGATGTCCGAATTTGACTTCATCGCCTGGCTACGCCCTTGGCGCGAGGAGCTGCGCCAGCTGCTGGTGGTGGCGCTGATCGTCGCCGGCGGCCTGGTGGCGCGCGCCCTGCTGATGCGGCTGGTGCGGCATTTTTACAAGACGATGGAGGCGCGCGCCGCCAGCCCGGAGGATGCGAAGTGGATCGGCACCGTCGGCCGCGTGCTGCGGCAGGTGATCTCCATTGGCGTGCTG
>JANWXE010000139.1 GCA_025055385.1 Burkholderiaceae bacterium | reverse complement strand
CCTCGGGCTTCGGCCGTTGATGCGGCCGGGCGCGCCCATGCCGCTTTCCCGCGGGCAGATCGCGTTGTCCGGCGTCTGGATCGGCGCGGGCATCGGCGCGATGCATTACACCGGTATGGCGGCCATGCGCACCGATGGGCTGCTGCGCTACGACCCGTGGTGGTTTGTGCTGTCGCTGCTGGTGGCGATCGGGTTGGCGATGGGCGGACTTGCGGTGCGCGACGTGCTGCGCCAGACGCGGCGCCTGCCACGCCTGCCGGTGGTGCTGCTGGCCGGCAGCGTGCTTGGCTGCGCCACGTCGGCGATGCACTACACGGCGATGCAGGCGTCGTTGTTCATCGGGGTGATCGATCCGAACTATGTGCCGTGGTCGAGCCGGCAGGGACCGCTGGCCTTGGCAGTGGCGGGCTCCACGGTGCTGGCGTTCGGCTTTGCCGGTGGCATGCTGGCCATCGCTGCGTACCGGGCGCTGGCCGTGCGGCTGCGCGAGCGGGGCGCGCTGGTGCGGGATATCTTGGACAACCTGCCGGGGGCCGTGCTGCGCGTAAGCGCCGACGACCGCCGCCGCGTGATTCTGGTGTCGCACGCGCTGGCGGATCTTACCGGCCGATCGGTTGAAGACTTCGAGCGCGGCGCGTGGGACCTCGCCGACGTCGTGCATCAGGAGGACCGTGCCGCCTTCGAGGAGGCTTTACAGCGTGCACGCGCGACCGGAGAACGGGTGCGCCTGGTGGTGCGCTTGCAGCACGCGCGCGAGGGCTGGCGCTGGGTGGTGATCCTGGCCGTCGTGCGAAGCGTCGAGGCCATGGCCGATACGCCGGCGGTGCTGGATCTGTTTATGGCCGACATCACCGCGCAGCACAGCGCGCGCCTGCGCGAGCAGACCCTGCTGGCGGCAATCGACCGCGTGGTGGGGCGCGCGGTGCTGACGCCGGAGGGCTACTTCGTCGAGGTCAACGAGAAGCTAGCCGGCGTGCTTGGCTATACGCCGCAGGAGCTGGTGGGCCGTCATCACCGCGCGGTGTGGATCGACGAGGCGCAGGCGGCTGAAATGGGCGCGTTCTGGGATGCGCTGCGCCGCGGGCAGGCGCAGCCCGGTGACTTCGCGCGCCGCGCCAAGGACGGCAGCGTGCGGTATCTGTCGGCTTGGTATCAGCCGCTGTTTGATGCCGAGGGCAAGGTCGCCAGCGTGCTGAAACTTGCCTTCGACATTACCGAGCGCGTGCAGAACGTCGAGGCCCTGCAGCGCATCCAGCGCGAGCTCGAGCAGGCTTTGGCCAGCCGCAGCGCGTTCTTTGCCAACGTCAGCCACGAGATCCGCACGCCGATGAACGCGATCGTGGGCTTCGCGGAGCTGCTGCGCGAGCAGCTGCCGCCTGGCGGGGCCCGTCAGTATGCACAGACCATCGTGGATGCGGCACGCGGCCTGCTGCGCATTCTGAACGACCTGTTGGACGCGGCCAAGCTGGAACGCGGCGAGTTCGCGATCGTCACGGCGCCGTTTCGCCTCGACCGCCTGCTGCACGATCTGGTGTCGCAGCACGGTGTGCTGGCAGCGCAGAAGGGGCTGCAGTTGCGCTGCGAAATCGAGCCGCAGCTTCAAACCTGCTGGATCGGCGACGGGGACCGTATTCGGCAGATCCTTGCCAACTTACTCGGCAACGCCTTGAAGTTCACCGAACGCGGCAGCGTGACCCTGCGCGCCGGCCGCTGCCCGCAGGGGCTGCTGCTGGTGGTCGAGGACACCGGCATCGGCATCCCCGCGCACCGGCTGGCGGCGGTGTTTGACCCGTTCGTGCAGGCCGATGCCGGTACCGCGCGCCGCTTTGGCGGCACGGGACTGGGCATGAGCATCGTCAAGCGGCTGGCCGAGCGCATGGGGGGCAGCGTCGAGCTGCACAGCGAGGTCGGCCGCGGCACGCAGGTGAGCGTGCGGCTGCCGCTGGCGCCCGCACCGGGCGCCGCGTGCGCGGACCAGGCAGCCGCCGACCCGGCAGACACTTCGCTGCCGGCGCTGCGCATACTCGCTGCCGATGACGTGGCGCAGAACCGCGAGCTGCTGGCCGCGCTGCTGGCGCGCGACGGTCATGCGCATCACATCGTCGAAGATGGCGCCGCGCTGCTGGCTGCCTATGAGGCGGATCCCCTCGGTTGGGACGTCGTGTTGCTGGACGTGCACATGCCCGAGCTCGACGGCCTGCGCACCTGCGAGCGGCTGCGCACCTGGGAGCGCACTCAGGGTCTACCGCCTGTGCTGGTGTATGCGCTCACAGCGAGCGTGCTCGATTCGGACCGCATCGCCGCGCAACGGGCGGGCATGGATGGCTTCTTAGAAAAACCGATTGACCCGCGTGCGCTGCGATGCGTGCTGCACGCTGCTGCTCAGCGCCGGCGTGGCGAGCGCATTGCAGAGGAGCCGACATCGCCCACCGGCGGGGGTGAACGGTCGCCGGCGTCGGTGCCGGACGGCGAGGCGGTGGCCGACGGCGCGCGTGGACGGGCGCTGTGGGGTGAGGACTGGTTGGCGCGCGTGCGCGCCTGGCACGCCGAGATGGCGCCGCAGTGGTGCGGGCACGGCGGCTGGGATCGCGCGCAATGGCACCGCGTGGCCGGCGTGGCGGCGAACCTGGCGCTGCCCGCCCTGGCGCAGGCCGCACGCGACTGCGAACGCGCCTGCGTCGAGGGGCAGCCGCTGCCGTTGCAGCGGGCGCAGCAGGCTTGGCAGGCGCTGGGTGCGTGGCTTGCTCAGCAGGTCGTCAACGACGCGCGGTGTGAGCCCGACGCAAGCGGCGCGACGGCGGCCACACTGCCCGCGGCGCTGCGGACGCGGCTGCTGCGCGCCTGCGATCGCGGCGAGATCGACGAGGAGGCACTGGCGCAGACCGAGCGCCTGGACGCCGCCGCCGCGCGCGCGCTGCGGGCGCGGCTGGAGACCTTTGACTTCGACGGCGCGCGCGCACTGCTGACGGGTGACGCCGCGGAAATCCTGCTCGAGCGGAGTTGACGATGTCGGATTTATCCATTCCGCTGCAGGCGGCTTGCGAGGTCGCGAACGAGGACGAGAGCCGCCCACGGCTGCTGCTGGTGGACGACGAGCCGCAGAACCTGCAGCTGCTGAAACGCGTGCTGGAGAACGAATACCGCCTGTCTTTTGCGCGCAGCGGACCGGAGGCGCTGCAGCGCGTGCGTGAGGTGATGCCGCGTCTTATCGTGTTGGACGTGATGATGCCGGGTATGAGCGGGCACGAGGTGCTGCAGCGACTGCAGTCCGATCCAGTGACTGCGGCGATTCCAGTGCTGTTCTGCACCGCGCTTGGCCAGGAGGAAGACGAGAGCTACGGCTTGTCGCTGGGTGCGGTCGACTATGTGACTAAGCCGATCTCGCCGACCGTGCTGCGTGCCCGTATCCGCACCCATCTGGCGTTGGTGCAGCGGCACGAGCTGGAGCGCACGCGGCTTGAGATCATCCGCCGCCTGGGCCGCGCCGCCGAATTCAAGGACAACGAAACCGGTCGGCACGTGATTCGCATGAGCCACTACAGCCGGCTGATCGCCGAGGCGCTGGGTGCTTCGGCCGCCTTCTGCGAGCGCCTGCTGGCGGCGGCGCCGATGCATGACATCGGCAAGATCGGAATTCCGGATGCAGTGCTTCTGAAACCGGGGAAGCTGAACGAAGCGGAGTGGGCCATCATGCGGCGCCACCCGGAAATCGGCGCGCAAATCATCGGCGACGACCCAAGCCCCTTGCTTAAGATGGCGCGCCGTATCGCGCTTGAACATCACGAAAAATGGGACGGCAGCGGGTATCCGCGAGGGCTGCGCGGCGAGGCCATCAGCGTGGAGGCCCGCGTGGTCGCGGTGGCCGACGTGTTCGACGCACTGACCAGCGCACGGCCTTACAAGCCGGCTTGGCCGCTGGCGCGCGCGCTTGACTGGCTGCGCGAGCAAAGCGGCCGCCACTTCTGGCCGGATGCGGTCGCGGCGTTTGAGCGTCGCCTAGACGAGGCACTGGAGATCCAGAACCAGTGGCGCGATGAGACCTAAAACATCTCTGCAGATCCGTTGTGTACAGCGTGTCAGCAGCAGGAGGCCGCGCTGCGCGGGGCCATCGATATCAAACAGGTGGTGCGGCGCGAGCGAGCACGCGACGCCGCGCCCGGCGCGCGCAGTAGACGATTCAGAGGTTCTTTAAACGGTGCCCGCGCAAACGGACTCCCGCACACGGCGTATGCGCAACGGCGCCGTCGGCCCGACGGCCGTAAAGTGAGCGCATCTCTGGCGGTGCGCTGGCAGGCCGACCCAAGGCCTCGGCGGCGTGCCACATGATCCGGACGGCGAGTTCATGTCGAATTGGATGACAAAGGCTATGCGCCGCATCCGCGGCGCGCAGACAACGGACGGATGGTACGTGCGCGAGGCGGCCATCATGGGCACCGCCATCCGCGTCGAGCTCTGGAGTGAGGACCGCGCGCAGGCAGAAGCAGCCATCGAGGCGGTGCTGGCTGAGATGCGGCGCATCGATGCTGCTTACAGCCCGTTTAAGCCTGAGTCGGAACTGTCGCGCCTCAACCGCGAGGCCGCGCAGCGGGCGGTGCCGGTCAGCGATGAGTTCTTTGCGCTGCTTGCACGCGCGCTGGAATTTTCCGAGCGCTCGCAGGGCGCCTTCGACGTCACATTTGCTGCAGTCGGCGCCCTGTACGACTACCGGCGCGGTATCCGCCCCAGTGAGGCACAGCGCACTGCCGCCTTGCAAGCGGTCGGCTACCGCCATCTACAGTTGGATGCCAGCACGCGCAGCGTGCGCTTCGCGCGCGCCGGGATGCGTATCGACCTAGGCGGTTTCGCCAAGGGCTATGCGGTGGACCGCGCGGCGGCGATCGTGGCGCGCCACGGGATTACCCACGCGATGATCACCGCCGGCGGCGACAGCCGCATTGTCGGCGACCGGCGTGGCCGGCCGTGGATGATCGGCGTGCGTGACCCGCGCCGACCCGGAGAGGTCGTCGCCGTGCTGCCGCTTGCCGACGTGGCGGTCTCAACCTCAGGCGACTACGAGCGCTTCTTCGAGGCTGATGGGCGTCGCTATCACCACGTGCTTGATCCGCGCACCGGTGAATCGCCTGCGCACGTGCGCGCGGTGACTGTAATCGCTGACGACGGCGTGACTGCCGAGGCCTTGGGCAAATGCGTCTTTGTAATGGGGGCGCAAAAAGGCTTGCAATTCGTCGCTTCGTATCCCGGTGCCGATGCTGTGGTCGTCGATGCAAACGGCGCCCTCGCCTATACGCCCGGCTTTTCGGATGATAGGCATGCGCATCGCTGATGAATACGATCTTGACTGACCAACCTGGGCGCTTAAGAGGAGACGATGCGCGCTGCGCCAAGAGGTTTTGCCGCTTGTTGTGCAGTTTGTCTTGTTGCCGTTGGGATGTTGACCGGCTGCCCAAAAGGCAGCAGCACCGAAGTCATCGTGCACGGTGACGTGCCCATTGCCTACGTCAAGCGCTCACAAGCGGTAACGTTAAATCCGACCGATGGTACGAACTTCGCTCCCGGGGGTGACCTGATCATTCGCGAGCGGTCTTCCCCTTCAGCGGAAGAGTTCAACGTCACTGCTGCGATCACGCAAGGCCAGGGCGACGTCTCCGACCCGGAGGTCTCGTACGACGGCAAGAAGATCGTCTTCGCCCTGCGCTGTCCGACGTCGAACACGTCCACGATCAATGGCCAGCCCGCCTGCACCGGGCGCTGGAACATCTGGGAATACGACATGACCCTCGGCGGCATTCGCGGCGGCACGCTGCGGCGAATCACCAGCTCCACGCAAGATGACGACGTCGATCCTGCCTATCTGCCGGCGGGGCGGGGGTTTGTGTTCGCGTCCAACCGGCAGAGCAGCACGCGCACCATACGCGAAGGCGAGACGTTCTATCTGCTGGACGAGTACGAGCGTGAGCGCGTGTTGAACCTGCACACGATGGCTGCTGATGGCAGCAATATCCAGCAGATCACCGTCAACGCCAGCCACGAACGCAACCCGGTTGTGCGGCCCAACGGCGACATCATGTTCGCCCGTTGGGAGCACGTCGGCGACCAGAACCGTTTCACGATCTTCCGCGTCAAGCCGGACGGGACCGATCTGTTCGTCCTCTATGGTCAGTTCAGCCCCGGCAACAGTTTCTTGCACCCGCGCGACATGGATCCGCGCGGGCCATACAGAGGCTTCGTCGCCTCCAGCCTGATGCCGTTGTCCGGCACTCAGGAAGGCGGGGCCCTCGTCTTAATTGACGTGGCCAACTACTCGGAGCACACCGTGCCGGTGAACACGCAGGTGGTCGGCAACGGCGGCCAGCGCCAGGCCACCGCGCAGCCCCTCAGTTTTGAGCGCGGCCTGTCTCTGTACGGCCGTATTACGACGCCGTATCCGCTGTGGGACGGCACCAACCGCGTACTGCTCGCCTATGCCCCGTGCCAGGTCACGCGTAATGGGCAGGTGGTGCCGTGCGCGACCTTAAGCGCAGAAGAAATCACGCGGCTGTCCGACCGCAACCGGACACGTGAGCAAATCGACAGCGACCCGGTGCAGGACAACGTGCGGCCGTCGTATGCGATTTACATGTTCGATCCAGCCCGGAAGACCTTCTTGCCGGTGGCCGTGCCGCCGTCTGGCTTCATGTATACGGATCCGATCGCGCTGCAGCCGCGGCCGGAGCCCAATGCGGTGGATCCAGCCAGCCTCGACAGCGCGCTTGCTGCACAGAACCTAGGCTTAATTGAGGTGCGCAGCGTCTACGACACGGACGGGCTGCAGCGGATGGGCGAAACCATGCTGGCCCCCGCCGATCTGCCGGCTGGATGCAGCGAAGGCATCGCGAAGCGGCCGCGCACCGACCCGCTGGATACGCGCACACACATCGCCGATCTGCTGCGGCTGAAGGATCCGGCCGACGCCGCCTACCACTGCACTCCGGTGCGCTTCGTGCGCGCCACGCGCGCGGCGCCGCCGGTGGCCAACATGATGGGTGTGCGCGGGGCGCTGGGCGAGACCGATTTCGAGCCGCAGCAGATCCTTGGCTATGCGCCGATTGAGCCAGACGGCTCCTTCAAGCTGCAGGTACCGGCGGACGTGCCGCTCGCCCTGCAGGTGACCGACGCTTACGGGCGCGCGTTCCAGACGCATTTGAACTGGATCCAGGTGCGCCCCGGCGAGCGGCGCACTTGCATGGGTTGCCATAGTCCGCGCCGCGGAGCGTCGATCAACAGTGGGACGACGGTAAACACGATGCCGGCTGCGCTCAATCCGGTGCTGGCGAGCCAGCACCAGAGTGGCGAAACCATGGCTTCGCTGCGCACACGCCTTGATCCGAGCGCGCTCATCTTAAAGCCGCATTTGGAGTTCATTGACGTGTGGGCGGATACGACACGCCCGGGCGTGACGGCGCGGGCGCCGATTGCGATCCGCTACACGGGCAACCCAAATCCAGCCGATGACCTGCAGACGCCGGCGCCGGTTAACGGCTTCATCAACTACCCGACTCACATCCAGCCGCTGTGGACGCGCGACCGTGGCGCCAACACGTGCACCAACTGCCACAACGATCCAGCGCGGCTCGATCTACGCGCCAATACCGCCGGCACCGGGCGGCTCGTCTCCTACGAGGAGCTGGTGGTCGGCGACCCGATGATCGATGAGGCCACCGGCCTGCCGGTGATGCGCATCGAGGGCGGCGTGCCGGTGGTGGTACGCAGACCCGCACTGGTGGAAACCAGTGCGGCAGGGGCGCGTGGGCTAGCGCGTTCCAGCCGCTTAATAGAGATCCTGTTTGGGCAAACGCTAAAGGCCTCCGCCGAGGCGCGCAACCACTATCCAACACCTGCTAGCCCCAATCACGCGACGATGCTGAACGCTGCCGAGAAACGGCTGTTGTCCGAATGGATTGACCTCGGCGGCGTTTATTACAACGACTTAACGAACGGCGGCAGCGGTGTGCGCGTTGCGCGCTTAAGCCAGCAGGTGTTTGTCGCTCAGGTGCAGCCGATACTAAATGCGCAATGCGCAGGCTGCCACCGCCCCGGCGGCACCGACGGTACCGCGACCGGTCAGAACTTCTTCCGTAACCGCTATGTGCTCACCGGCAGCGTCGAAGGCGACTACAACGCCACCCTGTCGATGATTTCCAACACCTGCCAACCGGCGGCCAACGCGCTGCTTGCCCGACCGTCGACGGTGCCGCATCCAGCCGGCGCGAGCGGGCAATCAACCGCTGTGTTGCCGGTGGGCAGCGCTGTCTACAACACGATTGCAGCTTGGATACAGTCGGGGTGCAATCCTTGATATGGCGACTCGCACTTACGGCAAAAGCCGTGCGTGTTTGCGCACACGGCTTTTTAGCTCTCGCCCTCATCGCCTGCGGTGGCTCCAACCCGTTTGACAACCCGCCGGAGGTCAGCAACCCTACGAATCCGGGCGGCCGAAGGCTCTCATTCGCCTACTTTCAGCGCTGTATCGATCCGATCTTCAACGCCGTGTTGGCGAACAATACGTGTGCGGCCTCCGGCTGCCACGACGACCGTTCCGGCACCGGCGGCGCGTTGCGGC
>JANWXE010000108.1 GCA_025055385.1 Burkholderiaceae bacterium | reverse complement strand
CGAAGGCGGTGGCGTGCCGCCCCCACTGGCGCATCGCCCCGGCGCTGGCAATGCCCATCGGCCAGAAGAAGAAGCGCTCCAGACGCTGGCTGCCGGCGATCAGGCCGTCGGGGCCGAAGGCACTGCGCAGCCCGCGCGGATCACGCTCGTCCGGCCAGGGCAGCGCGCGCAGCATGTCCTCGTCGCGCAGCGTGTAGGGGTGATCCGCGCTTAGCGGCTCGGGCACGACGAAGACGCGCTGCAGGTCATGCGAGCCGGCGGCGATGCGCAATGCGATGCGTTCGCCATCGCGCAGCGTGGGTGCCATCTGCGGTGCGAACAGCGTCTCGTCCCAGCGGCCTTCGCCTGCGATCGGCTGCGGCCGGGCGCGCACGCGCGCGGTCGGAAAGAACAGGTGGTAGCAGCCGCACGGGTGGATGCTGTCATAAACAAGCGGCTGCAGCCACTCAGCGTCAAGCGTCACACGCCAGATGAGGCCGTCCAGATGCCCGGCCAGCGGATCGAGGCGCCATTTTGGCGGCCGCCCCGGGAACCAGAACGTATAGACGAGTTGCGGCACCATGCGGCCAGCGAAGCGGGCGAAGGTCAGGCGCGCATAGGCAACGGGCTGAGCCGTGTCCACGACCACACGCCGACCGCCATCCGACCAGCGCAGACGGCCGATCCGATCGCGCTCGTCGACGGTGTCCACTTCTAGCACTGGCGCGTGGCGCGAAAACAGCGCCTCCACTGTGGCGGCCTCCAGCCGTGGCAGGCCAAGCGCATCGACGCCGTCGGCGCGTACTTGGCCTTGCGACAGCAGCAGCGGTGCGCGCGGCGCGTAGCGGGTGAGCGTGCCGGCAACCGGCAGCTGCGCCAGCGGGGTGGCGAAATCGGCCTGCACCTGTTGCTGCCAGCGCCGCACCCCGGCGGCGAACCCGAGTTTCGTCAGCGGATAAAGGCCAAGCGCCCGCTGCACCGTCGAGTAATCGTCTGGCACGCGTGCGGCGGCTGCCAACTCGTGTCGCCGCGCGGCATCCTCCGCGGCCAGTCGCGCGCGGCACGCGGCGAGCGCCTCGGTGTCGGCCTCTGCGAGCGCCGCATCGGCGAGTTCATACGTGCGCGCCGCGCGGTCGAGCTCGCTGAGGCGATCGCGCCAGGCCGTCCACGCTGCGTCGTCGGTGGCTGCTGGCCGCAGCAGCGCCGACAGCCGGTCGATGCGCAGATACGGGAAGCCGGCGATGCGCGGCGCCGCCGCATCGCGCCGGCCGGCGGCATCCACGGCCGCATCGACGCGTGCAAAGCGCCGCGCGCATTCGCCCACCGCGTCGGTGCGCAACAGATGCTCGGCGATTGGCGGCCGTGCGTAAGGATCAAGGCTCGCGCAGCCGGCGAGCAGCAGCGCGGCGGCGAGTAACGCGCGCATCAGCGCCGCGCGCCGTTTAGCCGTGGCTCGCGGGCCTTGAGGCCGGCGCCGGCTTTTTCAGCGGCGCGCGCGATCGGGCAGCAAACGAATCGCCTGCGCGTTGGTCCAGGAGAAGCAACGATCAGCGGCTGCACGCCATGGCAGCCACTGGTAACGGGCGTGTTCGCGCGCTGCCAGCTGCGGCACGAACGCGGCGGCCACCGCCAGACCGAAGACATGCTCGGTATTATGCGTGATACCTGGGGCATAGCGGTGCCGCCAGTGCGGATAGATCGCATAGCGGTTGACCTGGCGCCAGTTGTCGAACGCTTCAGGGGGCGCCGCGTAGCCGGTTTCCTCTTTCACCTCGCGCGCGCAGGTGTGCGTCAGCGGCTCCTGGAGCGAGGCACGGCTGCCCGTGACGGACTGCCAGAACCCAGGGTGGTCTGCGCGCTCCAGCAGCAGCACCTCCAGCGCCGGCGTGTAGATCACCACCAGCACCGATTCTGGGATCTTAAAACTCGTCGGTGGCGGCACTTTGGCAATAGCGGCCGCTTGCGTCATGGCACCGCCGCCGGACAGCGCGCTCTGCTCAATAAACCAGGATCGGATTGATGATCGCCTGTACGGCGCCGGTGATGCGCGGCGGGCCGAGCGTAAACAGCCCTTCGTAGACGCCGTCCTTAACCGCCTCTTCGGCGACCACATTCTCCAGGATCATGATGCCGTGCTGCGCGAGCAAGATCTGATGCACGTGGAAAATCTTCTTAGGATCTTCAAACGGCAGCACTTCCAGCCCCCAGTTGTCGGCGCCGACCATCGCCACCCCAAGCTCGGCCAGGTACCGAGCGCCTTCGATACCCAGACCCGGTTCGACCGACGCGTAGCGCTTGTCGTCCTTGCCGATCAGCTTGGTCCAGCCGGTATAAAAGATCACCACGTCGCCTTTGTTGATTTTCATGTTGCCCTGCCGCTTCAGCGCGGCCTCGATTTCTTTGCGGTTAAACGCGGTGCCCTCCGGCACCGGGTCTTTGCCGAACAGGCCGACCATGTCCAAGATCACCGCGCGGGTCGCAATCGCGGGCACGGTTTCAATGCCGAACTTAGTTAACCCGCCGGGCTGCACGAAATCGCGTGCGCGCGTGCAGTTGTAGTAGACGTTGTCGATACCCACGTGGCCGAGGCCGTCCAATTGCGAGCCGATGCCTACCCAGCCCATGATGATGTCGTCGTTGTAATTGGTTTTGGTCTCGCCAAAGGAACGGCCGTCCTCTTGCCCTGGTGCGAGCACCGTCAGCGAGAAGGTGCGCGGCGGAAACGCCGGCGTCCTGCTGTTGGTCTCGATTCCCATGCGGATTGCCTTGCCGCGTTTGACCAGCTTGGCAGCCGCCAGCACGTTCTCGCGCGTGATGTTATTAAGTGCCCCGATCTGGTCATTCGGACCCCATGGGGAGCGGTAACAGGTTTCCAGCGGCTGGGCCCCGGCCACGGCAGCCGCTGCCACCCATGCGAAGCCCAAGGCAATTTTTCTCATCGTCTCCTCCTTGTCAGCTCGAACCGGCGGGGCGGCGCCGGTCCGTGGTTACCCTGCGGCGGCCACCGGCGCGACCACCCCACCCCCGGAACACGTTATCTCAATGGCTGCGACAGTCTGGTTTCCCCATCCCTGCGTCGGCAGGCGTTCCTCGACGGCGCGCTGCGTGCAGGACGCTGCCGGCGTGGGCGCGGCGGCGAACGCCACGTACCAGGTCTCGTCAAACAGGCGCACGCGTAGCGCTTCTCCGAGCGGCAGCGGTGCAAAGGCAATCTCAAAGGTCAGCACCAGGCGCGCCTCGCGCTGCGTGACGGCTAGCGGCCGCGCGATCTCGAATGGCAGCGCGCGGCCGCCATGCAGCAGCGTCAGCAAATAGTTGCGGCGAGCAAGCAGTGCGGCGTTGCCAGCGGCGAAACGCGCGGCTCGTTCGGTATCGAGTGCGCCGTTGGGTGCCAGCAGCCGCAGCGCGATGGCGCTTGCCGCCTCGTCCATTGTCCACTCAATGTGCAGCCCCGCCAGCGTGCCGTCGCGCAGCACCGGCTGCAGCGCGAAATGAAAGATCACGTGCGGGTGGGCAAGGGCAGCGGGCAGCCAGACTGCCAGCAGCGTGGCCAGCAGCCACGTCTGCATGCATCGGGCCCGCCTCATGCGGGGCGTTGCAGCTGCCGTCGTCACCATACGATGGCGCGCCATCATACGGAAGGCGCGCTTGCGTGCGGTGCCGGTTGCCTGCCGTCAACGGGGGCAAGCCCCTGTTTAGGCGCTAGCTTGGTTTGCACAGGCGTCCGCGCGGCTGGCGGGCCAGCCGGCGAGGATAAGCGCTGTCCGCTTACCCTGTGGCTGGGCGGACCCGCTCGGCCGCCTCGGCACGCAGGCGGATGTGCAGCTCACGCAGCTGTTTCTCGTCCACCGGGCCCGGCGCCTGCGTCAGCAGGCACTGCGCGCGCTGCGTCTTCGGAAAGGCGATGACATCGCGGATCGATTCGGCGCCGGCCATCAGCGTCACGATGCGGTCCAGGCCGAAGGCGATGCCGCCATGCGGCGGCGCCCCATACTGCAGCGCGTCCAGCAGGAAGCCAAATTTCGCGCGTGCTTCCTCGGGGCTGATTTTTAGCGCGCGGAACACCTTTTCCTGCACGTCTGCGCGGTGAATGCGCACGCTACCGCCGCCAATCTCCCAGCCATTGAGGGCTAGATCGTAAGCCTTTGCGAGGCAACGGGCTGGATCGCTCTCCAGATAATCGAGGTGCTCATCTTTGGGGCTGGTGAACGGATGATGGGCGGCGACAAAACGCTGCTCCTCTTCGTCAAACTCAAACATCGGAAAGTCCACCACCCACACCGGCCGCCAGCCTTCTTGCAGCAGGCCTTTGCGGCGACCGAACTCAGAGTGACCGATCTTTACGCGCAGTGCGCCCAGCGCATCAGCGACGATCTTGGCGCGGTCGGCGCCGAAGAAGATCAGGTCACCATCCTGTGCGCCGGTGCGCGCCAGGATCGCCGCCAGTGCCGCATCGTGCAGGTTTTTGACGATGGGGCTCTGCAGGCCGTCGCGGCCGCGGCCGCGTTCGTTAACCTTAATGTAGGCGAGTCCCTTGGCACCATAGATGCGCACGAACTCGGTGTAAGCATCGATTTCCGAGCGTGCCAGTTCGGCGCCGCCTGGCACGCGCAGCGCGGCCACGCGACCATCGGCCAATTCGGTGGCGGCGCGGAACACCTTGAACTCGACGTCGCGCATCACATCGGTCAGTTCGGTCAGCTCAAGCGCCACCCGCAAGTCGGGCTTGTCCGAGCCGTAGCGCGCCATCGCCTCTGCATAAGAAAGAACCGGAAACGGATCCGGCAGCTGCACCTGCAGCACGCGCGCGAAGATGGTGCGCACCATTTGCTCCATCAGGGCGCGGATCTCGGCCTCGTCCATAAACGACGTTTCGATGTCGATCTGCGTGAATTCCGGCTGGCGGTCGGCGCGCAGATCCTCGTCGCGGAAGCACTTGACGATCTGGTAGTAGCGATCGAAGCCGGCCATCATCAGCAGCTGTTTGAACAGCTGCGGCGACTGTGGCAGGGCATAGAACATGCCTGGATGCACGCGCGACGGCACCAGATAGTCGCGCGCCCCCTCCGGTGTACTCTTGGTCAGCATCGGGGTCTCGATATCGATGAAGCCGTGCGCATCCAGGAATTGGCGCGCCTCCATCGCTACGCGGTAGCGCAGCTTCAGGTTGCGCTGCATCGGCAGGCGGCGCAGGTCCAGCACGCGATGCGTTAAGCGAGTGGCTTCCGAGAGATCGTCGTCATCGAGCTGAAATGGAATTGGCAGCGACGGGTTTAACACCGTGAGCTTGCGGCATAAGACCTCGATGTCGCCTGAAATCAAGTTCGGATTAGCGGTACCCTCAGGCCGCTTGCGCACGATGCCTTCCACCTGTAGGCAATACTCGTTGCGCACGCGCTCAGCGGTGGCGAACACCGCCGGCTCGCTTGGATCGCACACCACCTGCACCAGCCCCTCGCGGTCTCGCAGGTCGATGAAGATGATGCCGCCATGGTCGCGCCGCCGGTGTGCCCAGCCGTAGAGCGTCACCGTCTGGCCGATGTAACGGCTATCTAGCAATCCGCAGTATTGCGTTCGCATCTTGGCTCCGTAAACACAGGGCGGCCGCGCAACTTACCTTGCATCGGCTGCGCGGCGCGGCTCGCGCGCCGGGTCGCTGGTGAGCGCTGCCGGCCGCAGCCCTCGGGCGCGTGCCTCGCCCGGCGCGACGACACCCAGCGAGATGATGAACTTCAGCGCCTCGTCCACCGTAATGTCGAGCGCCTTCACTTCGCTCGGACGCACCAGGATCGTGTAACCGGACGTGGGGTTAGGCGCGGTGGGCACGAACACCGACACCATGTCATCCTGCAGCGCACGTGCCACGCTTGCCCCTGGCGAGCCGATCAGGAACCCGACTGCCCACTGCCCTCGCTGCGGAAACTCCACCAGCACCGCTTGCCGGAAGGCGTTGCCCTTCGGTGAGAGCATGGTGTCGGACACTTGCTTGACACTGGAGTAAATCGAACGAACGATCGGGATACGCGCCAGCAGCTGCTCCCACCAGTGCACCAAGCGCCGGCCGATGAAGTTGTGCGCGAGCAGCCCGGTGGCGAACACGACCAGCAGTGTCAGGACCGCGCCCAGCCCGGGGACATCAAAACCGATCACCTGGCGCGGCTGCCACTGGGCTGGCAGCAGCAATAGCGTGCGGTCCATCGTGGAGACGATCGCGTCCAGCACCCACAACGTAACCGCTAGCGGCACCCAGATCAGCAGCCCGGTGATCAGATACTTTTTGAACATTGGTGCAGGTGGTCAAACAAAAAGGCCGCGGCGAGGCCGCGGCCGCATCGGCGAAGCCGCGCTCTCACGTGCACGCGGGACAGGCGCCAGCGCCGCAGGTCGCGGGCGCCTTCTCGCTCGGGCTGGAGGTCTCGCTGTCTTTTTTCTGTTCCTTTTTGCTGCTGCCGTTGTTTTTAAAGTCAGTGACATACCAGCCGCTGCCCTTGAGCTGAAAGCCCGCGGCGGTCAGTTGCTTAGAGAAGCTTTTGCGCCCGCAGGCAGTGCAGATGGTCAGCGGCGCATCGGAGAACTTTTGCATCACGTCTTCACTGTGCCCGCACGACGAACACTTATAGGCATAAATTGGCATGCTAGCCTCCGATTCATGCGTTCAGGCAAATAAATTATAGGGGGCAAGGGGAACTCCAACGGCCCTAAATGCGGGCAGACACCGTTGCTTCAAGTCTTTGCCGGTTGCGGCGAGGTGGTCGGCTCGCGAAACGGGTACGGGCCGCCAAATTTGCCAACGTAGGCCGTGTGTGTGACCAAGCCGCTGTCGGTTTGCACGTGCAAATAGAACGCAGGAGGCTCCAGGACGAAATGATCCGGTGCCGCGCTGGAAAGATCCAACGCGACCTGATGGGCGGGGCTGGGACAGACGCTTGCGACCGTGCCGGCAAAGGCGCATGTGATCGGCCGGTGCAGGTGCCCAGCGATCACGCGCATCACCTGCCGGTATTTGCGTAGTACAGCGGCTAGCTGCGGGGCGTTTGAGAGCCCGATGCGGTCCATATGTCCGATGCCACTGGCAAACGGCGGGTGATGCAATGCGACAATCGTTGGGCGGCCGCTGACTGCCAGCGCGCGCTCCAGCCACGCCAGCCGCTGACCGCACAGCGCGCCGCCGGCCTCACCCGGTACCACGGTGTCCAGCGCCAGCAGCCGCAGCGGGTGCTCCTCGATGGCGTACTGCACGAACGGTTCCCACTGGCGCAGGTAGTCGTGGTCCGGGAAGGCGGCGCGCAGGGCGGCGCGGTCGTCATGGTTGCCCGGCAGCAGGTACACCGGCACGCAGCGCGTCAACGGTGCGAGCAGCTCGCGTAGCAAGCCGTACTCGTCTGGCCGCCCGGCGTCGACCAGATCGCCGGTGATAACCACCGCGTCGGGCCGCTGCGGCAGCGCAAGCAGCCGCTGCACGCAGCGCTCCAGCATCGTCGCGGTATCGACTACCCCGTAGGCGAGCGCACGGTCCGCCTTGATGTGCAGGTCGGAGATCTGGGCAAGCAGCATCGTCGGTCGCTCCCGCTGTGGGCGCCGCCGATGGCGGCGTGATTGCGTCAGCGTAACGCCAATCGTCCCGCGCCGCGCTACGCCACGTTCATGCACGGGGTCGCTTGCACGATTTGGTTTGCAATCGGTCTGCGTCCGCTCGCCGCGCAGCGCCCTGAAGCGGCCGCTGCGCGCTCGGCCGGCATCTGGCTGCTGGTTGCGGCCGTTAACTTGGCCGCATCATGACAACCGCGTTGGGCCGAGCACACCCGCGTAGTCGGGCGGCTGGCGGCAGGCATTGGATCGCGCAGGTTCTGCCGCTTGCGTTGCCGGCGCCGCCGGCACGCCCGCGCCTTCATCTTGCGCTGCTAGCGGGCGCTGACCGCTGTGTTGATCGGCGTGACCGCCGGGGTGCTGCTGGCGCGGCGCGCCTTGATCCAGCGCACGCGTTGCGCGCCCAGTGATGGCACCGATCAGCGGCGCGACATCGTGCCGCCGTGCTCGCGCCAGTAGGTCTCAAAGGCGACGCGCTGGTAATGGTCGCGCAGCACGAAGTCGGCGAAATGCAATGCCTCGTTGGCGTCGCGCAACAGGCCGGCATGGCGCACCAGCTCTTTGCCCGCGGTGTCCACGATGAGCACCGTGGGCGTGCCGCGCACGCGGGCCACGGTGCGTGCAAACTCCTTGCTACGCATGCTGCGGCCGCTGAAGTCGGTCACCTCGTCGTCGCCGTTGAAGTCGATGTGCAGGACGCGGAAATGCTGGCGATAATAGTCTTGCACCGTCGGCTGGCTGAAGACGTTTCTCTTCATCGCGTTACAAGGCGGGCAGTCTTCGGCGGCGAACATCAAAAACAGCCCTCGCTTGCCCTCCTTGCGGGCCAGTTCAAGCTCTTCTTTGAGGTCACCGAAGCTTGGCTGGAAAAAATGCGTCATCGCGTCGCGCATCTGCGCCGCGGCAGCGGTCGCCACGGCGAGTGTGAGCGCGCAAAGAAATCGAAGCCAGCGCGGCATGGCGGCCTCCAGCGAACGAGGCAAGTCGATGGTTATCTTACGCCTTGACCTTGACCCGTGTCGGGGGGGCGATGCGGATGCGCTTCTCGCGCCGCAGATGGGCGGCCACGACGTCGAACACTGGCGGCCCATCGACGTCCATCATCGAAGCCCAGCCGGCCGCCTTGTAGCGCTTAGACGGCTGCATCGGCTGCCCGCCGATGCGCAGGTCCGAAATGCGGGACCCGAGCTTGGCAGTCGGATCAATCGTGTAGGTGATGCCGCCGACGCGCACCATGTCACCGCCCTGCCGATAGTACGGATCCGGGTTGAACAGGTTGTCGGCAACGTCTTCCATGACGTTCTTAATTTCCTCCCCGGTCATCTCGCGCGACCAGGTATTTGGATAAGTCAGTGCCGTATGCGCGTAGACCTGCTCGAGCGTGATCGCTTCGCCGGGCAGCACGGTCGTGCCCCAGCGGAAGCCCGGTGAAAATGCCACCTGGGCGTCGTAGTGCTTTAGCAACGCGTCCAGGATCACTTCGTCAAAGGTGCCGTTGAAGTTACCGCGCCGGTACAGCAGCGATTCGGACACCGCCAGCGTTTCCGCCAGCCGCGCTTCATACGGCGCGCGCACACGGGCGATCAGGGCGGCCATTGCCGGATCAGCTGGGATGTACTGGGACAGCACCGGGATCAGCTTGTAGCGCCAGGCGCGCACGCGGCCGCCCTGCACGTCCAAATCGAGGCGCGAGAGAAACTTGCCGTGGGCGCCGGAGTTCACCACCAGCGTCTGGCCGACTTGAATCGGATGCGGCAGGCCGTCATGCGTGTGCCCACCTAAGATCACGTCGATACCGCGTACGCGTCCGGCCATCTTCAGGTCTACCGCGACGCCGTTGTGCGACAGCACGACCACGGCGTCGACCTTCTCCCGTTCGCGCAGCGTCTCAACATGCTGCTGCAGCTGCTCCTCGCGGATGCCGAAGCTCAGATCCGGCACGAACTTGCGCGGGTGCGAGACTGGCGTGTACGGGAAGGCCTGGCCAATGATGCCCAGCCGTGCGCCCCCCACTTCCCGCACCACATAGGGCTTAAACACCGGCTCGCCGGGCGGACCCCACGAGATATCCATCACGTTGTGCGCGACGAACTCGCCCTTGAAGCTGCCGCGCTTGTCCTGGTCGCCAAAGATCTGCTTGACGCGCTCGATGCCGAAGGTGAACTCCCAGTGCGGGCATAGGACGTCCACCCCCAGCTCGTTGATCACCTGCACCATGTCTTCGGCTTCGGTCCACAGCGAGGTAGCCGAGCCCTGCAGCGTGTCGCCGCCATCGAGCAGTAGCGTGCGGCCGGGGCGCTCGGCGCGCACGCGTTTGACGAGGGTGGCGAGGTGCGCGTAGCCGCCCATCGGGCCGTAGCGGCGCGCCAGGCTGGCGAAGTCTAGGTGCGCCAGTGCATACGCCTCGGCGCTGCCCGGTTTGATCCGGTAGTGGGCGAGGAACTCGGCGCCGGTCAGATATGGCGGTTTGCCTTTTTCTGCGCCGATACCAAGCAGCGTATCCGGCTCCCGGTAATACACTGGCAGCAAGGTGGCGTGACTGTCGGTCATGTGTAGCAGCGTCACGTTGCCGAGCGGCTCAAACTGCAGCAGCTGCTGCGGGGTCGGCGCGGCCCACGCCTGGCCGCGTGCGGCGCCGTACGCGCCAGCGATGGCGAAAAACTTCAACAGATCGCGGCGCGAGACTTCCATGATTGCTGCTTCACACTGTCAGTGCGCCAGGCGCGGTACCTGCAAGCGGTCGCCGCGCTGCGTTTGCTTGGCAACGAGGTAGGTCTCCAAGTCCGCATACTCCGGGGCGTCGCCCGGCAGCATGTTGGCGCGCAGCGGCGTCATGCACCATTGGAAGCGCATGCGGATGTCGATCAGTTGATTCCAATTGGTGCGCCAATACGGGTGATTGACCATCGGGTCTTTCTCGACGTCGGCGAGGAACCGGCCGCCGAGAAACTTGCGCCCGCCGCCGCGCTCGGTGTGGCAGTGCATGCAGGCTTGCCCGCGCTGGCCGACGCGGCGCTTGAAAAGCTCCTCGCCGCGCTTGATCGCCGCCTGCACATTGGGGTTCTTCAGGTCGAGCGCATACGGCATGTCGTAAGACTGCATTTTGATCAAGATCGACATCGTCATGTTCGCGTCGGCTTGCGTGGGCAGTTCGATGCCCGTGGTCTCCGGCGCATGCACGGCGAGGAAATCCTCAATCGACATCATGCGGCGGTACTGGCCGAACCACTTCGGGTAACGTGTGGCCACGCCGACCATCGACTTGATCACGCCCAGCGTACGCTTCTCGTCCGGGGCGCCAATTGCCCCGTGGCAGTCGGCGCAGGAGCGGCCTTTCGGGCCCGTCTGGCTCCACAGCGGCACGGCAATCGCCTCGGTGAGGGCCACACCGGGATTGGCCGTCGGGTCAAGCGGATCGCCGTACTCGGGCCGCACCACGTCGCGCGTGCGCGGATCCCACTGCTTGTCGTCCGTGACCTTCTCGGGCTGTCCCGGCGGATTGCCTTTCAGCGACTGCAAATAGGCGACCGCATCCATGATCTCTTGCGGTGTCCACATGCCGGAGGCGCCAAATGGCGCCATCGGTGTCTCCTCGCCGTAGAACACGCGCGGGTCCCAGATAACCTGGTAGAGAAACTCGTCAGAGATGCCGCGCGCGCCGATTGCCCGCAGATCCGGGCCCACGTTGCCGGCGGGCCATACCGTTGCATCGGGGATGACATGGCAGGCCGTACAGGGACCCT
This sequence comes from Burkholderiaceae bacterium, assembly GCA_025055385.1. GTDB lineage: Bacteria > Pseudomonadota > Gammaproteobacteria > Burkholderiales > Burkholderiaceae_F > JAKANT01. The sequence goes on along the minus strand of JANWXE010000108.1, from coordinate 7,179 downwards.
TGGCCGAGTTTTTCAGCAGCTCATGGCCCCGCTTCGGGTCGCCCTTTAAGTGTGCCGGGAACTGCGCCTTCTGCGGCGGAAAGTACGTCTTGCTGCCGGTGGCGTAGGTCGGCCAGTCCTCGAAATTCGTCGGCGCGCCGAACACCGGATAGCGCCGCTGCACTCTCTTGCCGTCTATCTCGACGATGCGCCCTTGCGATAACTCGGAAGCGCGCGTCTTCCACTCCCTGGAGGTCACTGGCTCAACCACCGTCGCGCAGGCGCCGACCACGGCGGCCCCTGCGACAGCCCCGGCCCAGCCGAGAAATCCGCGCAGCCGGCAAATTGGCCATTTCATCTGCTGTCTTCTCCCAAGAGGGCCCTGCCAGCCCTGCCCCGCTAGGTGCCAGCCCGCAAGAGCTTAAAACTTAATTTCGGCCTGCCCGGTGTAAGCCTTGCCTTCCGTGTCGTAGAAGGTGACTTTCACGACGCCCGGCTGCGAGACCTTGACCGGAAACACAAATAGCGGATTTTGGCTTACGGCCTGCGTCGTCTCGGCCTCGAACACCGTCTTGCCGTTGTAGGTGGCTTCCACCTTATGGATGAAGTTGTAGTTTTTCATCACCGGCTTGCCACCCTGCATTTGCAGCGTTTCCATCGGGTGCGTGACGAGCACGCGCACCGTCACGACCTCACCGGGTTTGGCCTTCTCCGGGACGCGGATCCGCACTTGCCCGACCGACATCGCCGATTCCTCCTCGTATGAAAGTGGGCTGACTGCAATCAACCGCCGCAGCCGCCGACCGTGACCTTGACCTCCTGCTTGACCTCATAAAGCTGGCCATTGCTCATCTCGGCAATCACGCGCACATCGGAGGTGGCGGCTAGCCGCACGTTAGTCGCAATCGAGGCGGCCCCAGCCTCCGGCGTTAGCGTGAACTTGGCGTTCAGCGGCCGCCGGTTCTTGTCGGCGATGACATAAAGATGCTTGACGTAATTGTCCGGCGTCATCGGCAGCTTGGCGTCGATCTTAATCGGCACCACGGAGCCGTTCTCTGCGATGGTCGGCGCCTCCAACTTGATGCGGTCACCAGCTGGCTGCAGCGGCCGGTTGCCGAACAGCCGCGTCAGTGTGTCTTGCACTTTCTCCTCAGGCTGCGGCATGCCAAGCGCCGTCTGCTGGGCATACAGCGGCCGGGCGGCGCCAACCGCAAGGGCGCCCGCAGCAAGCGTCGCACCACCGACCATCCGCAGTGCCTGCCGACGTCCATACACATTGTTGACCTGCATTAGAGCCTCCCTTTCGCGTCAACGCTTCATTTTGCCCAAACTAACACCTCGCATCGGACAAGGGTTATCACCCGCAGGGCGTATGCGAGGTCCGCTGTCCTGTGTTGATAATTCCCTAGCTGCCATTCCGAATGTGAGGATTTGCACGCATGGAACTGACCATCCACACTGCCGTGCTCGGCGCTGCTTTCTTGCTGGCCGTCGTGCTCGGAGCGGTGATGGCCAAGACCAACTTCTGCACGATGGGCGCGGTTTCGGACTGGGTGAACATGGGCTCACTTGGGCGCCTGCGGTCTTGGCTGCTGGCGGTGGCGGTGGCCGCCGGGGGCGTGCTGGTGCTAGAGCTGGCGGGTGTGATCACCCTGCCGGATAACACGCTGCCGCCATACCGAACGACCCAATTTGCCTGGCTGCGTTATATCGTCGGCGGCCTGCTGTTCGGGGTGGGTATGTCGCTCGCGGGCGGCTGCGGCTCCAAGACCTTGATCCGCATCGGCGGCGGCAGCCTGCGCTCGCTGGTAGTGGCGGCGCTAATCGCCGGCGTCGCCTACGCGATGTTCACCACAGACCTGTTTAACGTCGCGGTGATGAGCTGGCTGCAGCCGACTATTGTCAACGTCGCCGCGTGGGGCGCGAAAGGGCAAAACATCGACGCGCTGGTCAGTGCTGCGCTGGGCAGTGAACCGCGTCTGACGCGCCTGGTGGTCGGTGTGCTGATCCTAGCTGGCCTGCTGTGGTTCGTGTTCAGCTCGGCGGCATTCCGGCGCAACACAAACAACGTAATTGGCGGCTTGGTCGTCGGCGCCGCCGTGGTGGCCGGCTGGTTCATCACCGGCGGACCCTGGGCCGAGGACTGGCGCGAGTACGCGATGTTCGCCGCCGATCGGCCCAGCCGCGTGGAGGTGCAGTCGCTCACCTTCATCTCGCCGATCGGCGACACGCTGCGCTATCTGCTGTCGCCCACGCGCCTGAGCCTGCTGACGTTCGGCGTGATGACCGTCTTCGGCATGATCGTCGGCTCGTTTTTGTACGCGATCGCCACACGCAAGTTTCACATCGAGTGGTTCGCCTCCTGGAGCGACTTTCTCAATCACGTCGCCGGCGGCCTGCTGATGGGCTTTGGCGGCTTCATCGCAATGGGCTGCACGATCGGTCAGGGCGTCACCGGCGCCTCCACCCTGGCGCTCGGCTCTTTCATCACGCTGGCGTCGATGATCGCCGGTGCGGCCATCACGATGAAAATCCAATACCGCTTCGCGTGAGGCAGGTGCTGCCCGCGGCGGGCATTCTGGCGGACAGGCCTCGCCTGGCAGGGCAGCCGCGGTGAGCCGCGCCTTCGACATGAAGCGCTTGCGCGTCGCAGCCGGCGCGCACGTGTATTGGAAGCGCTGGCCGATGCGCATCGATTCGTTGTGTGGCTCGCGGCAGGACGAGGAGGCGCAGCTGGGCCGCCGCAACCGTCAACGGCTGGCAAAACTGCAGGAGAAGCGGTACACGCCCGCTATGCGCTGCTGCTGAACTTGCAGGCGATGGACGCCGCCGGCAAGGACAGCGCGATCCAGCCTGGGATGTCCGGCATCCGTCCTCCCAAGCTGCCAAGTCTCCAGTTTAAGTGCCCGAGCGCCGAGGAACTGAGCCACGATTTTCTCTGGCGCACGCGGCACGTGTTGCGCGAGCGCGGCCGCATCGGCATCTTTAACCGCTCCTACTACGAGGAGGAGCGATCGCGCGTGCGGCCGCAACGCCTGGCCGCGCAGAAGCGGCCCATCATCGACGGTGACGTCTGCAAGCAGCCCTTTCGCTCGCTCGCCGATGCGCAAGTGCATCTGCACCGCAACAGCACGCGCGTCGTGAAGTTATTCCGGCATCGGTCGCAGCCGAAGCGAGCGCAAGCGGCAGCTGGCGCGGATCGAGGATCGCGAAAAGCACGGGAAGTGCGATCCCGCCGACCTGCAGGCAGCGCGCGCTGCTTGTCGAACGAAAATGACACCGTCAGCGCCGGTTGGCGCCCTTGCCGCCGAACATCGGCGACGAATACAGCTCGATCAGTGCCCGCGCGTCCAGCAGCAGATCCATGCCTGGCCGGCCCTGCTTGTTCATCTCCTCCACCCAGGCCGCGTACAGAGGGGGCGTCAAGCTTTCCCAACGTGCCAACTCAGTGTACGGCACGACGTTGATTGCGTTGCCCTGGTCCAACGCGGCCTTGCGGCCTGGCTTCGAGCCGTCGATCATCAGCCGCCCCAGCTCGGTGGAGAACTCCACGCCGGCGTTGCGGTCGATCACGGCGCGCAGGTCGGGCGGCAGGCTGCGGTAACGCTCCCAGTTCATTGCCACGATCAACACCGCCGTGTAGAGCGCCGGTTTAAGCGGGTCGGTTTCGGAGTGAAACTTCACCAACCGCTGCAGGCGCGTCGGCGGCACCGCTTCCCACGGCAGCACGGTGCCGTCCAGTGTTCCCTTGGCGATGCCTTCCAGCATCGCCGGCAGCGGCGCGGTGACCGGTTCAGCGCCCAATGCCGCCAGCAGCCGGCCGACGTAGCGACTGGGCGCCCGCAGCTTCTTGCCCTTCAGATCCTCTAGCGTGCGTACCGGCCCAGAGCGCATGTGCAGCAGCCCGTCGTCGTGCACGTGCAGCGCCAGCACTTTGACTTCCTTCAGCTCGTGCTGCTCGTAGCGCATGTAGTACTCCCAGAGGGCGCGCGAGGTGCCGTCGGCGGATTTCGACATGAACGGCAGCTCGAAGACCTCCAGCAGCGGGAAGCGCCCCGGGGTGTAGCCGGCTAATGTCCAACTGATGTCGACGAAGCCCGTGCGCGCTTGATCGAACAGCTCGTTGGGTTTGCCGCCCAGACCCATGGCCGGCACGATCTGGCAGCGCATGCGCTGACCGGACCCGCGCTCGATGCGCTCGCACCAGGGCTTCAGCGCCTCGCTCGATTCTGGTGGCAGAAAGTGGTGCACGCGCAGCACGATCTGCGGTTGCGCGCGCGCCAGCTGCGCTGCCAGCGCTAGCAGCAGCGCCACGGCCGTCGCGAGGGTCGACGTAAAACGCGATTTCATTGGGGGCAAGGCGACACGTGCGGGGTTTACCGTACAGGAGCGTCGCGATCGTCGCGCGCCGATGGTCCACTGAGTCCGCATTGTATTTCTGCTGTATCGATCCAGCATCGGTAAAAAAAGGCTATTTCCGCGCTGCTCCGATCAAAACGCGGCGCTAAATTTGGTGGCACTGCCTGTCGAGCCGCCGCAAGCCGGCGGTTAGGCGTCTGCGGCGGCGCCGAAGCGCACGCGCTCAGGCGCGGTGGCGCCGCCGGTGATGACGAAGCTCATCGCCTCGTCCATCGACCAGTCCGTCGGCGTGCAGTGCTCCAGCGGCACCAGCTCGATGTAGCCTGAAGTCGGGTTGGGCGAGGTCGGCACGTAGACGGCCGCAATCTTGCGGCCGGATGCCTCGTCCTGCAGCACGCGTGTGACGAAGCCCACCGCGCGCAACTGCGGCGTCGGAAACGGGATCAGCACCACGCGCTGCACCTCCCCCGGCTTCTCCTTGACCACCGACAGGAAGCGCTTCGTGCCGCCGTAGATCGCCGCCACCAGCGGAATGCGCTGCACGACGGCTTCCAGCGCCTCTAGGATGCGCCGGCCGACCACGCGGCTTGTTCCCCACCCCAGCAGGTACAGCAGCGCCAGCGAGACGAGCGCCGCCAGCAGCGACTGGAACCACGAATCGACCAGGGCGTCCGCGAGCGCGGGAGACATCCGGCGCAGCGCCGCCGCCAGCGCGTGAAGCCACGGGCTGCCTAGACGCGACAGTTGCGAGAGCAGGAAATCGAACACCAGCCAGGTGACCCACAGCGGGGCGGCGGTGATGACGCCAAGCAGCAGGTAGCGCGGCGTGTGCCGCAGGTGGGCCTTGGTGGACTCCTTCATCGCGTCAGCCTCCGGTGCGCGCAACGGCGCCGCATCGTAACCGCGATACATCGGCGCCGGCCGCGGGCTGGCCGTGGCCGCTCAGAGATCGAGCACCAGGCGCGGCGTTTTTGCGCGCGAGCAGCAGGGCAGAAAGCGGTCGCCGGCGGCCCGCTCTTCGGGGGTGAGGTAGGCGTCCCGATGCTCCGGGATGCCGGACAGCACGCGCGTCAGACAGGTGCCGCAGATGCCTTGCTCGCAGGAGGTCGGAATCTCGATGCCGGCGGCGGCCAGCGCCTGGACGACCGTGCGGTCGGCCGGCACCGCAATGACACGCCCGCTGCCGGCAAGCTGCACCTCGAAGGCGGCGTCGGCCGCCGTCGGCGCGACGGGCTCGGCGGAGAAATATTCGTAGTGCAGTTGTGCCGGCGGCCAGCCGCGCGCCCGGGCTGTCGCCAGCACCGCATCCATGAAGCCCTGCGGGCCGCAGACGTAGACGTGCACATCGGGTTGCGGCTGCGCCAGCAGCGCGGCCACATCCAGCCGCTGGGCCGACGCGCCGTCGTCGAAGTGGAAATGCACACGCGCCGCAAACGGGCTGGTCTGCAGCCGCTCGTAGAAGGCGGTCCGCGCGCGCGTGCGCGTGCAGTAATGCAGTTGGAAGTCTGCGCCGCGGGCGGCCAGATCCTCGGCCATGGCGAGCAGCGGCGTGATGCCGATGCCGCCGGCAAGCAGCAGGCTGGTGCGCGCCTGCCGCGCGAGCGGGAAATGGTTCTTCGGCGCCGAGATCGTCAGCAGGTCGCCCTCGTTGACCCGTTCGTGCAGCCCGGCCGAGCCGCCGCGCGTGGCCGCCTCCCGTTGCACCGCGATCAGGTAGCGGTGCGTCTCGTGCGGCGCGTTGCACAGCGAGTACTGGCGCGTCGGGCCGCCCGGCACCCGCACGTCGATGTGCGCGCCGGCGGTAAATGGCGGCAGGCTGCCCCCGTCGGCCGCCGCCAGCTCGAAACTGGCGATGTCCTGCGCCTCGATCCGTTTGCGTGCTACCCGGACCGCGATGCCGCCGGCGTTCATGCCGCCAAGGCCGGCGCGGCCTCGCGTTCGGCAGCCACCAGGCGCTCGATGATGCGGCGGGCCTGCACGCCGCCCAGATCGGTGTTCAGCGACAGCAGCCGGCGCTGCGGCTGCGCGGACAGGTTGCGCTGCTGCGCCTCGAGGATCGCGATGTCCTCAGCGAAGATGCGGCCCTGCGCTTCCCGGATCGAGGCCGTCAGCGCCTGGTCCTGCGGGCGGAAGTCGCGCGCCAGACCCCAAAAGTACCACATGCTGGTGTCTGTTTCGGGCGTGATCAGGTCGACGACGATGCCGGAGGTCTTGACCGCCGCCGGCGCCGCGAAGCCACCGTGGCCGGCGAGCGCCACCCCAACCTCGATGAAGACGTTCGACGGTGGCACGAAGCGGCAGCGCTGCCAGCGGTCCACGGGTGCCTGCGCATCGAGGCCGTTGCCGCGCATCGCGGCCTGCCAGAAAGGCGGCGCCTGGACGTTATGCATTTCGCGGCGCGTCAGCACGGTGCCGCCCTCCACCGTGGTCTGCGGCACGACTTCGTCCAGCTCTTTCTGCCCGATGCTGTCGGCATGCACGTATTTTTCGTGCGTCAGATCCATCAGGTTGTCGATCATCAGGCGGTAATCGCAGCGGACGTGATACAGCCCGCCGCCGAACGCCCAGCCCGGGTCCTCGGCCCAGGAAAGCCGCGGCAGCAGCGCTGGGTCGGCACGCGCAGCCTCGCCAGGCCAGACCCAGACATAGCCATAGCGCTCGAGCGCCGGGTACGCGCGCACCGACGGGAACCCTTGCACGCGCTGCCCAGGCATCGCTAGCACCTTGCCATCGCAGCCCATCTGCAGCCCGTGGTAGCCGCACACCAGACGCCCCTGCTCGACGCGGCCTAACGACAGCGGCGCACCGCGGTGCGGGCACCAGTCTTCCAGCGCCGCCACG
>JANWXE010000135.1 GCA_025055385.1 Burkholderiaceae bacterium | reverse complement strand
AAAGCCCGAGGTGTGCCGCAACAGATCGTGCACCGTGATCGGCCGCGCGGCCGGCTCGGTCTCCCGCACCACGTTGCCGGCGGCGTCGCGCTTCTCGACCATCACCTTCAGGTCCTTCAGCTCGGGCAGAAAGTTGGTGATTGGATCGCGCAGCTGGAAACGGCCCTGCTCAATCATCATCATCGCGGCCACTGACACGATGGGCTTGGTCATCGAGAAGGCGCGAAATATCGCATCCTTCGGCATCGGGCGCGTCTTAGCGGCATCCAGAAAGCCGTGCGCCTCAAAATGCACGATGCGGCCGTTGCGGGCGATTACGGTCACCGCGCCGGGCATCGTGCCCTTGTCGATTTCTTGTTTCATGACCGCGGCGATGCGCGCCAGGCGGTCGGCTGCCATACCCTGCGCTTCGGGCGACGAGGTCGGCAGCTGCGCCGCGGCAAGCGGCAGATAGGCCGCGATGGCTAAGGTTAGGAGCAAACGTTGACCGCGCATCGGGGTTCTCCTCCTTGCATGTATGGTCCTCTTCAGCATCGAAGCCGCGCAGCTTACGACTAGGATGCGCGAGCGGCAATCGCGGCCTTGTTCTGCGCTATGCTTCCAAAATCGCGTAATGCGCGACGCGGGAGAGCGCGCCGGAGGCCGCAAACACCGGCGCCGCCGAAGGCGCAAGTCACCCGTAATCGCTCAGGCAAAAGGAACCGCGCCGCGCGAGCGACTCTGGAGAGACCGGGAATTCCGGCGCCGAAGGGGCAGCGGCCCGCTTCAAGGGCCCAAACTCTCAGGCACAAGGGACAGAGGGGTGCGTATCGACTGCCGTCGATGCGCACTTTTTTGGATGCCCGATGAACCTGAAGCGCACGCCCTTATACGAAATTCACCTCGCCGCCGGTGCCCGGATGGTCGAGTTCGGCGGCTGGGAAATGCCGCTGCACTACGGCTCGCAGATCAACGAGCATCATGCGGTGCGACGCGACGCCGGCATGTTCGATGTCTCGCACATGTGTGCCGTGGACATCGAAGGCTTCGGCGCGCAGGACTTGCTGAGGACGCTGCTTGCCAATGACGTTGCCCGGCTCACTGACGGCCGGGCGCTGTATTCGGTGATGCTGAACGAGGCCGGCGGCTGCCTCGACGATCTGATCGTTTACCGTCTGGCGGCGGACCGCTACCGCCTCGTGGTCAATGCGGCCACTGCGGACAAGGACCTCGCCTGGATCGAGCAGGTGCGCGCCAGCCGTGGCTTCGAGGCCGCAATCGCACCGCGGCGCGATCTGGCCATGCTTGCTGTGCAGGGGCCGAACGGGCGGACCAAGTTCTGGCAGGCGCGGCCGCAGGTGCAAGAGGCGACCGCCGAGCTGAAGCCGTTTTCTGCCGCGCAGGTCGAAGGGCTGTTCGTGGCCCGCACCGGCTACACGGGCGAGGACGGCTTCGAGATCCTGCTGCCGGCGGCGCAGGCGCCGGGGCTGTGGCGCGACCTAGTGGGCGCGGGGGTCGCCCCGTGTGGCCTGGGGGCGCGCGACACGCTGCGGCTGGAGGCGGGCATGAACCTGTACGGGCAGGACATGGACGAGTCCGTCACGCCGCTGGAGGCGAATCTCGCCTGGACCGTCGACCTGAAGACGCCGCGCGACTTCATTGGGCGAGAGGCTCTGGAGCGGCAGCGCGCCATCGGTGTGGCGCGCCAGCTTGTCGGATTGAAGCTGCTGGCGCCCGGCGTGCTGCGGGCGCACCAGAGGGTGGCCACGGCGCATGGCGAGGGCGAAATCACCAGCGGCAGCTTCTCGCCCTCGCTCGCCTGCGCGATCGCGCTGGCGCGCCTACCGGCAGCGGTGGCGGCCGGCGAGCAGGTGACCGTGGACCTGCGCGGCAGGGCAGCGCCGGCCCTGGTGGTGCGTCCGCCGTTCGTGCGGCACGGTAAAGCTCTGGTTTGAACGGATTCAGTCAAGACGGCGAAACCAATCGCGAGGGAGAGGTCGATGAGAGTTCCGGAAAACCTGCGCTACACGAGCAGCCACGAGTGGGCGCGCGTGGAGGCCGACGGTACGGTCACCGTCGGTATCACCGATTTCGCGCAGGATGCGCTCGGTGACGTGGTGTATGTCGAATTGCCCGATCTCGGGCGCACACTCTCGGCGCAAGAGGCATGCGCGGTCGTGGAGTCCGTGAAAGCCGCCTCCGACATTTATGCCCCCGTGGCGGGCGAGGTGGTTGCGGTCAACGAATCGCTGAAGGAAAAGCCCGAGGCGATCAACGAGGACGCCTACGCCGCTTGGATCTTCCGGCTGCGGCCGCAGGCACCGGCGGACCTGGAGCGCCTGCTGTCGGCCGAGGCGTATCAGCAGCACGTCGCCGCGCAGAAATGAGCCCAGGACCCTCCCGTATGGATACTGCCGTTGCCCGCACGACGCTGGCCGAACTGGAAGCCCAGGACGAATTCATTGCCCGCCACATCGGTCCCCGCGAGGACGAGATCGCGCAGATGCTGGCCGCGGTCGGCCAGCCCTCGCTGGCCGCCCTGGTGGATGCCATCGTGCCGTCGTCGATCCGCCTTCAGGCGCCGCTGGCGCTGCCGCCGGCGGTGACGGAGGAGGAGGCGCTTGCCCGGCTGCGCACGCTCGCCAGTCGCAACCAGGTCTACAAAAGCTTCATCGGCATGGGCTACTACGGCACCCGCACGCCGAACGTCATCCTGCGCAACGTGCTGGAGAACCCTGCCTGGTACACCGCCTACACCCCCTACCAGGCGGAGATCT
>JANWXE010000117.1 GCA_025055385.1 Burkholderiaceae bacterium | reverse complement strand
CCGGTCGTCTACCAGGGCATCCTGCCCGACCTGTTCCGCGAGGGCAAAGGCGTGGTCGCGCAGGGCAAGCTGGGCCCCGATGGCGTCTTCCGTGCCTCGCAGGTGCTCGCCAAGCACGACGAAAACTACATGCCGCCGGAGGCGGCGCACGCGCTGGAGCAGGCGGCGCGCGCGCAGAAGACCCTGAAACCGTGAGCGCGACGCGATGATCCCTGAACTCGGCCATTTTGCCCTCATCCTGGCGCTGCTGATCGCCGCGCTGCAGGGCACCCTGCCTCTTTGGGGCGCGGCGCGCGGCGATCTGCGCCTGATGGCGGTGGCGCGGCCGGCCGCCCAGGCGCAGTTCGCTTTCGTGGCCCTCGCCTATGCCTGCCTGGTGCAGGCGTTCGTCACCAGCGATTTCTCGGTGCTCAACGTTGCCAACAACTCGAACACGCTGCTGCCGCTGCCGTACAAGGTGGCCGCCACCTGGGGCTCGCACGAAGGATCGATGCTCCTGTGGGTGCTCATGCTGGCGGCCTGGTCGCTGGCGGTGACCGTGTTCAGCCGCCACCTGCCGGCGGACATGCTGGCGCGCGTGCTGGCCGTGATGGGGCTGATCAGCTTCGGCTTCATCCTGTTCATGCTGACCACCTCGGATCCGTTCGACCGTCTGCTGCCGCCGGCGCCCGAAGGGCGGGATTTGAACCCGCTGCTGCAGGATCCGGGCATGGTGCTGCATCCGCCGATGCTCTACATGGGCTACGTGGGCTTCTCGGTGGCCTTCGCGTTCGCGATCGCCGCCCTGCTCGGCGGGCGGCTCGACGCCGCCTGGGCGCGCTGGTCGCGCCCGTGGACCACGGTGGCCTGGTGCTTCCTGACCGGCGGCATCGCGCTCGGCTCCTGGTGGGCGTACTACGAACTGGGCTGGGGCGGCTGGTGGTTCTGGGATCCGGTGGAAAACGCCTCCTTCATGCCGTGGCTGGTCGGCACCGCGCTGATCCATTCGCTGGCCGTCACCGAGAAGCGCGGCACGTTCAAGGCCTGGACCGTGCTGCTGGCGATCTGCGCCTTCTCACTGTCCTTGCTCGGCACGTTCCTGGTGCGTTCCGGCGTGCTGACCAGCGTGCACGCCTTCGCCACCGATCCGAAGCGCGGCGTATTCATCCTGCTGTTGCTGGTGATCGTCATCGGTGCCTCGCTCGCGCTGTTCGCCTGGCGCGCGCCGCGCGTGGGCATCGGCGGGCGCTTTGAGCCAGTGTCGCGTGAGTCGCTGCTGCTTGCCAATAACGTGTTGCTGTCAGTGGCCGCCGCCTCGGTGCTGCTCGGCACCCTCTACCCGCTGTTTCTCGACGCGCTCGGGCTGGGCAAGATCTCGGTTGGGCCGCCGTACTTCGACGCGGTGTTTGTGCCGCTGATGGCACCGCTTCTGTTCCTAATTGGCATCGGCCCAGCGGCGCGATGGAAAAACGCGCCGCTGCCGGACCTGTGGGCGCGCCTGCGCTGGGCGCTGGCGATCGCGCTCGTGCTGGGTCTTGCGCTGCCGTTTATCGGCGGTGGCTGGTCGCCACTTATCGCGCTCGGCTACGGGCTGGCAGCGTGGATCGTACTGGCAGCCGCGGAGCTGATGTACCGTCAGGTGCGACATGCCGCCGGCAACAAGCTGGCGGCGCTTGCCCAGCAACCTCGCGGCTGGTGGGGCATGGTTGTGGCCCACGTTGGTGTGGCCGCGTTCGTCGTGGGCGTCACCACTGTCAAAGGCTACGAGATCGAGCGTGATGTCAAGATGGCGGTGGGCGACGTGCTGGCGGTGCACGACTACACGTTCCGATTCCTCGGCGTGCGCGAGGCAACTGGTCCGAATTATCGTGCCGTGCGCGGGGCCGTAGAGGTGGACCGGCGCGGCAAGCCGTTCGCCTTGTTGCAGCCGGAGAAGCGCGTGTACTTTGCGCAGCCGCAGATGCCGATGACCGAGGCGGCTATCCGCTCCGGGTTGTTCGGCGATCTGTACGTGTCGCTCGGGGAGCCGGTGGACGAAGCCGGGGCGTGGACATTGCGCGTCTATTACAAGCCGTTTGTCACCTGGATCTGGGGGGGCTGCATGTTGATGGCGCTTGGCGGGCTGCTGGCCGCCAGCGACCGCCGCTACCGTATCGGCGCGCGGCGTGATGCTGCCGCCGTCGTGCAGCCAGCATGATGGACGGGTATTCCGCGCAGCGCGCCGCCGCGCGCTGCACGTCGGGCATGCCGGCGGCAGCGCTTTGCCCATGACGCGCCGCACGCTGTTGTTTTTGCTGCCGCTCGGGGCCTTTGCTGTACTGGCGGGCTTCCTGCTGCGCGGGCTGTGGCTGAATCCGCGCGAGGTGCCCTCGCCGCTGATCGGCAAGCCCGCGCCTGCCTTCGAGCGCGCCACGCTCGATAGTGCACGCACGTTTTCCCCCACTGACCTGCGCGGCCAGGTCTGGGTGCTGAACGTGTGGGCGTCCTGGTGCGCGCCCTGTCGCGACGAGCATCCGGTCTGGAACGCCTTCGCGCGCGAGGGCCTCGCGCCCCTGGTGGGGCTCAATTACAAAGACGACCCTGCCAACGCCAGCCGCTTCCTGCGCGATCTCGGCAATCCTTACCTGGTTACCGTCGTGGACCGCGATGGCGCGATCGGCATCGAATACGGCGTCTACGGGGTGCCGGAGACATTTGTAATCGACCGCGCTGGCGTGATTCGCTACAAACACATCGGGCCGGTCACGCCGGAGGTCATGCAGCGAAAAATCCTGCCACTGTTGCAGCAGCTGCAGAAATCATGACGAATATCTCGCGTCTGCTGTCTGCGTTGCTGTGCGCGTTCGCACTCGGGGGCGCCGGTGCGAATTCCGCGCTGTCGACCGTGGACGACCCGGTGGCGTTGGCGCGCGAGCTGCGGTTGGCTGCCCAATTGCGCTGCCTGGTCTGCCAAAACCAATCGATCGCTGATTCGAATGCTGAGCTTGCGAGGGACCTGCGCCAGAAACTGCGCGAGCAGATCGCCGCCGGCAAGAGCGATGAGGAAATCATCGCATTCATGACCGCGCGCTACGGTGATTTCGTCCTGTATCGGCCGCCGTTTAAGGCGACCACCGCCCTGCTGTGGCTGGGGCCGGCGCTGCTGCTTGCCGGTGGGATGCTGTTGGTTGTGCGCTTGGTGAAGGCGCGTCGCCACATCGCAACAGAACTGTCGCCCGAAGAGCGCGCGCGAGCGCAACGGCTGCTCGCCGGCGCGGAGTCCGAGCAGCCGTGATCGCTTTTGCCCTTTGCGCCGTGCTTGCGCTGGCAGCGGCGGTGGTCTGGACCCTATGGCCGCTGTGGAGGCGCGCGCCGCGCGCTGCGTCAGTCGATCGCACGCAAAGCAACCTGGCAATTTTGCGCAGCCAACTGGCGGACTTAGAGTCGGAGCGGCAGCGTGGCGCACTGGCGCCGGCAGAATATGAAGAAGCCAAGGCTGAGCTGCAGCGCCGCGCACTGGAGGAGATGGAGGCGCCCGCAGCCCCGGCTGCAGCAAGCGTCGGCCACCGCACGCTGGCGGCCGCGCTCAGTGCCGTGCTGCCGGCGGCGGCGGTGGCGTTGTACCTGTTATTCGGTGAGCCGGCGGCCCTCGATCCGCAGGCGCACGCAACCGTAGCGCGTCCGGCGCAGCCGACGCCGCAGGACATTGAAGCGATGGTAGCGCGCCTGGCGCAGCGGCTGCAGAATGAACCGGACAACCTGGAGGGTTGGGCGATGCTGGCGCGCAGTTATGTTCTGCTGCAGCGCTACGAGGAGGCCGTGCAGGCCTACGAGCATCTGGCGCAGCGGCTGCCGAACGAACCGGGGGTGCTGGCCGACTATGCCGATGCCCTGGCGATGCGCGCTGGCCGCCGCGTCAGCGGCCGTGCGCTCGAGCTGGTGCAACAAGCGCTGGCGATCGATCCGAACCACCCGAAAGCGCTGGCGATGGCCGGCAGTGCGGCGTTCGACCGCAAGGATTACGCTGCGGCCGTGCAGTACTGGGAGCGGCTGCGTGCGCTGCTGCCGCGCGATTCCGAATTTGCGCGCACGGTTGAAGTGAGCATCGCCGAGGCGCGTGCTGCTGGCGGGCTGGCGCCGGCAACGCCGCAGAAGACGCCTGCTGCCGCCTCCGTGCAGGGCACCGTGCAACTAGCGCCGGCGCTTCAAGGCAAGGCGGCGCCAACCGATACGGTGTTCGTCTTCGCGCGCGCACCGGACGGGGCGGGTGCGCCGTTGGCCATCCTGAAGCTTCAGGTCAAGGATCTGCCAGCGCCGTTTTTGCTTGACGACACGCTGGCGATGACCCCACAGCGGACGCTGTCGCGATTCGATACCGTCACGGTGCTGGCACGGGTGTCGAAGTCCGGCCGCGCCGAGGCCGCCAGCGGCGACCTGGAGGGCAGCGTCACGGCGGTCAGGGTCGGCGCGCGCGACGTGGTGGTCACGATCGACCGCGTCTTGCCATAGCGGGCGTTACAGCCGTTGCACTTTTTTACGCGTAAGCGGCGAGCGCGCCGCCTCTGCCGCCGCTATCGTGCGCACAGCAATCTGCCTTTTCCCTGCACGCTCGAAAGGACGACGATGAGAAAACGCCTCATGATGGCGCTGCTTGCTCTGACAGCGCCGGCTCTTGCTGTGGCTGAGCACGCTGGCGCGCCGGCCTTCATGCAACGCGACATCCATCAGCAGAAACGCATTCAACAAGGGCTAAGTTCCGGTGCGCTTACCTCACGGGAGGCCGCGCGCCTGCAGCGCGAGCAGGCGGCCATCGACCGCTTGCAGGCGCGTGCGCTAGCCGACGGCAGGCTGACGCCCACCGAACTGGCACGCATCGAGGCAGCCCAAGATCGCGCTAGCCGTAACATTTACCGCGAGAAGCACGATGCGCAAACCGGCCACCCAGATTCGCCCTCTGCGCGCCGCCTGCAGGCAGACATCGCGCGCAACATCAGGCAGGAGGAGCGCATTCAGCAAGGCCTGGCCGTCGGAGAGCTGACCGAGCGGGAGGCGGCGCGGCTTGAAGCTGGGCAGGCCCACGTGGGCCGGTTGCAGGCAGGCGCCGCGCGTGACGGCCACGTGGGGGCGGCCGAGCAGGCGCGCATCCGCCACGCGCAGAACGAACAGAGCCGCCGTATCTTCCGGCAAAAACACGACAGCGAGCACCGCTGAGCCGGCGCCAGCCGTGGCGGTCAGGTCTCGCGCAGCGCGCGCCGGTATTGGATGGCTTCGGCGACGTGCTGCGGGGTAATCACATCCGCCCCCTCGAGGTCAGCGATCGTGCGTGCCACTTTCAGCACGCGGTGGTAGGCGCGTGCCGACCAACCGAGGCGGTTGGCTGCTGCCTGCAGCAGCTGCTTGACAGCTCCTTCCGGGCGGCACACTCGCTCAACCTCGCCGGCCTGCAGCTGGTCATTAACCTTGCCCTGGCGTTGCAGGGCGCGCGTCCAGGCGCGATGCACGCGTTCGGCTGCGATGCGGGACGGCTCCCCATCAGGCAGCGCGGTCAGTTCCTCTTCAGTCAGCGACGAGACCTCCACCCGCATGTCAATGCGGTCCAGCAACGGTCCGCTGATGCGATCCTGGTAGCGCCCCACCATCTCCGGCGTGCAGCGGCAGGCGATCGTCTTGTGCCCGTGGTAACCGCAGGGGCAGGGGTTCATTGCCGCGACGAGCTGAAACTTGGCCGGGAAATCGACCTGCCGCGCCGCGCGCGAGATCGTGATACGGCCGGACTCCAGCGGCTCGCGCAGCATCTCTAGCACGCGGCGGTCGAACTCCGGCAGTTCGTCCAAGAACAGCACGCCGTGATGCGCAAGCGAGATCTCGCCCGGCAGCGGCGGATTGCCGCCGCCGACCAAAGCCACCGGGCTAGCGCTGTGGTGCGGGGCGCGAAACATCCGCTGAGCCCATCGTTGCGGCGCAAACTGCCCGACCAGCGACAGCACGGCTGCTGACTCTAGCGCCTCGTCAGTGGTCATCGGCGGCAGGATGCCTGGCAAGCGCTGTGCCAGCATCGTCTTACCAGTTCCAGGCGGCCCAACCAGCAATAGGCTGTGGCCGCCGGCGGCGGCGATCTCCAGCGCTCGCCGCGCTGGCTTCTGTCCTTTGACGTCAAAGAGATCCGGGTATGCTGCCGGTGTCATTCGCACAGCCGCGACGTGCGGCGCGATGGCCCGCGCCTGGGTGTTACCGGCGGCGGCCTCAAGGTGCGCCACTACCTGCAGCAGGTCTTTTGCCGGATAGATGTCGACGCCACCCACCAAGGCCGCCTCATCAGCGTTCTCAAACGGCAGCACGAAGCCGCGCGGTCCTTTCGTTTGAGGCACTTTTGCGACCGCATAAGTCATCGCCAAGGTACCACGTACCGGCCGTAGCTCGCCTGTGAGCGACAACTCGCCGACGAACTCGAACTTCTCCACTGCGCGCCCGCTGACCTGGCCGCTCGCAATCAGGATGCCGATGGCGATCGGCAGGTCAAAGCGGCCCGATTCCTTTGGCAGATCGGCGGGCGCCAGATTGACCGTGATGCGGCGCGACGGGAACTCGAAGCGGTTGTTCTGCAGGGCCGCGCGCACGCGCTCCCGTGCCTCCTTGACCTCTGTATCCGGCAGACCGACCAGCGTGAACGATGGAAGGCCGTTGGCCAGATGGACCTCGACCGTGACCTCGGGGGCGAACATGCCCGACAGGGCACGGCTGTGGACAACGGCGAGCGCCATATCAGCAAACGGACTGCAGCGGTCGGATTGGCGACGAAAGCGGCGGCCGATTGTACGGATGCCCTTGCGCGTTATCGGCGCGAAAAGCGCCTGTGCCGGTGTTGGCTGAGGCACGTACAAGAATCCCCGGCTGGCTAGTCCAAACGGTCGGAGCGGCATGCGCAGCGGGCGAGTTGGATCGTTTTGGCCCAAGGCGTTGCTCTGCGAGAATTGCGGGTGACCTCTTCTGCGGCGACTGACGCCTGTGTCTGCCACCTCGCTGCTGCTGCTGGCTGTCCTGCTGTTGCTCGTGCTAATGGGGCTGTGGGCGCGCGGGCGTGCACGCCGCATCCGGCAAGCCGCTGCAGAACGCGAGGCGCGTGCGTTGGCGGCGGTTCGTGCTGGTGCCGATCCGCTTGCGGTGGCCAAGGGCGAGCTTGCTGGCGACACAGTGTTCGAGCCTAATGCGCCGACCAGCTTGCTGCCCGCGCGGGATGGGATTGAGGTCGCCGAAGTGCTGGATATCGACGAGCTGCTGCGTGGCGAAAGTGATGCCGTGGCGCAACGGGCGCGCGCCCAGCTTGAGGAGCCAACCAACATCCACAGCGGCGACACGCTGCCGCCGCGTCCTGCCACTGCGGCGCCGGCGGCGCAGCAGGCTGCGGAGTCAACGCGGGCGCCACTGGCCGGGCCGCCTCAGGCGCGCGCCGCGTCGGCGCCGCAGCCCTCTGTGCCCGCGGTGGCGCCGGCGGCGACGGCTTGCGCTGCCCCTGGCGAGGACGTTCCGTTGCGTGAACTGGTGCTTGCCTGGTTTGAGGCCCGCGGCTACCGGCCCGCCGCGGCCTCACCGGTCGTGCGGCCGATCGAGCTGGTCCTACGCCATAAGAATGATCCGGCGCGCGCTTACGCCTTCGTGGTTGACACGCAGCGGGTGACCATTGAGCGCGTGCAGCAGTTGACGCAGCTGGCCCGCGGTATCGGGCTTATCCGTGTGCTGGTGGTGGCCGACGCTGGCCTGTCGCCGGATGTGCCTCAGGCCAAGCGCGGCGTGCGCGTACTGGACCGCACGGCCTTGCAGGCCGAACTGGCCAGACTCGACCTGTCGGTGGCGGCGAAGATCATCGCAGTGGCGCGCAAGCGAGCCGCCGCGCGTGCCATGGTGCGAGCCTAGGCGGGCGAGCGGCTGCCGGCGGCCGGAACCTGCAGCTGCACGGCACGAGCAGGTTCAGAGCAGCGGCCTGAGGCGGCGCAATCCACAATCGCTAATCGTTGCCGCCGACATTCTC
This sequence comes from Burkholderiaceae bacterium, assembly GCA_025055385.1. GTDB lineage: Bacteria > Pseudomonadota > Gammaproteobacteria > Burkholderiales > Burkholderiaceae_F > JAKANT01. The sequence continues at coordinate 808 of JANWXE010000117.1, read as the reverse complement.
TGCAGGCGCTTGCGAACGCGCCTCCAGTGCCGCCACGCGTGCCTCTAGCGCGGCGAGCTTCTCGCGTGTGCGCGCCAGCACCTTAACCTGCGTGTCAAATTCCTCGCGCGTCACGAGGTCAAGACGCGCAAACTGTTGTGCCAGCAGCGCGCGCAGGTTTTTGCGCAGATCGGCCGCCGGCGTCTGCGCGATCAGCGCGTCGATGCGCCGCTGCAGGTCGTCGAGGAATTCGACCGCGTCCATCTGGCCTCCCGCGATTCATCCAGTGGCCGAAGTCTAGCCCCGCCGCGCGCACCGCGCTGGTGCGCGCGTGCCCCGTCTGCGTGCGGTCGGTGCATTGCAGGCGCGGCGTACGCACCGGTAGGGGTCGAAAACCGCATGGCATGCCGATTGCACTAACCCGGATGGCACGTTCGTTCGCCCATCGGAAAGGAAAGGCATGAAAAAGCTCTCTGTTTTTTGCACCGCGCTCGTCCTGGCGTCGCCGATGACCGTTCTCGCGCAGGCGAAACCGCAGCCTGAGTTCACCCTCACCGGCAACGCCGGGCTGTTCTCCGACTACCGCTTCCGTGGCTTCACCCAGACCGACTACAAGCCGGCCTTCCAGGGCGGCTTCGATTTCTCCCACAAGTCGGGCTTTTACCTCGGCAACTGGAACTCGAATGTATCGGCGGTGCTGTACAACGGCGCCAGTCTGGAGATGGACTTCTACGGGGGCTACAAGGCGAGCTTCGGCGACTTCGGGCTCGACGTGGGCGCGATTTATTACCTGTATCCGGGCACCGGAAAATACAACCCGGACTACAAG
>JANWXE010000082.1 GCA_025055385.1 Burkholderiaceae bacterium | reverse complement strand
GAATGGGCGCGCCTGGCCAACGCGTATCCGCCCGTGCTGCGCACGCACGACCGCTTCGGTCACCGCATCGACGAGGTGGAGTTCCATCCGGCCTGGCACGAGCTGATGCGGCTGATGATCCATGCCGGCGTGCATGCCGACCCGTGGGTCGAAGGCGAGCCCGGCGCGCAGGTGGTGCGGGCGGCGAAATACCTGCTGTTCTCGCAGGCGGAAAACGGCGCGCAGTGCCCGGTAACGATGACCTACGCGGTATTCCCGGTCATGCAGCGCTTCGCGCACGCGCAGGATGCGATCGCACGCGACTGGCTGCCGAAAATCCTGTCGCACGAGTACGACCCGGCCAGCCGGCCGGTGTGGGCCAAGCGCGGCGCGTTGCTCGGCATGGGCATGACGGAAAAACAGGGCGGCTCGGACGTGCGCGCCAACACGACTTTTGCAGAGCCAACCGCCGAGGAAGACGACTGGGGCCGCCGCTGGCGCATCACCGGGCACAAATGGTTCTACTCCGCACCGCAATGCGACGCGCATCTGGTGCTGGCGCAGACCGAGCGCGGCAGCGCCGCCGGGCTGTCCTGCTTCTTCGTGCCGCGCTTCCGCCGCGACGGGGCCCGTAACGCGATCCGCATCCAGCGGCTGAAGGACAAGGTCGGCAACCGCTCGAACGCCTCCAGCGAGGTGGAGTTCGAGGGCGCCGACGCGTATCTGATCGGCGAGATCGGCCGCGGGGTGCCGACCATCCTGGAGATGGGCGTGCACACGCGCCTGGACTGCGCGATCGGGTCGGCCGGCATCCTGCGCGCGGCGCTGGCGCACGCGATTCACCATGCGCGCGGGCGGCGCGCCTTTGGCCGGCTGCTGGTCGAGCAGCCGCTGATGAGAAACGTGCTGGCGGATCTGGCGCTGGAGAGCGAGGCGGCGACCTTTCTCGTGCTGCGGCTGGCGCGCGCTTTCGACGGCCGCCACGCCCAGGTGGAGCGCGAGGCGCTGCTGGCGCGCGTGCTGACGCCGGCGGCGAAATACTGGATCTGCAAGCGGCTGCCGGCTGCGGTTGCCGAGGCGATGGAGGTGATGGGCGGCAACGGCTACGTGGAGGAAGGCCCGTTTGCGCGCTTCTACCGCGAGGCGCCGCTGAATTCCATCTGGGAAGGCTCCGGCAACGTGATGTGCCTGGACGTGCTGCGCGCGTTTTCCAAGGCGCCGGCGGTACGCGAGGCGCTGGTGGCGGAGATCGCCGCCGTGCGCGGGCAGGACGTCAATCACGACGCCTTTGCCGCCGCGCTGATCCAGGATCTTGCGCGCACCGACCTCGCCGAGCAGGAGGCACGCGCGCTTACCGAGCGCATCGCGCTCGCCGTCCAAGGCGCGTTGCTGATTGCCGCCGGCAGCCCGGCGGCGCGCGCCTTCTGCGCGACGCGTCTGAACCCTGAGCGGCGCGGCCACACCTTCGGCACGCTGCCGGGCGACATCGACTGCGCGGCCTTGATCGCGCGCGCGCTGCCCGACTAGCCGATGGTGACCAACGGACCCTTCGAGCCGCAGTTCGTCGAAGCGCTGCGGCAGATGTTCGAGGAGCGCATCCTTTTTAACCGCGTGCTGGGCATCCGCATCACCGCCTTCGATCCGCAGCGCGCCCGCGCCCGCATTGCGATGCGCGAAGACTTAATCGGCCATTTCTTGCACCGCCGGCTGCACGGCGGCGTCATCAGCGCCACGCTGGATGCGATGGGCGGGCTCGCGGTTATGCTGGCCATCGGCGCGCGCCATCTGCAGGAGCCAGTTGAAGCACGCCTGGCGCGCTTCTCCAAACTGGGCACGATCGATCTGCGCGTCGATTACCTGCGCCCGGCCACCGGCCCGCATTTCGATGCCAGCGCCGAGACGATCCGCCTCGGCAGCCGTGTCGCCAGCACGCGCATGGACATGCACGACGCCGAGGGCCGGCTGGTCGCTACCGGCGCGGCGGCCTACATCGTCAGCTGACTCGCTAACCGGCACGCTCCTGCGCTGGGCCACCTCAACGCGGCAGAAATCAGCGTGAAGCACAGCGCCTCGTTGGCGCTGCCGCCGAAAAATTCAATATTTTCGATTGTCCGCTGCGAGCCCCCATCCGCTGCCGCGCACTTTAGCTGCCAGCCACGTTCGCTGACGCATCGCAGCGGCGCCTGCGGCGTACAGGGCGGACGCTGCAGCGCTGGGAATCTCAAACCGGTGGCGCAAGGCGGGCTTGGCGCTGTCGCTGGCTAGCAAGCTGGCGCATCAAACGGCAACCGACAAGCTGTCTGCTGGCCACCGAGAGCCGTGCTATCTGACTGCGAGCCCACTGCCGCAGCGGGCGCGCAGATACCGCCGTCGCACCCGCCTGCAGGCCGTCTTTGATAGCGCCCGTTGCGTGCGCACCACCTAGGCCACTGCGCAGCCTAGCAGCGCCACAGCGAGCAGACGCCCGCGCGCTGCGCAAGTGCTCAGCGTCGGCTGCGCCGCCATGGTCTGCAGGAGCGCGCCGTCACCAAATGGGCCCCGCTGACTGCATCTGACCGGCGCCCTCGAGCTGAGGTCGGATCTTTGCGCCACCGCCGGCGAGATGAGGCCGATCGGGCGCCGACTTACAGGGTCGAGCAAACGGTATAAACCTGCGACTCGTTGTACGCAGCAGCAGCGCCCCCCGGCGCGACGTTGCCGGCGCCCTGTGTGGCCCGAACGTTGCCGCTTGCAGGGTTGCCATCGTCCATCTGCGTGTCGATGGCGGCAGCGGCCTTGCCTGGCACCGAACCCTGACAGACCATCAAAATGGCCTGCGGATGCCCCATGACGGCTGCGTTGACGATACCTGTCAAGCCACCGAATGCGTTGCGGGGCAGCGCGTTGACGCCGGCGGCTGCGACATCGCCGGTCAGAAAACCCGCGGCGCGCAGGTGCTGGAAAAAGGCTGCGCCTTCGCCGCCGCCGGTGAAGGTCTGCGCCGCGGTAACCGCGATTTGGCCGTTATTGTTGCCGGCAGCGGTGACACCGGCCCAGTTGCCGCCGCGCGCAGTCAGCGTCGCCAGCGGGCCGTCATCACCCGGCACCCGCTTGTAACGGTCAATGTAGCCGTTGTACGCGGCGCGGATGCCGTTGATCTCGTTGATCGCATTTTTGGCGCGGCTGTTTTCAATCAGCTCCTGACCCTTCAGGATTGCGCCCAGTAGCACGCCGATGACTACGAGGACAATGGCGATTTCCACCAGCGTGAAACCGCGCTGGGGCGAAGCGAGCGACAGGTTTTTCATCTGTTTCTCCGATGAGCGGCAGAGGACAAGGATCGTTGGCGGAGGGATGCCGCCGGATGCGCAGCGTAGAGCGGGGCGAGTCGACGCGTTCCATCGAGAACAGCTGCATTCGGCGCGCAAATCAGCAGCGTTTACGGCAAGCGCCCAGCCTGCAGCATCGACTGCGCCAACAGCGCTACCGGCACCCAAATGACGAGATCGTCGAAGCTGGCGCTTGTCACGCGTTGCACGGCGATGTTATCGGTGTCGTGGTTCTCCGCCTCATCGGCGTCGGGGCTTGGCGGCATCGTGGCGCCGCTGGGCAGCCTTGCGCCGAAACCGTTAGCCCCGTGCGAGATGATGACCGCGACCGCCCCGGTCACGAGGGAAGCTCCGGCGGAGGCCACGCGCACTTCGTTGTCGCCCGGCGAGCACAACGCGAAGGCTGCCTGCGTGGGAACCGTTGCAGGCGGCGGCGTACACCCAAACTGCGTCGGCAGCCGCATCATGACCGTGCGCGCATGCAGCGCTGTGACGCGATAGGTAAAGCGCCGCCCCCAAGCATCCAGCTCCGGCAGCCCCAGCGTCACCCAAGGCAGTACGCCGATCTGCCCACCGGTGCAGCCAGTAGCCGTCGGCGTCTGTTCGACGCCAGCGCCGGCCGCACCGGAGGGCAGCCCAGGTGCCGCCGGACACGGCAGGCGGCCGTTGACCGCTGCGAAGCCGAGCAACGCCTGGCGCGCCTGCGCGAGCAGCTGTTCAGTGTCCCGCACGCGCTGCGTGGCAGTGTGCGTCGCCGTCAACGCCAGCAGGCCGCCGAGCAGCAGCGCGACGATCACGGATGCAATCGCGATCTCCACCAGCGAGAAGCCGGCGGCGCTGCGCCGCCAGCCAGTCAGATGCGATTTCGTTGATGTCCGATGCATGCCGAAGCTCCTCCGAGCACTAGCATCCGGCCGGCACGCTCAGCGCTGCCGGCGGCACATCGAGCGAGCGGTCGTTGCCAGCGGCCTCCAGATAGTCGGTCTGACCGTAATGCCCGCCGCAAATGGGAGCCACAGGAGCTGCGGTGCGCGACTGTCCCGGCAGCGCCGCTCCCGGTGCGATGACCCGTGCGCCGGTTGCGGTGCGCTCGTACCATAAGCACTCGCCGCTGGCGTCGCGCAGTGGCTCAATGCCGAGCGTGCGCCATGGCAGGCGCCCGACTGCGATTGGCGCACAACTTGTTGCGGCAACGCCCTCGGCGGTGCCATGGTCAGGGCAAGGTAAGTGCGAGGCCACCGTGCCGGTGCCGATGATGCAGCGGCGCATGCGCGCGAACCCTGCCAAAGCGGAGGCTGCATCCGCTAAAGCCTGCTGTGTCGCACGCTCGCGTGCCACGCCACCCAGCGGCAACGCGGCGACGAGGGCCACCGCCGCGATGGTTGCCACCACCACGATCAGTGCCAGTGCCGCCGCACCCTGCTGCCGGCTCATCGCCGCGCCTCGCTCCCGCGCCGCAGCAGTGCCGGCTGTTCAACACGGCGCGCCTGTAGGTCTACGCGCGCGCCGACCGGCACCTGGATTTCGGCCCCACCCGCGGAGACGATGCGCACCCCCTCGGCCGTGGCTTCGATGCGGTGCTGGTCCAGCCGCTGACCGGAAAGGACGGCTTTCCCATCGACCCAAGCAACGACGCCGCCTGCTCGGCTAACAACCACACCGTCGATACGCACCGGTGCTGCCGCTGGCGTTTCGCTGCCGGCAGCGGATCCGCGCCTCTGCAGCTCGAGCGCACGCCGCTGCGCCGGGCTAAGAATCAGGGTGCCGAGCGGCTCGGCAGCCGCTTGCGGCGCAGCCGCCAGCAGAACGTTCAGCAGCAGAGGGACAAGCAGCGCTCTCATCGGCTCCGCGACTCCTCTGCAGGCTCAAAGACATGCCAGCGGAACTCGCAGTCGGCGGCCAGCCCAACGCCCTCCGGATGCCGACGCAGCAGGCAGCGGCGCAGCTGCAACAGCCCGGGCGCCCGTTGCGCGACCTGTGCGGCCAACGCCAGCAGTTCCTCCTCGTGCAGGCCCCGCCACGCCACTTTCAGGTCGAAGGCCCTCGCGCGGCCGCCCTCTTCGTGGTCTTCCGGCTGTGCAGCTGCAGCGATTTCGACCACCGGGGCCGCAAGCCCCGCCAAACGGCTTGCCGTTGTAACCACCTCCAGCAGCGCCACCGGCTCAGCTCGGCCGACAAACCCGGAAGCGACCAGCCGCCGGTAACGATCCAAAGCAGCCGTCACTGACGTTCCGTCACCGACCAGCGCGGCAAGCTCGCGGCGCGACGCCTCGGCCAAGGCCTGTAGCCGTGCGTTTTCCTGCGCGGCCTGCCGGTGCAGCGCCACGCCCGCGGCCATCGCCGCCGCACCGGCCAAGAAGAGGGCGCCGCTCACCGCAGCAGCTCGGCGCACACGGCGGCGTGCTATCAGCGAGGCGACCGAAGGCATGGCACGCATTAGGACGTAGGCTCAGGAAAGCGCAGACAAAACGCGAACGGCTGCGATGGGGCCATCTCCCCCTCGGCGCGCAGCGGTTCGCGCTCCACGGCAAACGGGGCGCGCACCATATGCACGGTTGCCTTCGGCTGTGCCGCTAGGCGGCGGTGCAGCCGGCGCCCCTCCTCGACAACCAGCAGCCGCGGCGCGGCGGCCACGGAATGGCCCGCGATGCGCAACAAGGCTTTCGGTTCCGCCGTGCCGGCGGCGCCGCACGCCGCAGCTTGTTCGGCACTGGGCGGCTGCGCCCACTCGATCTCTTCCAAGCGCAAGGTGCGCAAGTCCGCGATGTGGCCTGCCACCAAATAGAAGGCATCGGCCATTTCAAGCGACCGCGCTGGGGTCAGGCGCGCATGGGCATCGAGCGCTGCCGCCAGCGTCTTTGGCGGCACGTTTGCCTGCCCCAGCACGGCCAGGGCCTGTTGCAGCTGCATCTGCGCACGATGGGCGTCTTGCGCGAGGCTAGCGCGCTGTTGGTGCAGTTCGCCCGCTGCGTGTAACAGCATCGCAGCGGCCACCGCCAGCGCGCCGCAGGCAACCGCCGAAGCGCCGAGCAGCGCGCGCCCGAGCCGGCCGGCGCGATGAACCGCAAGCAGGGCAGGCGGCGCAAGCTGCGTGCGCGGCTGCCTTCGAGCCATCAGCGCCAAGACAGCGGCAGCGCCCTGCGCAGCCGGATCGGGCAACCCGGAGAGTCGCGGCGTCGGCTGCCAGCGCAGAGCACCTCGTGCAAGCGACGGCGGGAAGTGCTCAGGCGGCAACCCCCAGTTCCATGCGGGGACAGCTTCATCGGCGGCGAGCCAGCGCGCGTTGCGCAGATACTGCACCGTGCGTTCTAGTTCACGCGCCGGCTCTAGGCGCTCCTCGCCATCAATCGCTTCGGCCACCAGGCGGGACACCACCGGTACACCGGCGGCCAGAAAAATGTGGCGTACGCCGCTTGGGGTACGCAAAACGACGAGGCCGCGGCGCACCGTCACCCGCGCTTGTTTCAGCCACCAGGCCGCCGCTTGCGCGATGGTCCACACGCCGACGATCTCCTGCCCGTCAGCGGCTGCATCCTCCACCAGCCGCTGCAGCGTGGCAGCCGGCAGCGACACCAACACGTGCGTCCACCCGTGCGGCAGCCGCGCGTCCGACAAGCAAAGCGCGGCCCGAAACGGCGTGTCGGCGCATTCCTGCGCGAGGCGGCGCTCAAGCAGCAGCCGCCGGTCACGCGAGCCCGCCGGCGGCACCTGCACCGGCGTGCAGGCCTCTTCGGCGAAGTCGGCGACGATCACGCAAGGGGCGCCGCGGCGCTCGCCGCTCGCAGCCAGTGCCCCAGCGGCGCTGACGTAGATGACCTGCACCCCCATCACCGACCTATCTGCTCACCCGGCCCACCGCTTCGTACACGGGGCCTAAAACCGCGCTCAGTACCCAAGCAAGCAGCAGCCCCAGGATCAACGTCAGCGTCGGCTCGATCTTGGCCTGCATGCGCGCCACCGCCTCGTCGACATCACGGTTAAAAAAGTAGGTCACGTGCGCGAGCGCACCGTCCAAATCGCCAGAGCGCTCCCCGACCCGCAGCATGCGAACCAGCAATGGGGGGAATAACGCTATCGCCGCGAACGCTTCGCCGATGCCGGCACCGCTGGCGATCATGGCGCGGGCATGCGCGACGGTCTGCCGCAGCCAGAGGTTGGTCAACGCCGCCTCAGCCTGACGCATCCCCTCCAGCAGCGGCACACCGGCCTGATACATCAGGCTTAAGGTCGACGCGAAGCGTGCGAGTTCGATTTTCTGCACCAGAGGCCCCGCCACGGGCAGCTTCAGCACGATCGCGTGCCAGCGCAGCCGCAGCGCCGGGATGCGGCGCAGCGCGGCCCGCGCGGCGAAGATCGCCGCAATGAACAGTCCGCAAATCAGGTACCCGTAGCGTACGAAGGCCCCCGAAGCGGCGATTAGCAGTCGCGTCTGCCAGGGCAGCTGCTGCCCCATCATTTGCAGAAACTGCACAAGCTGCGGCACAAGGAAGGCCATCAGAAACGTCACCGCGCCACTGACCACCACCGCGACGAAGGCCGGATAGCTAATTGCTTTGCGGACCTTCGCAGCCAGCTCATCGCGCCACTTCAACATCTGCACGATGCGCTCCAGCACGAGCGTTAGGTTGCCGCTTGCCTCGCCGGCACGCAGCAGACCCAGGGTTTGCTCATCGCACAACGCGCGTTGTTCGCCCAGCGCCTCCGACAGCGGCGCGCCGCTTTCGATCCGATGCACCAGCGCCCCGGCCGCATGCGCCAGCGGCGACCCGGGCGATGCCGATGCGCTGATGTCAGCCAGCGCCTCGACCACAGGAACACCAGCCTTCAGCAGCGTCAGCAGCTGGCTGTAGAAGTCGATCCGATCCCGCAGGCCGATGCCGCGACCCCGCCACCACAGCAGCCGGTCTGGCGAGACCTGGCGCACCCGCACCAGCTGCAGGTTCAACTTCTGCAAACGCGCCTGCAGATCCGCCTCGTTTAAGGCGGGCATCGCGCCCTGAAAGACGCGCCCGTCAGCAGCCACCGCGCGGTACTGATAGTGGATCATCCGCTCGCCTCGCTGAGGTCGACGACGCGCCAGCACTCCTCGAAGGTGGTCTCGCCGGCGGCCACTCGCCGCAGGGCGTCGACCGCAAGCGTCTCATAGCCCTGACTTGCCGCGTAGCGCGCAATGTCACCCAGCGGCATGCGGCGCGCGATCATGTCATCGATGGTCTGGTCAAAACGCACCAGTTCCATCAAGGCCACCCGGCCACGATATCCGCGGTGGTCGCACTGCTCGCAGCCGACTGCGCGGTACGGCGTGGAATCGGCAAAACGGGCAAGCAGCGCGCGCTCCGCGGCGTCCGGAAAGTACGGTTGCCGACAGTGTTCGCAGAGGCGGCGCACGAGCCGTTGGCCCACCACACCGATCACATTGCCCGCCAACACGTCCGGCGACACGCCCAAGTCCAGCAGGCGCGGGATCGCGCGCAGTGCCGAATTTGCGTGCAGAGTGGCAAAGACCTGATGGCCAGTCATCGCGGCCCGCAGCGCCATCTCGGCGGTATCTTTATCGCGAATCTCGCCCAGTAAGATGATGTCCGGGTCCTGTCGCATCAGCGACCGCACGCCGTCGGCAAAGCTCATGCGCACCGCATCGGAGATCGCGGTTTGCCGGATCAGCGGCAGCACATACTCGACCGGGTCCTCCAGCGTCATCACGTTGACGCCCTCATGGCTGCGGTCCATCAGCAGCGAATACAGCGTGGTCGTCTTGCCGCTGCCGGTCGGCCCGGTCACCAGCAAGATGCCCTCGGGCCGCTGCAGCATTCGGCGCAACAGCGCGAGCTGCGTATCGCGCAGGCCCAGCTTGTCTAGCGGCACAATGCCGCGCTTGCGATCGAGCACCCGCAGCACGATGTTCTCGCCATGAACAGTTGGGTGCACCGCGGCGCGGAAGCTGACCTCGCGCCCAGCCAGCACGCGCCCGATGTGACCGTCCTGCGCCGCGCGGCTTTCAGCGATGTTCATCGCCGCCAAGATCTTTAATCGCACCACAATGGCTGGCCAGTGTCGCTTGTGCAGCGCGCGTACCTGCCGTAACACGCCGTCGATGCGGTAGCGCACCCGCACGAAGGACGCCTCCGGCTCGAAGTGAATGTCAGAGGCGCCCGCAATCACGGCCTCCGTCAGCAGCGCATCGACCAACCGCACGATCGGATGTTCGTAGCCGGCATCCCCCTGTAATGCTTCAGTGTCGACTTCGCCGGTTTCGAGCTCGCGCAGGATCGCCTCAATCGTCAGCGCGCGCCCGTAAACGGTTTCGATGGCGTGCTGGATGTCGGCAGCTGACGCCAGCACCCAACGCACCAGCGCGCGCGCGCCCACCAGCGCCCTGACCGCATCCATCGCCACAATGTCGTTGAGGTCGGCGATCGCCACCTTCAGCTGCCGGTTGCTGGGGTCGTACGACACCGGGAACACGCGATACCGACGCGCCACCTCGCGCGGCAACAACGCCAGCGCTTGCGAATCGGGCGCAAGCGCCCCCAGCGCGACGGACTCTGCACCGAGTTCGTCAGCCAGCACTTCGCGCAGCGTTTCCTCTTGCAGGAAACCCAACGCGACCAGCGTCTCCCCAAGCGGGACGTTGCGCTGCTGCTGTTCGAGCAGCGCGATGCGCAGCTGATCCGGGCTGATGAGGCCGCGCTCAATCAGCCGGTCGCCAAGTCGCTTCTTCAGCGTGCCGCCGTCCATGACTGCCTCAGCGGTTTGCCGCCAACTCAGCGGCGCGCCGGCGTGCTGCCTCGACATCGACGCCGGCCACCGGCTCCCGCTCCGCCAGCTGCGCCGCCCGCTCATAAAGTGCCCGCGCACGCGCGGCCTCGCCTAGCCGATCGCTGGCGACGGCCAGGTTGAACGCGTAGTCGGCCCGCTGCGGCGCCAGCGCGTAGGCCGCCTCAAAAGCCTGGCGCGCCTCGCTCCAGCGCGCTTCGCTGGCCAGCAACCGGCCTAGCGCAGCGTGTAGGCTCGGCGCATCGGGTCGACGCGCCAGCGCAATGCGCAGCGCGCTGGCCTGCGCGCCGCTGTTGGCAGCTGCGGTCAGCTCCGCCAGCGCCGCCAGCGCTTCGACGTTGTCCGGATCAGCCTGCAAAACCCGCCGGTAGCCGGCAATTGCAGCCTCGCGCTCGCCGAGCCGTTCGGCCACGGCCGCAAGGCCCAATAAGGCATCAGGATGACCAGGCATTTGCTCGAGCACCTGCTCGTAAAGCCGCCCCGCTTCCGCAAAATTGCCCGCGCGCCACGCTTGATAGGCAAGCGCAAGCACCCCCTCCTGAGGCGGTGTGGCCACAATCAGCGGCGTCTGCTTTGCTTGCGGCGCCATGGGCGGCGCCGCTGCTGACGGCGCCACCGCAACCACCGGCGCGCTGGACTGCGCGACAGCATTGCCAGCGGCAGCCCCGGCGGACCGCCGCGGCGCCTGCACCGAGCGAGGCGCTCGCCTGCCTGCTGCGAGCGCCTCGCCGCCTGCCGGTTGCTCAGCCGCACGCTGCGCCGAATCGGAATCCGCCAGTTGCGGCGCGCCGTCCTGCGTGGTTGGAGACAGCGCGGTTGCGGCAGGCGCTGGCACCGGCGAGATTTGCAAGTACACCCACCCTGCAATCAGCAGCAACCCGACGGTCAGCGCGATGCCGCTGGACAGCAAGAAGACAGGGCGGCCGCTGAGCCGGCTTTGCGCGCCGGCAGGCAAGGGGGCGACCATCGGCGCAGGCTGGGATTCGCCGCGCAGCCGAGCCGCCTCGGCGTTGCGCAGCGCCTCAATCAGCACGCTCATCTGGCACCCCCTTAATCAATTTCCTTTGTCGTTGACCGCCCCTTGCGGCTGGGCCGGATCATCGAAAAAGTCGGGTCCGGGCAGGCTGCGCGCCAGCGCGCGGAAATCGCCCGCAAGGCTCGGGTCCCGCACGATGGTTGGCCGCAGGAAAATGACCAGCTCGCTCTTGTTAGCGCGCCGGTTGCGGAATCGAAACGCTTCCCCGACACCCGGGATGTCGGCCAAGCCGGGTACCGCGTCGTCGCCGCGTTCCACGCTTTCGCGCATCAGGCCGCCGAGGACAGCGATCTCACCGTCACGCACGCGGATGATCGACTCCATCTCGCGGGTCTGGATCTGCGGCACGCGCGAGCGGATTTCCGGCACTGAGGCGCCGCCCTGCCGCATCAGCGCCAGTGTGACGGCCACGCCCGGGTCATCGACGAAGCCCATCAGCCGCGAAATCGTCGGCCGTAGGTTCAGGATGATCTCGTTGTCATCGCCGATCTGTGGCGTGACGTTCATCAAAAATCCAACCGGCACAGTGTTCGGGGTCGACGCAACGCTCAGCGTCGCCGGCGTATTCGCTGTCGCCGGCGTGTAGTTCGCGCTCAGCGTGAAGTAGACGAAGTTATCCACCACCTTGATTAGCGCCGTCTGGTTGTTCAGCACGCTGATCTTCGGGCTGGACAGCACGCGCGTGCGACCGAAGGACTCCAGCAGCCGCAGCGCAGACGCCACACTGCCCGTGCCCCAGTTGCGCGCAAAGCTCAACACTCCGAGCGCCGGCACCTGACCGGAGGCCGGTGTGCCGCCTGGTAGCGCATCGCTTGTGCCCGATGGCAGAACTGTGAAGGAAAAATTCGAGGCGCGGCTGCGCAGCAGGTCCCAGCGGATACCTTGCTGGTATTCGTCAAACAGGTCGACCTCCACCACCGTCGCCTCAATCAGCGTTTGCCGCCGCGCGGCGCCGATGAGGCGGTCGATGAACTCCTGAACGCGCGCGTGCTGGCGCGCCGTGGCACGCACCGCGATCGTGCCAGTCTCCGGGTGTGGAATCACCGAGGCCGCCTCGCGATATAGCGTGCGGCGCGATGCCGGCGCCTGCGGCGCCGCTGGCTGCCCGGCGGCTGCCGCCGTCTGTCGTGCGCCCGCCGGTGCCGACGCCGGTGCGGGCGCCGCAGCCTCAGCGAGCTCTGCCGGCAGGATCTTGTCCGTCTCGCGCAGCAGGCTCTGGATCGATTCGACCAGCGATGTCCAAAAGCGGTTGTTCGAGACGTTGACCAGCTCGGTGCGCGAATTGTTGCCCGCCGCCGCACCGGGCGACCCGGTACTCGCAACCTGTGTGGCCGTGGCGACATGGCTGGTTGCGTCGCGCTGCATGTTGAGGTAATCGACGCGGTACAGGCGCAAGAAGGGCCGGTCCGGCGCGACCACCAGCACGCCATCCTCGATGCTGTAGCGCATGTCGACTTGCCGCGCGACACGCTCCAGAATCTGCGTCAGCGTCTGGTCCACCGCCTGCAGCGTCACATAGCCCTGCACCTCCGGATGTAAGTCAAGGTTCATCTTCGCGTCGCGCGCCAGCGCAAACAGCAGTTCCTGCACGGGAACGTTCTGCACCGATACGCGATAAGTTTCCTGCGCTGCCGCGGTGCGCGGCGGCGGTAACTGACGCGCCTGCGCCAGCGGCGGCGGCGCAGGCAGCGGCGCCGCCGCGGGACGTTGCAGATGCTGCGTGCTGACGGCGGGCGGCCGCTGCGCGCAGCCGCTCAGCACGATTGCAGCGCCAGCGATCACTGCGGGCGCGAGCCAGCGGTTCAACAGCCGCATCATGTTGGTCCGTTCTCCCTTCAGCGCAGACCCGGCAGCCAGCGCCAGCGTCGCGGCGGGCGCAAGTCAAGATCGCGTTCCGAGCGGGCGACGTCTCGTGCCGTTACAACGCGCCCCCCGCGGGAGAAGCAGGCAAGCAGCGCGCGGTCTGCGATCAGATGAATCGGCCGGTGGCGCCCCCCGGAGCGGCGCGCCAGCCGGCGGATCGCCGCCGGCTCAAAGAGCCGGTCGCCACAGTACCCAGCGGCACGCAGTCGGAAGTCGACGTAGTCGGCGACCTCCGCCGGGCGCAGCGGTTGCAGTTCAAAGAGCTGCGCGATCCGGTCGCGCAGCGCGCGCAGTGGCGGTTGCGCGAGCGAACGCAGCAGCTCCGGCTGCGCGAATAAAGCCAACGTCAACAGCTTGCCGGCGGCGGTCTCAAGATTCGTTAGCAGGCGCACTTCCTCAAGCGCCTCCTGCGGCATTAAGTGCGCCTCGTCGATGAGCACCGCCACATGGCGCCCGCGCCCATGCCGCTCAATGAGCGAGCGCTGCAGCGCCTCCAGCGCGGTAGGCCTCAGGTCGGCGATGCCCAGATCGCGGCAGATCGCCTCCAGCAGCTCCGTCCTCGAAAACGACGGTTGGGGAATGTAGGCAAGATCAAGCGTTTGCGGTGGCTCTTGCAGCAGCTTGCGGCACAGCGCCGATTTTCCGGTGCCGACCTCGCCGACAACCAACACGATGCCCTGCTCATGAACAAGCGCGTGTCGCAGCGCGCGCAGGATGTCGCCGCGCGATGCACCCTCGTAGAAAACGGGCGCCTGCGCGGTCAGCGCAAAAGGCGCAGCCGCAAGCGCGTAATAGTCCAGGTACAGATCGGCCGACATGTCTGCGTCCGGTTTTCCTTGCTCGCTGCGGCGGCCGGCGGCTCGGGCTACGCTGCAGCGTGCCGCCATTGTGGGTGTGCGACATCCGGTCCGATGCGCTGATTAGTGGCCGGCATCACCAGCATTTGCATCCACGGCGCCGCGGACACGCCTGGAACGCTCGCTGAAAAGCCAGGCGGCGCGACGCTGAAGCGCCCAACTGCGCTGTCGCCACGTCGCCGAAGACCGAGGTTAGGGCGTCAACGTGATCGTGACTTGCCGGGTAACGGGCGCGGAGCCGCCCCTGGCGTTTGATCAAGATACGTGAGGGTGACCGTGGTGGCGGGCGGACTTGCGCCCACAAGATCAATGCGTCCGTTGCCGACCGTCACAGCCGGCGCGCCACGGCGCACCGGCAAGCCGCTGAGGCGGTAAAAGCCATCGGCGACCTTCGTGAGCGTGAACGTTTCGTTATCGCCGTTCGTTGCAGAAGCTTGCACGCTCAGCTTTGCCCCGGTCAGGTCTGCATCCTGCACCTCAATCACAATCGTAGGCTAGCGTCAAAACCGGTACACACCAACGATGAAGAGACAAGCTGCACGGTTCCGCTGCAAGTCCCGTTGCCGGTGCCCGTCACGCTGTACGGTGGAATCGGATCGGGCCCCCCGAAAGCGAATAGGGCACAGTGACGAATACCGTACTGCCGCCCGGCCCGTGACGGTTATGGTCGGCGCCGAGAAGTTCCACGAGATCGTTCCGCTGGCCGGCACCGGTGTAAAGCTCGTCACCGCCGTATAGCTTGTGCTGGCTGTGGTCGACACGGTTACCGATGTGACCAGGTTCGAACCACTGAGCTGACAAGCAAAGTTCAACGGCGGGACCGAGCAGGCGCCTCCCCCCAGCGATCGTGACCGTTGAACTGAGCCCGACACCCAGCGGCGTGGCGTTCACTGTACTGCTGACGGTCTGCGGCGCGCTGCCAGAAGGCAAGCTACCGAAAGAGGCCGACGTCGGCGCAGCGCCGATGCGTCCCGGCGCACCTGCTATGGTGGCCGCAAACACATTGTCACCGGAGAGGCCGCTGAGCACCCAGCGGCCTTCGATGCCGCCGCACAGCCCCGAAAACAGTACCGCGCTGCGGCCAGTTTCTAGGCGGGGCTGCAGTCCCGGCCCCTGCAGCCAGCGCTTCTCCCACGCGAAGTCAATAACCGCGACGTCAGGGCCGCATTGCGAGCGGATTTCCGTGATGCGCACCTGCAGCGGCTGCAGCGCAAAGCGCCGTTCTGCAATGCGGTCAGCAAGAAACCGAGCCCCGGCAAATCAGGCGCAAGATGGCGCTGAAAGAACAGCGAGTCGTCCCTTTCATAAGCAGCGAGCATTCGTTCTAACGCCTGCATCGCGGTCGAATCCGATGCGCAAGGGTAATCGCTTGCTGCGGGGGCAGGCGGCGGCACGTTGGTCGGCTGGGCAAACGCCGCGCTATTCGCAGCGGTCAGTCCACACACGACAACGGCAGCGCTGCGCCATGTCACCATTGGTAACTCCCCTAAATGCCATAGGCCCGTTCCTCGACAAAGAGGCCCGGCGACCCCTAATTGCGGCGGTTGATTCGGCCGTACAGCCGCGCCGTTGCACCCCCTGTCATCGCAAGGCTGCCGTCCAAGGAGGCCAACGTGGTCACGAGCTTTGGCTGGCCTGCTGCTGCCGCGTCTTGCGCAGAGCGCTGCGCGGCAAGCCGCCAGGAGCCGAAACGGCCCGCCGTCAGTTGGGCATTCATGCCCAACGCCAACGTGTCGATCTGCACGCCCGTTGACAAAAAGCGATGCCGCTGTCGCGTTGCGTTCAGCGTCCAGCCCAGCGACAGTGCGTCGCTGCGCGCCGGCGTGAACCCAAGCGCCGCCTGCACCTGCCGTAAATCGACATCGGCCTGCAGCGGCACGGGGCCGCGGATTGCGCCGCCGCCGGTTAGCGAGGCGCTCAAGCCCCGCTCAGCCCATTGCAGCCCAACCTCGTGGATCGCGTTGCGTCCAACGTCGCCGCTTTGCTCGACGCGGCGATTCCACTGCGTCGCTGCCGACAGAGATAGCACCGGCACCGAGGTTAAGCGGTAGGCGATGCGCTGGGTGGCATTCGTCTGCTCCATTTTCGTGGCGGCAAACACCGATGTCGGCAGCGAGCGGCTCTCGCCGTCGCGCAGATCGAGCGAGCACTGCAAATTCGGCGACAGCATGGCGGTGACGCCGGCGAAGCCCTCCTTAATCCCCGGTGCCGCCGTCGCAGCCAGCGAAAAGTACGTTGGCTGCAGGGCGTTGTAGCCAAAGCGCCTTTGCCAAACGCCGGAGGCGCTACGCAGCAGCCCGCTGAAAGTCGAAGCATTGCCGTCGCGGCGGTGATCAGCACGGTCGGTCAACTCGCTGTGGGCTGCTTCCCATGCAAGCTCAAGCTACGCACCGCTGTACGCAAGCCGCACCGATGCGCTCGAACCGGAAAGGACAGGGACTCCCGGGAAAACCTGCGCGGAGTCTGGTCGGTCGCGATAGCGGACGCCGGTAACGGACAGTGTCCAAGGCTGCGCCGGACGGAAACTGAACTGGCCGGCTGTCACCTCCCGCAGAAACGCCGTGCGCGCCGGCTGCCCAGTGAGGGTCGATCGCTTCGCTAGCGCTTCCCAGCTTTCGGCCAGCATCCCGCCAGCGAGCGCGAGCGTCCAGCGCTCGCCGGCGACAGCACCGCTGAGCCCGCGCAAGCCAACGTTGATAGCGAGCGGCGAATACGCCCCCACCACGTCCCCGCAGGCAAGAAGCCAGCCAGCACCGCCAAACCCGATTTGCAGATGGTTGAGCATTTCGCGATAGCGCGGCTGCAGCGTGCGGTCGTCTGTCACCGTTCCCATCATGCGCGCAAAGCTGCTTGGCGACTTCGGGTCACCGGCGACAAACTCCGACTGCAGCACAACGCGCTGGCGCGTGCCGCTGCTCTGAGACGTCAGCGCCGGATTGCCGCTTGGATTGTTCACGCCGGCCGAATACAGATCGGCGGTCACCGCCCGATCCAACGCACGCGTCCAGCTTCATCGAGCTGCCCGATCTGCCCAGTGCGGGACTGCCAATTCGACAGCACTGCCTCGTTGCCGCCGGCCGGTGCCGCGGCGCCTTCAGCGGCTGCGCTGACCGGTACCGCCAGCGGAAACGAAACGGCGATGCTAAGCGGCCATGGCAGACGTCGGTGGCGCACCCTCGAGCTGGCTTTTTCACCCTTGGTCCTTCGTGCCATCACCCCCCCCCTCTGCCGATGTGGCGTGACCGCGGACGCCTTCACAGGTCGTGCGCCTGCAAGCTTGCAGGACACCGCTTCATCACGCCCAGCATGAAACGCGCATCATGCGTGTGTTTCTTCGCAGCGCTTCACCTCCTCGCCTCGCCTTGCTTTCATCGGTGCTTCGCCCCGAAACTTCGTCACGCGCTACCGCCCTGACGGCTGGCAGGCCTGAACCTCGCCCGGGTAAGCGCGCTGTTCATTTGCGCACGCAGTCGACGCGTTGCCTGGCGGGCATTCGTTACAGACCACGTCGCTGCGGGTTTTCGCGGCAGCCCCCCGCCAACAGCCGCTTCCGCACGCCGGTGACGCCCGCCAGCGGCCCCACGGGGCTAGCCGGATTGCCGGGCGTGGCGGCAGCGCCGCTTCCCGGTGCTGCCGACCGTGTGCCAGTGGTCGGCGAATCAAGGCGTGGCGCAGGTGGCAAGGCTGGCGGCACTGTCGGTGCCCCCAGCCCGACCGGCGGCGGCACACCACCTCCGCCGCTGAAGGCTGGCGCCGCTGGCACAGGTACTGGCGGCCGCGCCGCCCCGCTTACGCCCGTGGCACCGCCAGGCACAGCGGAGCTCCCCGCAGGCTGTTCGAGGCGGCCGACAGCAGCGCCCGTGGGCGTCGGCGGTGCCGTGGGCGCTGACAGGGCCGCCGGCGGCGGAACGGCAGCGCGGCCGCCTCCGCGGTCAGCTCCTGGTATTGGCAGCAGCGGCCCTTGTGACGCGGAGCGTGTACTAGCCGGTCGAGTCGAGGCGGGCCCCGGCGTAGGCGATTCTGGCAACGCCGGTCGCGCAGAGCCGATCGCGCCAAGCTGCGCCACGCCCGTCTGGGCCGCCTGGGCCGCGGGCGAATCGACACCCCTGTTGCTAGCGGGCGCGGGCACACTCGCAGCGGTACGGCGCGCGCCCTCCCGCGCCTCGCCCACGGACGGTGGCGCAGACGGTGAAATCATCCGGCTGGACGCTGCAGCAGGCGCACCAGGTGTCAGACGATCCCCGTCCACCGATGGCACAGAGCGGTCCGTCAAAACGTCCCGCGCCCCGCCGGCAGCCGCCGGGCGGCCCTCGCCTGGTTAACCGAAGTAACCGGCAGCCGCCCCTGAGACCCGGCGGCGGCAGTCCGCGGTGGCGTGCGCGGATCCTGCATCGGCCTTGCCGGCCCCGCGGCTGCGGCGGGGAGGGGGGGCGTTAGCGCAGACAGTGCTGCCATATACACCGTCGCAGGCCGGTCTTTGTTCGGATCTTGCCCGTTCGCTTTGGCATAGCGGTTAAGCGCGCTTTCCACCGCCTGGTCGCACTCGCTGACCGCCAGCTTGCCCGGTAGCAGAGCGCTGCCAGCCGCCATCGCAGCAGGGGCACCGCTGACCTGCGCGGCCCCCGATGCCGCCGCCGCAGCTGGCTTGTCGCCAGCCGTTGTCGCTGCGCTGCTGGCTCCCTGCTTGCCGCTCGAAGGCAGTTGCGGGCCGGATGGTGCGGGCACCGTTGCCGCCCCAACTGCGGCAGTCAACGGCCGGGCCCCTTTACGCATCCGATCGTATCAGGCGGCCGGCAATCGCGGCGGCCAGGTACTCGCGGCAAGCCGGCGTTGGCGACGCCGCGGGCTTGCCGATGGCGGCCCCGCAGTTTGTCTCGTAGACAGCCAGCAACTGATCAAGCCGGTCCTGCAGGCTGGCGTATGGCGCTGCACTGGCCTTCAGCTTGGACACGAAATCGTCCCGCAGGGCTGTGTCCGCCTTCAGCACGGCGTTGTACTTGCCATTGTCCGCCCACGCCGCGTCGTCGCGCGGGTCCGGTATGGTCGGGTGCGTACGTGTATTTCGTGTTGCGCGTCAGCTGCTTGCCGTCTTTTGTCTGGCCGTAATTGATCTTTTCGATCTGCGACATGTTCATCGTGTTGTCGCGCCTCTTTAGGACGTCCCGCACCGCCGTGCGAACCGCATCCGTGTCCCCCTTGCACTCCGCTGCCAGCAATGCGTGCAGCCCATCGCAGAGCTTGTACTCGCCCAGCTGTTGCAGCTTCTCCAGGTTGCCGTCGGCCAGCAGCCGACGCAGCGGAGCGACGATGTCCATGTTTTTCGCCGCCTGAATTTCCGCGTCGGCCTGCTTCTTCAGCTCTTCTAGCTTCGGCTTAATCGTCACGTTGAAGGTTAGCTCCAGTACGCCCTCGGCCTTAGCCGCAAGATTCCCTTGTTACGCTTTCCATCCCTCCTCGAACCAGTCGTATTTCAGCTGGGATTCGATCGCACTGACGGTGACCACCAAGACTTGCCCTTTGTAAGGCTCAAGGTACATCTTCTCCTTCGCCTTGCGCGCCTTCTGCGCCGTATCCTTGTACTTCAGATAGGCTTTCGCTGCGGCAAGCTTCGCGTCGGCGTTTTTGAAGAACCAGCCGTTGATCATGTCGGTGGTTTTCCACGACTTGTCATCGCATTCGTTAGTAGGCCCGCGTCTCCTTGCGCAAATGGTTTAGCGACACGGCGGTCCCCGCGTTTTGGTAGTCAGCGGGCAGGGAGCCGAATGCGCGCTTAACAGGCTCTGCTTCCTCGTCACCGAGTTGCAGTCCAGCGGGCAACGGTGTGTCCATCGCCGTCGCTTGCCCCTTCTTGCTCATTTTCAGGTTCAAATACACGTAACCAGGCTCATACGGCTTCCAGCGCGACTGTTAATAATCAACGTGGCTCATCTTGATCTCGGCGTTGAGCTGTTTGTCCGCTTCTTTCATGCCGCAGGCAATGTGATGCCCCATCCACGCGGCGGCGCCGGCCGGCTCTTGCAGCGCTTTCAGGCAGCTTTTGCCAGCCGCCGTGGTCGCCGAGGCCACTTTCTTGATGTCCTCAATTACCGTGCCCTTGTCATAGAACGTGCAGCCGCAGGAAAGCTTGTTCCACAGCAAAGCTGTCGGCGGCGTGTTACTCTGAGAAATCCCAGGCAGCTGCTTTCCCCTCCGCCAGCAGGCCTTTCAGAGGGTCGGCATTAGGGCTCAGCCCAGTAATGCCTGCCAGTCCGTCGATTAACGGCTCAAAGGCCTTGTCGCGCAATCCCACTTCGCACTGACCTGGTGCAATGCCACTGGCAGCAGCGGCTGCAATCGCCGCTCCGGTGCCGGCGGATTGTCAGCGGATCCGGCAGTAGGATCTGCGAGATGCACCGATTGAGCTCGGGGTCAGCCAGCATCTCTGCAATGGCCTTTCCCGCCTGCGCGGTGACCCAGGCCGCTTGCACTGCTTTATCGATGCACTCGTTGACGTCATCTATAAGTCCGGCCTCTGCAGCGGGCGCGCCCGCGGTCAGGGCGACAAACGCCGGCACGGCAACGAAACGACACAGGGACATTGTGAGACCTCGCTCGATGCGTGCTAGCTCTACCGCAGCGATGCCGACCACTCCGACCGGCAGCGCACAGCAGCGTGAGCGCTGGCACGCGTCCCCAATGCGAGGTTAAAACTCCTAGCAACAGGCTTTTTCCTAGTCAAGGCCGCAGCGGCCCGCTTTAATGTTCTGCCCCAACGCCACAAACTCAGGTCGGCCATGCAGCGGTCTTTAACCGGCTGCCCGCTCCCTCCTGTGACGATGTCGCGGTCAACTGGGCAGCCCCGGGGGCTCGGGAACGCGGGAACGCACTTATGCGCCGCGGCACACAGCCGATATTCCTAGCTCGGCCGAGTTCTTGGCCTTTGGACGGGAGCTGCCCGCCGGCCGCGCCCGGCAGCCGGCGATCGAACGCCATAAAAAACGCCGCAGCCGGCTGATATCGCTGGCGCTTGCCGTTGCGTGCCCCAGCCCTTCCTGTCGGTAGATGCGACGCGCCGCTTCCTGCTTGTGAAGCGCCTGGCCACCCTTGTACCGCTACGTCGCCGCAAGGCGCGCCACCGGCACGTTTCCTTTAAGGAATCCGGCGATCGTGAGCAGCCCACTTCGGCACGAGTCAGCACCTGCATTCACAAGCGCTGCCACCGTAACGTGACTCAGTAAGGCCAACCATGCCGCTGTGTTGCGTTAGGTGCGCAGGCACCTGGCAGTTTGGTGCCGCAGCACGGCAACCAGCCGTACCTCCTCGTACCTCCTGCTGCCTCGTGATGACAGCGCAGGCAACGTTCGTCGCCCCAGCAGGCAACGCGCAGGCTTTGAGGCAAGCGGTAAGCGGCCGGATAGACTGAAGCTTTTCTCCCGGCCACCCAGGCTCGCTTCAGACGCCTCCGCACGGTCCGTCTATTCCAAATCCATGCCGACCTTGCCTAGTCCTGGCGCATCCTGCCGCGCCCATCATCCGCCATTGGCTCCTTGTTAAGGAGATCTACGTTGCGCCAGCGCGCTGCTGTTCCGGCATGGCGTTAAGGCGGCGTCATTTTTATTGGCAACGTGGCCGCTGACGCTCAATCTCATAGCCGTCCATCGGCCGCGGCGCCAAGAACGGATCGCCTTCGCGCCGGCGAGCGGCACCGCCGGAGACAAGGCCGCATGCGCGCCGAGCAATCGGCGCGCATGCGGCCGGCGGCGATGCCTTCATCGAACAAGGCTCGCCGCTGCTTTTTGGCAGCCGCTTACTCGGGCTTAATCTCGATGAAATCGGTCACCGGCGTCCAGCGGCTGTTAATGATCTGTGCCAAGCGGAATTTCTTTTGCCCCAAACGGTCGGTCTTGGTGACGCGCAGCTCTGGGTTGCCGAACATGTCGCGCGGGAAGGTGGTGTTTTCCATCACCTCGATGAAGCGGTCGGTGGTGAGGTTCGGGCCCGCCTTCTCAGCCGCTTTGGCGAACACGTCCATAATGTAGTAGCCGTAAACGGAGAAAATGGTCGGATCCTCGCCGAACTTAGATTTGTAGGAGGCGGCCCAGTTGCGCACCGAGGCGGAGGCGTCGTCCGGGTACGGATGGCTCGCCGACTGCACCCCGTATAAGCCATCCATCGCCTTGCCGCCGAGGGCGTGGATCAGATGCGTGTACAAGGCGGTCGTGCCGAGGAAGGCCGGATTGAAGCCCGTTTTGCGCGCCTCGGCGATCGTGCCGATCGTCTCACGGATGATGGTACCCAGCACCACCAGGTCGCAATTGGCGGCTTTCAGGCGCGCCACCTGCGAGGAAAAATCGGTCGCGCCGCGCTTGTAGGTGGTGCGCTCCACCATCTGCATGCCGATCGCCTTCAGCCCCGCCTCGGCGCCGCGCAGCACCTCCAGCCCGAACTCGTCATCCTGATACAGCGCGCAGACGCGCTGATACTTGTTCAGCTTCACCAGGTGCGGCACCATCATGCGCATCTGGTCGTAGTACGGCGGCGAGAACGAGAACTTCAGCCGGTGAAACGGCTCGTACATCTCGCGCGCGCCGGTGAGCGGGAAAAAGTTGATCACGCCGCGCTCGAACTGAAACGGCATCACGGCCATGTTCTGCGGCGTGCCGATGTGGCCGAGGATGGCGAACACCTTGTCCTGCGTGATCAGCTTCTGCGCCGCCAGCAGGGCGCGGCGCGGGTCGTAGCCGTGGTCCTCGACGATCAGCTTGATCTTGCGGCCGTTGACGCCGCCGGCGGCGTTGATCTCGTCGGCGCGCATCTGCAGACCGTTGCGCGCCTGTTTGCCGAAGGCGGCGATCGGACCGGACAGATCCTGAATCGTGCCGACCACGATCTCCGTCTTGGTGACGCCGGGCGACTGCGCCCCGGCCGAGACAGCGGCAGCGGCCAGCGCCGCCGCCGCGAGCAGTTTCAGTTTCATCGTCGGTCTCCTCGTCGGCCCCGGCGATGTGCCGGGCGTTGTCGTAATGATGGCATCGTGCGGCCGCTTATGCCGATCCGTACATTTCCTCGATCAGCGGCGCGTACTTTTTCTGCACCAGCGCCCGCTTCAGCTTCATCGTGGGGGTGAGCTCCTCGTCCTCGGCGGTCAGCCGCCGGTCGATCAGGCGGAACTGCTTGACCTGCTCCACACGCGCGAACTTCTTGTTCACGCGCTCGACCTCGCCGCGGATCAGCTCGATGACCTCCGGCGCGCGCGTCAGGCTGGCGTAATTCGAGAACGGCACATCATGGTCCTGCGCCCATTTCTCGACGTTTTCCTGGTCGATCATGATCAGGGCCGTCAGATACGGCCGGCGGTCGCCGATCACGACCGCATCGGTGATGTAGGGCGAGAATTTCAGCTCGTTTTCGAGCTCGCTCGGCGTGACGTTCTTGCCGCCGGCGGTAATGATGATGTCCTTCATGCGGTCGGTGATGCGGAAGTAGCCGTCCGCATCGACCTCGCCGACGTCGCCCGTGTGCAGCCACCCGTCGGCGTCGATGGTCTCCGCCGTCTTCTGCGGCTGGTTCAGGTAGCCCTTGAACACCACCGGTCCGCGGATCAGCAGCTCGCCGCTCTCCGCCACCTTCACTTCGCAAAATGGCGCGGCCGGGCCGATGCGGCCGGGCTTG
>JANWXE010000023.1 GCA_025055385.1 Burkholderiaceae bacterium | reverse complement strand
GGGCTGGATGGTGGAGGTGCCGCGCGCCTCGATGTACATCTGGGCCGAGATCCCGGACGTCTACAAGCCGCTCGGATCGCTGGAGTTTTCCAAGAAGCTGCTGGCGGAGGCGAAGGTCGCGGTGTCGCCGGGCATCGGCTTTGGCGAGTACGGCGACACGCACGTGCGCTTCGCGCTGATCGAGAACGAGCAGCGCATCCGTCAGGCCGTGCGCGGCATCAAGGACATGTTCCGCCGCGACGGCCTGATCGCGCCGCGCGCCGAACGCGCGGCCGCCTGATTGTGCGCTGCTGCCGACGATCGCAGGCATCGTAGCGGCTCGACAGTCCCCAGCGTAGCGCTCGCGGCGCGCCTGGCAATACAGGGGTGAGACTGAAGATGAAAACGACTTTTCTCGGACACGCAGCGCTTCTCGTCGAGGGGGCGGGTACGGCAGTGCTTTCTGACCCGTGGTGGCGCGGGCCATGCTTTGGAGCCCAGTGGTGGGTCTACCCTCGGCCAAGGGCGGAGGTGGCGCTTGCCCGGCGTATTCCGTATGTCTACATCTCGCATGGGCATCACGATCACCTCCATCCAGCGACTCTCAGAACCCTGCAGTCAGGCTTCTGTCTGCTGGTTTCGACGGAATTGGACCTTGATGACGCTCTGGCTTCAGTCGCCCCGGTCCGCCGCCTGGCGCCTGACGAGGTGGTCGACCTCGGTGGAATGACCGTGCGAATCTGGCCAACCCACGGGGACGATACGTTGATGATCGTGTGCGATGGGCAGCGCGTCCTTGTCAACGCCAACGATGCTCTCCATTCTGCTCCAGACGGGGTGTTACAGGCAGTCATCAAAAAGCTAAAAAAGGCGGTTCCGGCGATCGATTACCTCTGGTGTGGCTACGGAACAGCGTCCCATTTTCCTAACTGTTATCGAATACCTGGCAAAGATGACCTTGCTACGGCCATGCGACGGCAACAGTACTTCAACGAACGGTGGGCGTGGATTGTTGCCTGCCTCAAGCCCCGCTACGCGTTCCCGTTTGCGGCGGATGTCGCGTTATTGGAAAGTGACTTAATCTGGGCAAACGAAGTTGTCCACGGCGCCGAGAGGCCGGTGGAAGTTTTTGCCCGTGTTTATTCACGGTTGAACGGCGCCGTGACCTGCATCGATCCAGCTCCCGGCTTTGCGATCGAAGGCGACCAGATCGTGAACGATCTGCGGCGTAGACGGGTCGGGAGCGACGAAATCGCTGCCGAAATGCAAGAGGAGGTACGGCGGGCCAATGATTACGGCCCTGTACCGACGTCGATTGTGGACGAGGTGCAGCAGTTGCTGCAGGCGAAAATCAACGACTTACGCGAATTCTTGACGACCTTTCCTGGCAACTATGTGGCGGCGATTCGCTTCCGCGGCCTTACCGATGCGCTCGTGTTGACCAAACAAGGGCGGACGCTGCGGCTGGCCAGATGCGAACGGCGGGAGGGCGAAGCGGACGTGACGATGGTAACGCGGGCACATTATCTGCGGGCCGCGTTGACCAGCGAGTACGGCCACGAAATCCTTTTCGTCGGTTCGGGGGTTCGGTTCGAATATCGCGATGCGGCGCAAGCGCGTCGCAATCTGCATCTGGAGCTCATGTTGCTGGCGAGGCCAATCGGTTTGGCCGAGCTGAAACGGCCTACGAGGACGCTCGCAACGAGGGTGAAGACCGTTGTGAAGCGGATCGCGGGATGGCAGTCGCGCGATCTCTACTCGCTGCAAGACTGGGTTGTGTTTCGGTGACCACAGATGAAGCCGATCAAGATCGGCCTGCTCGGCTTCGGCACCGTCGGGCGCGGCACCTATCAGGTGCTGCAGCGCAATCAGGAGGAGATCACGCGCCGCGCCGGCCGCCGCATCGAGGTTGCCGCGGTGGCGGTGCGCGACGTGGTGAAGGCGCGCGCGGTGGCCGGGGCGCAGCTTGCCGTCACCGACCAGCCGCAGCGCATCGTGCGCGACCCGGATATCGCCATCGTGGTCGAGCTGATGGGCGGCTATGAGCCAGCGCGCTCCCTTGTGCTGGAAGCGATCGAGCGCGGCAAGCACGTGGTGACCGCCAACAAGGCGCTGCTCGCGGAGCACGGCAACGAAATCTTCGCGGCTGCCAGCCGCAAGGGCGTGATGGTGGCGTTCGAGGCGGCGGTCGCCGGCGGCATCCCGATCATCAAGGCGCTGCGCGAGGGGTTGACCGGCAACCGCATCGAGTGGATCGCCGGCATCATCAACGGGACCAGCAATTTCATCCTCTCGGAAATGCGCGCCAAGGGGCTGCCGTTCGAGGCGGTGCTGCGCGAGGCGCAGCGGCTTGGGTATGCGGAAGCGGATCCGACCTTCGACATCGAAGGTATCGATGCCGCGCACAAGCTGACGATCCTGACGGCCATCGCGTTCGGCGTGCCGATCAACTTCCGCGCGGCTTACACCGAGGGTATCGCGCGTTTAGCCGCCGAGGACATCCGCTACGCCGAGCAACTCGGCTACCGGATCAAGCTGCTGGGCATTGCCAAGCGCAGCGCGCAGGGCGTGGAGATGCGTGTGCATCCGACGCTGGTGCCGAAAGAGCGGCTGATCGCCAGTGTGGAAGGGGCGATGAACGCGGTGCTGGTCAAGGGCGATGCCGTGGGTGTGACGCTGTACTACGGCAAGGGCGCCGGCGCGGAGCCGACCGCATCGGCCGTGGTGGCAGACCTGGTGGACGTCACGCGCATGCATACGGCCGACCCGGAGAACCGCGTGCCGCATCTGGCGTTCCAGCCCGATGCGCTGGCCGAGCTGCCGTGGCTGCCGATTGAGTCCACCGTCACCTCGTAT
>JANWXE010000020.1 GCA_025055385.1 Burkholderiaceae bacterium | reverse complement strand
CAACCTGTGTTATGCGCACGGCGAGTCGGAGATCGATCGGCTGCTTGCAGGCTATGAGGAGGTGGTGCCGCTGCTCGCCGATGCCGTACGCAACCGGCGCTTGGAGACGGAACTTCATTGTGCGCCGCTGGAGCCGCTGTTTAAGGTGCGATGAAAACGGTAGCCTTTCGCGTCGACGCAAGTGAACGCATTGGCCTTGGGCATGTCATGCGCTGCCTAGCGCTAGCTGACGCGCTAAAGGGCAGAGGCGCTCGCACCGTGTTCGTCGTTGCGGCGATGCCTGAACCCATGGTGGCGGCGCTGCACGCAAAAGGGCACGAGGTCATCTGGTTGAAGCGGCTGGAGGCGGCCGGCCGCGGCGATCCACGTGCGGAGTTCGACCTCGACGCGCAGAGAAGCGACGCGGTTCGTACACAGCGGGTCCTTGAGCCACTTGCGCCGTTGGACTGGTTGGTTGTCGACCATTATCGGCTCGGTGTCGCGTGGGAGCGCGCAGCGGCTGGCGTTGCGCGGCGCATTGCCGTCATCGACGACCACGCGCAGCGTCGGCACGACTGCGATCTCTTGGTGGATCAGAACGTCGCCGCCGCTTGGGCGCAGTACGACGGTTTGTTGCCAGCGCGCGCGCTGCGGTTGGTCGGGCCGCGGTTCGCGCTTCTGCGTCATGAGTTCGCTCGGGCCCAGGCACCGCGGGTGCGTCAGGACGTGCGTACCGTGTTGATCGCATTCGGCGGCGCCGATCCGACCTGCGAGACGGAGAAGGCGCTACGTGGTGTCGCCGCGGCGGGACTGCCGCATCTAGCGGCCGACGTCGTTGTTCGCGCGGATAACCCGAAGCTCAAGGCAATCCGGGCGCTCGCCGGTCGCATCGGTTCAGCTCAGGTACATGTCGACACCGCCCGGATGCATGAGCTGATCGAACGTGCTGATCTGGCGATCGGCGGCGCGGGAGTGAGTGCCCTGGAGCGTTGCGCGTTAGGCCTGCCCTCGCTGCTAATTGCGGTCGCTGACAACCAACGACCGGTTGCCTCGGCGCTCGGCGACCGAGGCGCCGCTATTTATCTAGGAACGGCGAAGGAAGTCAACGAGGCCACAATCGCGCGGGCGATTTCCGGTCTTGCGTCGATGCCGCATCTGTTGCAGCGCCTGTCAGCGTGTGCGGCCGAAACGTGCGATGGCTGCGGAGCGCGGCGGGTAGCGTCACGGATGCTCGCGCTAGAGGTGCGGTTGCGGCCGGCGGTGGCGGCGGACCGCGATCGTGTCCTGGAATGGCGCAATCATCAAATGGTCCGGCGCTTTTCGCTCAATACAAGACCCATCGATCCCGACCGGCACGCCGAGTGGTTTGCGCAGCGGCTGAATGACCCCGCGGGCGCTTTGCTGATTGCCGAAGATGCCCGTGGTCCGGTGGGCGTGCTGCGCTATGACGTGCGCGGTGATGTGGCGCGTGTCTCTGTTTATGTGGTTCCTGGGCGGCAAGGCGAAGGTCTCGGTGCAGTGCTGCTGCATGCGGGGCACCGCTGGCTGGCGGAGAATCGCCCGACCTTACGCGCAGTCGATGCAGACATCCTGGTAGAAAACGCAGCGTCGCGTGTGGCGTTTGCTGAGGCGGGTTATTCACCTCAGCAGCTTACGCTGCGCCATAAGTTATCGACTTAGGAACGAGGATGTCCATACAGATCGGCAATCATCAAATTGGAATTCACTCTCCGCCATTCGTCATCGCAGAAATGTCGGGCAACCACAACGGCTCGCTTGAACGGGCGCTGGCTATCGTCGATGCGGTGGCCGACGCCGGTGCGCAAGCAGTGAAGCTACAGACCTACACGGCCGATACGATGACGCTAGACATAGCGGCACGTGAGTTCATAATCGATGAGCCGACAAGCTTGTGGGCAGGCCGCACGCTATACGATCTGTACCGCGAGGCGCATACGCCGTGGGCGTGGCACGCTCCGATCTTCGAGCGCGCGCGGGCGCGGGGACTGGTGGCGTTTTCCACGCCGTTCGATTCGACCGCGGTCGACTTTCTCGAATCGCTGGACGTGCCCTGTTACAAGATCGCGTCGTTCGAAAACGTCGATCTGCCGCTGATCCGCAAGGTGGCGGCCACGGGCAAGCCACTGATCATCTCGACCGGACTTGCCACCCTGGCGGAGATCGGCGAGGCGGTAGCCGCTGCGCGCGAGGCAGGCTGCCGTGAGCTCGTGCTGCTGAAGTGCACGAGTGCCTATCCGGCCTCGCCCGCGGACAGCAACCTGCGCACGATTCCGCATTTGCGAGCGGCGTTTGGCTGCGAAGTGGGGCTTTCAGATCACACGATTGGCATTGGCGCCGCACTCGCAGCGATCGCATTGGGAGCCACTGTCATCGAAAAGCACGTGACGTTATGCCGCGCGGATGGCGGTGTAGATAGCGCGTTTTCGCTCGAGCCGCATGAGCTGCGCCTTCTTGTGCAGGAGAGCGAGCGTGCGCGCTTAGCGCTAGGCGAGGTGCGCTACGGGCCGACCGCGGACGAGGTCGGATCACTTCGCTTTCGGCGTTCGTTGTACGTCGTGCGTGATATCCGAAAAGGCGAAGTACTTACACCCGAGAACGTGCGTGCCATCCGGCCTGGCTTCGGTTTGGCGCCGCGATATCTTGAGCAAGTTCTGGGGCGGCGCGCAGCTCAAGATATTCAGGCGGGTACTGCGCTGAGGTGGGAATTGGTTGCGTAAGTTTGTTTACTTGATAGTCGATGCGGGACGGTCAATCTATTTTGGTCACTGGCGGGGCCGGTTTTCTTGGTTCGCACTTGTGCGAGCGGTTGTTGAAGGATGGTCTTGAGGTCCTGTGTGTGGACAACTTTTTCACCGGGACGCGGCGCAATGTCGAACATCTGCTTGGACACCGGCGCTTTGAGCTTTTGCGGCACGACGTGACGTTTCCGCTGTACGTCGAGACAGACCAGATCTACAACCTGGCATGTCCGGCCAGCCCAATCCACTACCAGTTTGACCCCGTGCAAACCACGAAAACCAGCGTGCACGGGGCCATCAACATGCTGGGTTTGGCTAAGCGGCTGCGCGCGCGCATCCTGCAGGCGTCGACCTCCGAAGTCTACGGCGACCCTGAAGTGCACCCGCAGACCGAGGGCTATTGGGGCCGCGTCAACCCGATCGGTGTCCGCAGCTGCTACGACGAGGGGAAGCGCTGTGCCGAGACGCTTTTCTTCGACTACTGGCGCCAGCACAAGCTCGAGATCAAGGTTGTGCGCATCTTTAACACCTACGGCCCGCGCATGCATCCGAACGATGGTCGTGTGGTCAGTAACTTCATCGTGCAGGCGTTGAAGGGCCAGGACCTTACGATCTACGGCAGCGGCGAGCAGACACGCTCTTTTTGTTATGTCGACGACATGATCGAGGCG
>JANWXE010000009.1 GCA_025055385.1 Burkholderiaceae bacterium | reverse complement strand
CACGCCAGCCGATCCGAATGCCGGCGCCTGTCGAACCCAATGAAGCGCGCGGCCGGCCACTTCCTGCGGCGGCTGTTCGGTGGCATGGCGCTGCTGCTGGCGCTCGTGGCGCCGGCGGCGGCCGAACGGCTGATCGTCACGGACCCCTACATCGAGCTGCGTACCGGACCGGGACGCGGGTTTCCGATCTTCTTCGTCGCCGGCCGCGAGGAGAAGATCGAGATCCTGCTGCGCCGGACGGACTGGTACAAGGTGCGTACCGAGGGCGGGCGCGAAGGCTGGGTGCATCGCTCCCAGTTGGAGACCACGCTCACCGAGGCCGGCGCGCGCAAGACCTTCCGCGAAATCGCGCTCGACGACTACCTGCAACGGCGGCTGGAGCTCGGCGCCGCGTGGGGCCTCTTCAAGGCCGAGCCGATGCTGAAGGTCTGGTCCGCCTACCGGTTCTCCGATGCGCTGTCGGTAGAGGCCACGGCCGGTCAAGTGCAGGGCGTGTTCTCCGGCACCGATTTTTGGCACCTGAACCTGAACGTAGAACCCTGGTCGGACCGGCGGCTGTCGCCGTTCTTCGGCATCGGCTTCGGCAGGTTCAAAAATATCCCGAACCCGAGCCTGGTGAGCGCCATTCCGACCCACGCCAACCTGGCGGCCGCCTCGGTCGGGCTGCGCTACTACCTGACCGACCGCTTCGTCGCCCGCGCCGACTGGTCGATTTATACGGCCTACGTGGCCGACACCCGCAGCGTCGAGTACCGTGCCGTCGCGGCCGGCCTGTCGTTTTTCTTCTGATGGCCTGATCCATGCATTTGCTTGCCGCCTTCTTCGCGTCCGTGATCGCGCTGCCGCTGGTCGTCTCGGCGCAGACGCCGCAGCCTGCCAGCGAGCAGGTGATCCAGCCTCAGGTTCAGCGGCGCGAAGTCCGGCTGCCGAGGTTTCCGTCGCGCGACTTCGAGCTGGGACTGTTCGCGGGTACTATTGCGACCGACAATTTCGGCGCTAGCACGGTCTATGGTGCGCGCTTCGGCTACCACATCACCGAAGACATTTTCGTCCAGGCGGCCTACGGCCGCACCGAGGTCAGCGACGAGAATTTTCGCCAAATATTGCCCGGGGGCCTGTTTGCGCGCAGCCGCGAAACGCTTACCTATTACAACCTCTCAGCCGGTTTTAACATCCTACCCGGCGAGGTCTTCATCGGCCGTAACCTAGCCAAGGCCTCCGCGCTGTACGTCATCGGCGGCATTGGCAGCACGAGTTTCCTGGCGCAGCGCAAACAGACGCTCAACGTCGGCCTCGGCCTGCGCGTATTCCTGCGCGACTGGGCAGCGCTGCAGGTGGATTTTCGCGACCACGTGTTTGCGCTTGACCTACTTGGCAAGCGCCGCAACACGCAGAACCTCGAGTTGTCTGCCGGCCTGACCTTCTTCTTTTGATCCTCTATGAAACGTCTGGTCGTTTCTTTCGCGTTCTTCACCATCTGCGGCGCAGCGGCTGCTCAGCTGACCCCGATGGCACCAGCGCCAGACTTCGTACTCAAGACCCTAGCGGGTCCAAATGTCCGCCTGCGGGAGCAGCGCGGACAGGTCGTGATGATCAACTTCTGGGCCACTTGGTGCGGTCCGTGTCGAGTTGAGATGCCGCATCTGAATCGGCTCTACGAGAAATACCGCGCTGCGGGCTTTCAGCTGCTGGGCGTGAACATCGACGAGGATCCGGCACAGGCGCAGCAGCTGGCCAGCAAGCTCAACCTGCGTTTTCCGGTCCTGCTGGACAGCGGCAAGCAGGTCAGCCGTCTCTACGACCTGACGACGATGCCGTCGACTGTGCTGATCGACCGCGACGGCCGTGTGCGCTACGTGCACCGCGGCTACCGCAACGGTCTGGAAGAGACCTACGAGAAACAGATCCGGGAGCTGCTGAAGGAATGAGCCCACGGACGGTGATCGGCGGACGGTCGACGGCGGCTGCGCTGCTCGCGCTGGCGCTGGTCGGCTGCGGCATCCAGCCCTGGGTGCGGCCGTACGAGCGCGAGCGCCTGGCCGACCCGGTGATGAACTTCGCCCGCGATCCGCTGGCGGCCAAGCATTTCGAACATGTACGCGAGGTGCGCGAGGGCTCGCGCGGCGGCAACGGCGTGCAGGGAGGCGGCTGTGGCTGCAATTAAGCGGCGGCGTGGCCTGCCGGCGGCGCTGGCGGCGCGCTTCCCGCGCCTGCTGGGCCTGCTGGGCGGGCTGCTCGCCAGCGGCAGTGCCCGCGCGGCCCAGTTGCCGGAGGACCGGGCCGATCTGATGTACCACTACTATGCGGGAGGCGGTGTGCGTGCCGACGGGCCGGCGCTGCTGGTGCGCAAGAACCTGCTCGATAAGGTCTCGCTCACCGGCACCTATTACGTGGACGCCGTCAGCAACGCCTCGATCGACGTCGTCACCACCGCGAGCCCCTACAAGGAGACGCGGCGGGAGAAGGGCGTCGGCCTCGATTACGTGGTGCGCGATGCCACGATCACGCTGTCCTACACGGACAGCGACGAGCCGGATTACCGGGCCCGCGGGGCGAGCCTCGACGTGGCGCAGGAGACCTTCGGTGGGATGACAACGGTGGCGCTTGGGTTTACGCGCGGGTCGGACAAGGTTGGCCAGCGCGGCACGCCCGGCTTCTTCGACCGCGCCACGCACTGGCGTTATCGCCTTGGCGTCACGCAGGTACTGACGCCGCGTTGGTTGGTGGCGGTCAACGCCGAAGCCGTCTCCGACGATGGCTTTCTCGGTAGCCCCTATCGTGCGGCGCGTGTCTTCGGCGCGGCTGTGCCAGAGCGGGTTCCTCGTACACGCACCAGCCGAGCGCTTCTGCTGCGCGCTGTCGGTGATCTGGGCACGCGGCAAGTGGTGCGCGTGCAGTACCGCTACTTCTGGGATACCTGGGACATCCGCTCGCACACGCTGGAGCTGGGGCACTCGCGATACTTCGGTGAGCGCTGGCTCGCCGATGGCTATCTGCGCTACTACACGCAGAACCGTGCGCTGTTTTATGCCGACAATGCGACCGCCGAAACGCTTTACGTCTCGCGCAACCGGCAGCTCGCCACGTATAAGAGCTTCGGCATCGGCGCCAAGGCTTCGTATGCCTGGCGGCGCGTGCCGGGCCAGTACGAGATCCGGCTCAACGGCGCGCTGGAGCGCGCGCGCTTTAATTTCTCCGATTTCACGGACCTGCGCAGTGGGAGGCTGTACTCGTACGACGCGACGGTGATGCAGCTTTTTGTCTCCGCGACTTTTTGAGGAACGACCCCATGCCGCTTCGACATCTGACGGTTGGCGTGCTGTGTGCGTTGGCATCGGTTGCATTGGCAGCCGACGGCGTCAAGCCGCTTGCGGCCAGCCTCGACGAGCGCATCCAGGACCTGAAGGCGGAGGTCATTCGACTAAACCGAGATCTGCTGATTCTGGAGGAGGAGCTGCTGTTCCCGGCTAACACGCAGGTAGCCATTTTCGTGTCGATGGACGTCGGCAAGCTGTTTGCGCTGGAATCGGTGCAGCTGAAGATTGACGGCAAAGATGTTGCCTATTACCTGTATACGCCGGCGGAGGTAGCCGCCCTGCATCGCGGCGGCGTGCAGCGCCTGTATGTGGGCAACCTGAAGGCGGGCGAGCATGAGCTGGTGGCATTTTTCACCGGTCAGGGGCCGCATCAGCGTGATTACAAGCGGGGCGCGACGGTTCGGTTTCAGAAGGGTGCGGAGCCCAAGTTCATCGAGCTGCGCATCCGCGACGCTACCGGCAAGCTGCAGCCTGAATTCGACATCCGGATCTGGCAATGAAATTGCTGCGCGCCGCCCTCGTCAGCGCTGCACGCTTGGCGGCGCTGACCGCGCTCGTGCTGGGACCGGTAGCCGCGCAGACGTCGGGCACGCCGGTGCGGGCGCTGCACTACGGCGACAGCCTCTTTTACTTCTTTCAGGACCGCTACTTCACGGCGCTGACCTCGCTGATGGTGTCGCAGCACTTCGCGCGGTTGTCTGGACACGAGGAGGACGCTGAGCTTCTGCGCGGCGGGCTGCTTCTGTCTTATGGACTGCACAAGCAGGCGGGCGAGGTGTTTACCGCACTGATCGAGCGCGGGGCACCGCCGGCGGTGCGCGACCGTGCTTGGTTCTATCTGGCCAAGATCCGCTATCAGCGCGGCTTGCTGGCGCAGGCTGAGGAGGCGCTCGCCCGCATCGGCGGCGCGCTGCCAGCGCCGCTGGATGAGGAACGCACGCTGCTAGCGGCCAATCTGCTGATGGCGCGCGGGGCCTATGCGGAGGCGGCAAAGCTGCTGGCGGCCGTAACGGACAGCGCCGGCTTGTTTACGCGTTTCAATCTCGGGGTGGCGATGATCAAGAGCGGCGACGTGGCCGGTGGCACGGCGCTGCTCGATCAGGTGGCTACCGCACCGGCCCACAGCGAGGAGGACCGCAGTCTGCGCGACCGTGCCAACGTGGTATTGGGTTTCGCCGCTTTGCAGAACAAGGACCCGGCTCGTGCGCGAACGTATCTAGAACGCGTCCGGCTGCAGGGGCTGCACGCGAATCGCGCTCTACTCGCTTTTGGCTGGGCGGCTCTGGAGTTGAAGCAGGTGCAGGCAGCGTTGGTGCCGTGGACTGAGCTGGCGGCGCGCACCCCGGTGGATGCCGCCGTGCTAGAAGCCAAGCTCGCCGTGGCGTACGCGTTCGCGGAACTCGGCGCCATGCGCCAGGCGCTGGAGGGCTATCAGCAGGCATTGGCGGCCTTCGAGCGGGAGGCGGCAGCGCTTGACGAATCGATTGCGGCCATCCAGGCCGGACAGCTTACGGCAGCCCTGCTGGCGCGCAACCCGGGCGAGGAGATGGGCTGGTTCTGGAGCATCGAGGAGCTGCCGCAGATGCCGCACGGCGCGCACCTGGTGCCCGTGCTGGCCCAACACGAATTCCAAGAGGCGTTTAAGAACTGGCGCGACCTCGTGTTTCTCGACCGCAACCTGCGAACGTGGCAGGAGAAGCTCGGCGCTCTGCAGGACATGCTAGAGAACCGACGTCAGGCTTTTGCCGCCCGGCTGCCGATTGTGCGCGAACAGGAGCGTTCGCTCGACGTGGAGAATCTCGCGCGCCGTCACGCGACGCTACAGGCGGAATTTGCGCAGGCGGCGCAGCGAGCCGACGGCGCCGGGCTCGCCGACGCGCGCGAGTTGGCGGCGATGGCGCGCATCGAGGCCGCGCGCGCGCTGCTGGCGCGACTACCCGCTTCGCCCGAGCGGGACGAGGCCGCCGAGCGGCTGCGCCGCATCGAGGGGGCGCTCACCTGGCAGCTCGCACAGCAGGCGCCGGTGCGGCGCTGGGAGGCGCAAAAGGGCCTGCGTGAGATCGAACAGGCATTGGCGCAGGCGCGCGCGGCGCATGCGCGGCTGGCGCAGGCGCAGCGCGAGGAGCCGGCCCGTTTTGCGCGCTTCGCG
Source organism: Burkholderiaceae bacterium (assembly GCA_025055385.1). GTDB lineage: Bacteria > Pseudomonadota > Gammaproteobacteria > Burkholderiales > Burkholderiaceae_F > JAKANT01. The sequence continues at coordinate 12,844 of JANWXE010000009.1, read as the reverse complement.
GCGCGCATCGACGAACTTGCGCGGCGCCTGCAGGCGCTGCTGCCGCAGGTAGCGGCGCTCACCGCCGAGCAGCAGGCGCATTTGCAGGCGCTCGCGGCAGCCGAGCTTAAGCGGCAGAAGGAAAGGCTCGTGCAGTACGCAAATTACGCGCACTTCGCGGTGGCGCAGATCCTGGATCGCGCCAGCGTGGCGCAGGAGGCGAGCCGTGGCGGTGCCGCGCGTTGAGCGAGCCTGCCTGCTGGCGGCGGCCCTGCTGGCCGCCTGCGCGGCACCGCACGCGCCACGCGTGCCGGAGCCGCCGACGCTGAAGTCGCTTGCCGGACGCGAGGTGGCGGTGCAGCCCGATGATGGCGTGCCGAGCACGCCGGAGCGCGCGGCGCGCGCCTATCAGGATTTCCTGCGCGCCGCACCGCGCGATCCGCAACGGCAGCAGGCGCTGCGCCGGCTGGGCGACCTGGAGATGGACCGCATCGACGCGCGCATCGCCGCCGGGGTCGCCGATGCGGCCGACTACCGCACGGCGATCGCCCGCTATCAGGAGTTCCTGAAGACCTATCCGAACGATCCCGGCAACGACCGCGTGCTGTATCAAATGGCGCGCGCCTACGACCTGTCGGGCGAACTGGAAAAAGCGCTGGCGACGCTGGACCGGCTAGTCGAGGGCTATCCGCGCTCGCGCCATTACGACGAGGCGCAGTTTCGTCGCGGCGAGATGCTGTTTGCGCTGCGCCAGTACGGCCGCGCCGAGCAGGCGTTCGCTGCGACGCTTTCCGCTGGTGCCGACACGCCCTATTACGAGCGCGCGCTGTACATGCACGGTTGGTCGCTGTTTAAGCAGGGCAAACTGCAGGAGGCATTGCACTCGTTTTTTACCCTCTTTGACATCAAGCTCGGCGACAAAGGTGACGCTGACCTTGCGCACTTGCCCGATCTCACCCGCGCCGATCGCGAGGTTATTGAGGATACTTTTCGTGTCACGAGCCTGGCCCTCGAAGGGCTGCAAGGTGCCGCCACCATCCCGCAATACATGAACTCGCCGACGCGGCGCGGTTATGAGTTTCGCGTCTACGAGCAGCTTGGCGAGCTATACCTGAAACAGGATCGCATCAAAGACGCGGCTGATACCTTCGCCGCCTTCGCGCTGCGCCAACCGCAGCACGCGCGCGCGCCGGTCATGCAAGCGCGGGTGATCGACATCTACGCGCTGGCAGGCTTCCAGACGCTCGCGCTGGAGGCGAAGAAGAACTACGTCGCCCACTACGGTGTCGGCAGCGAGTTTGCGCGCGCCAACCCGCAAGCCTGGCAGGCCAATCTGCCGCGCGTGCGGAGGCATTTGGAGGAACTGGCGCGGCACTACCACGCGGCGGCGCAGAAGAGTCGTCAGCGTGAGGACTATCAGGAGGCCGTGCGCTGGTACCGCGCGTATCTGCAGGCGTTCCCGGACGATCCGCAGGCGGCACAGAACCGTTTCTTGCTCGCCGAACTGCTGTTTGAAGACGCGCGCTTCGCCGAGGCCACGCAGGAGTATGAGGCCGCCGCATACGGCTACCCGCCGCACGCTAAGAGCGCTGATGCCGGCTATGCCGCGCTGCTTGCATATGCAGAACTTGAGAGACGGGCTGCGTCGTCGCAGCGCGCGCCGATCCTGCGGGCCGCGGTGGACAGCGCGCTGCGCTTCGCAGCTGCTTTCGAGGGCGACGCACGCGTGGTACCGGTCCTGACGGACGCGGCGGAGAAACTGTATGCGCTGCAAGATCTGGAGCGCGCTGCCGCGATCGCGCAGCAGGTGGTGGCGCTGCAGCCGCCGCCGGCGCAGCGCGAACGGCGCGTGGCCTGGACCGTAATCGCACACACCGCCTTTGAGCGCGAGCAGTTCGAGCGCGCCGAGCGCGCCTACCTAGAGGTGCTGACACTCGTGCCCGAGAAGGATCCACTGCGCGGCGCGCTGCAGGAGCGGCTCGCTGCCGCCGTCTACAAGCAGGGCGAGGCGGCCCGCGGCAAGGGGGCGCTTCGTGAGGCCGTCGGCCATTTTATGCGCGTGGCAGCCGTGGCGCCCGCTTCCGCGGTGCGCGCCACCGCGCAATACGATGCGGCGGCAGCACTGCTGGCGCTGCAGGACTGGGATGCGGCGGCGCGCCTGCTGGAGGATTTCCGCAGCCGCTTCCCGAAGCATCCGCTGCAGGAAGAGGTCAGCGGGAAGCTGGCCGTCGCTTATGTGGAGCGGGGGCAGTGGGCGCGAGCGGCAGCGGAATTCGAGCGGCTAGTCGGCACGCAGCGCGACGCGCAGCTCGCACGGGCCGGGCTCTGGCAGGCGGCCGAGCTGTACGAGAAGGCGCGCCAGCGCCCGGCGGCCGCGAAGGCCTATGAGCGTTACCTGGCGCAGTATCCACAGCCGCTGGAGGCGGCGGTGGAGGCGCGTTACCGCCTGGCGCGGCTGGCGCGCGAGGACGGCAACACGGCACGCGAATTGCACTGGATGCGTGAAGTTCAGCGCGCTGACGCCATGGCCGGCGCCGCGCGCACCGATCGCACCCGTTATCTGGCTGCGCTTGCGACACTGACATTGGCGCAGCCCGTGGTGGAGGAGTACCGCAAGGTCGCACTGGTGGAGCCGCTGAAGCAGACCTTCAAGTTGAAAAAGACAAAATTTGAGCAGGCGTTGAAAGCCTATGCGGCGGCTGCCGAATACGGTGTGGCCGAGGTGACGACGGCGGCCACCTTCCACACCGCTGAGCTGTACCACGATTTCGGCCGCGCGCTGCTGTCTTCGCAACGGCCGAAGCGGCTCTCCAAGTTGGAGCTGGAGCAGTACAACGTGATGCTGGAGGAGCAAGCCTTTCCGTTTGAGGAAAAAGCAATCGAACTGCACGAAGTGAATGCGCGCCGCACGGCCAGTGGCATCTACGACGAATGGGTCAAGCGCAGCTTCGCTTCGCTCGCGAGGCTGCGTCCGGCGCGCTACGCCAAGGTCGAAGTCAGCGAGGCGACGGTCGATGCGATCCGCTGAATTTCTCCTGCGCCTGATCCTCATGTCGGCCGTGGCTGCCGGCGCAGGCGGGTGCGCGCTGCTGTCGGGGTCGGCCACGGCGCCGGCGGGACCAGCGGTCGCGCCAGCGGTCGAGGCGGGCGTCGCGCTTCCCGCAGCCGTGCCCGCTGCGCAGGAGGTGCCGGCGGCCACATTGTCTACCGCGACAGCCGAGCCCAAGCAGCGGGCTGAACCGCCGGTGGAGGCGGCCGTGCTGCGCGCTTTTGAGGCAGCACGGCAGGCGCTTGCTGCCGGCCGGCTAAGCGAGGCCGAAAACCAGCTGCTCGCGCTCGCACAAGCGCATCCCCAGCTTGGCGGCGTGCATGCCAACCTCGCGCTCGTCTATCGCCGCACCGAACGGCTAGCGGAGTCGGTTGCCGCGCTGGAACGCGCGGTACAAGCGAGCCCGCGCCAGCCGGCCTACTTCAACCAGCTCGGCATCGCCTACCGACTGGTCGGCCGCTTTGCGGAGGCGCGCGCCGCCTACGAGCAGGCGATCGCGCTCGATCCGAACTACGCGCCAGCGTATCTAAATTTAGGCATCCTGCACGACCTTTATCTGTGGGACAGCGCGCGCGCACTGGAGCTATACGAACGCTATTTAGCGCTGACGCCAGGCGGCGACGAAAAAGTGAGGCGTTGGGTGGCAGAGATCCGCAAGCGCGAGCTACCCCGCACGCTAGCGAGCGGCAAGGAGGAACGATGAAAGCGAGAAGCCGATGCGTGCCCGCGCTGCTATTCGCTGCTGCGGCAGCGGCTGAGGACCGAGCCGTAATTGACGATACAAAGATTATTGGCAACCGCGAGCTGCCGAAGGTGATTTACATCGTTCCGTGGAAAAAGCCGCAGCCCGATGAAGTGCGGGTACGCCCGCCCGCGCTGGCGTTGGAAGAGACCTTGAGTGCCGTCGACCGCGACGTCTTCCGCCGCCAGGTGCGGTACGAGGCACAGCTTGCGGCGCGCGAACGCGCAGCAGAGATGAAATGAACATCGGCGAAACAGCCGCGGCGCGCCTGGCAAAAGTTAGCAGGTCTGCTCTGCGGCAAGGCGCGTGCAGTGCGACAAGTCCTTTGAACGTTAGTACGAAGTGGAGCGCAACATGAGTGCGATGCAAACGGTCGTCAAGTTTTTCCAGGACGCCGGACTGTTTATCTATCCGAGCTTGCTGATCATGGCGCTGGGTCTGTCGATCGCGATCGAGCGGTTCATCTTCCTGTACCGCGCACGCGCGGAGAACCGCAAAACCTGGGAGCGGCTGCTGCCCCTGCTGCAAGGCGGGAAATTTAAAGAGGTTTATAGCCAGGTAGCGAAGTCGGATGCTGCGATCGGCAAAATTATCGCCAACGGGTTGCAGCGCATGCAGTGGTCGCGGCGGCGCGAGGATATCGATGCGGCAATGGAAGAAGGCATGATGGAGATTGTGCCGCGGCTGGAGAAGCGCACCCATTACATCGCCACCTTCGCCAACGTCATCATGCTGGTCGGGCTGCTGGGCACGATCCTCGGCCTGATCAAGGCCTTCACCGCGGTGGCGCAGGTCAACCCGGCGGAGAAAGCTGAGATGCTGTCGGCGTCGATTTCGATCGCGATGAATAACACCGCCTTTGCGTTGATGGTGGCAATTCCATTCTTGCTCATCCACGCCTATCTGCAAGCGCGCACCGCGGAGATCGTCGATTCGCTGGAGGCAGCGAAGATTAGCTTCCTGAACCTGTTGCCGCTGCGCGCGGGCGAAGCAGCGCCCGCACACTGATCATGCGCGTGCGACGGCTGCGGCGGCATCCGGCTGGTCTGGATGTCACGCCGTTTATCAACCTGATCGTGGTGCTGGTGCCCTTCCTGCTCTCGACAGCCGTGTTCTCGCGCCTGGCAGTGCTGGAGCTGTCGCTGCCGGCGCAGTCCGGCAGCTTCGAGAACCTGAACGGCGGCGATCTGAAGCTGGAGGTCGTGATCCGACCTGACCGGTTGGAGGTCAACGACTTAATCGGCGGACGCCTGGTTGATCCGATCCCGCATACTGCGAACGGGCCGGACACCAAGCGGCTGAATGCGCTGATGCTGGAGCTGAAGAAGCGTTTCCCGGACAAGACTGAAGCCACCCTCCTTGCTGAGCCGAACACGCCATATGAGCAGCTGGTGCGCGTGATGGATGCGATGCGCACGGCCAAGACGGCCAACGGCGCCCAAATCGTGCGCACCGAGCTGTTCCCGCAGATTTCGATTGGCGACGCGCCGCTGTCCACAGTCAGGAGGGGTACATGACGATGTCACCGCTGCAGCGGCGTGCCGAGCGGCGCGAGCGCCACCGCGCCGAGGTCGATCTGCCGTTGGTGTCGCTGATCGACATCTTCGTCATCCTGATTTTCTTCCTGCTGTCTCACTTCGCTGCGGTGGAGCTGCTGCCGAGCTCCAAAGCGGTACGGCTGCCAGAGTCGAATGCGGAGCGCGCGCCGCGCGACACGGTAGTAGTCGTTGTGAGCGACAAAGACATCATCGTGCAGGGCCGCAAGGTTGCCTCGGTGGCGGAGGCGCTAGCGCAGGAGGGCGATGAAATCGCGCCGTTGAAGGCGGCGCTCGATCGACTCGGGAGCGTGCAGACGATCCGTCAGGACAATGCGGCCCAGGCCAAAACGGTCACGATTATGGGAGACCGCCATATCGAATACCGCCTGCTGCGCAAGATCATGGTCACTTGCGCGCGTGCGAACTTCACCGAGGTCGCGCTGGCTGTGCAGCAAAAGGGTGACGCCTAATGAGCGCCGCCGTGTCGTTTCGTACCTCGGTCTTGCCGTGGGCAGTTGCCGCAGAGGATGAACGCCGCTTCCGCCGCATCCTGCTGCAAGTGCTGACGGTGTGCGCAATTCTGGGACTTTTAATACCTTGGATTCCGCGGCCTCCGAGAGACCGCAGCGCTCCGCAAGAGCTACCGCCGCAGTTTGCGAAATTACTGCTGGAGGGCAAGCCAGCGCGACCACCAGTGGCCAATGCACCAGCCACGCTCGAGCAGTCGATGGCAGCGGTGAAGCCCGGCGCCGCCAAGTCTGCGCTTACTAAGCCAGCGCCTGATAAAGCAGCGGTGCCCGAAGCGCGCAACCCGCTGCCGAATCGTGCGCCCGGAGAGGTTGAGAACGCTCGCCGCAGAGCTTCGGGCGTCGGCCTGCTGGCCCACGCCGCCGAACTGGCAGAGATGCGTGGCGCGCCGGCTGCGGTGCAACTGAAACAGCACATCAAGGCAGGCCCTGGCGTTGGCAGTGGAATTGGCTCTGGCGTCGGCGCCGGCAATGATTTGGGCGTACCGGCGCGCGCGCTCATCGTCGCCAATGCCACCAGCGGCAGTGGCGGCATCAACACATCTGCTTTTAGCCGCGACACGGGTGGCGGCGGGCTGGCGGGCCGCGCCACCACGCTGGTGGAGGGTGTTGTCGGCGGCGGTGGCGGAGGCGGCTATGGCGGCGGCGCAGGCGCCTCAGGCGCTGGCACGGGTGCTGGCAAGGGCGGCATCGTGCAGCGCGGCGGCAGTGGCAAGGCATCGCGGTCGATCGAGGAGATCCGCCTCGTCTTCGAGCGCAACAAAGGGGCGATTTATGCGATCTACAACCGCGCGTTGCGCGAAGACCCGACGCTAGAAGGCAAAATCGTGCTGGAATTGAAAATCGCGCCTTCTGGCCAAGTCATTGATTTACGGATCGTCTCCAGTGAACTGAAATCGCCGGAGCTTGAGCGCAAATTGCTGGCGCGCATTCGACAGTTCGATTTTGGCGCCAAGGACGTCGAGACGATGACGGTGACCTGGCCCATTGATTTCCTGCCGTCCTGAATGCCGTGGCACCAGACCGAGGACGGGGCCGCGCCGAGCGAAAGGCAACGCTGGCCTATCGCCGCAGGCTTGGCCCCTTGGTGCCTGCGCGGTTAGCGTGGCACCGAGACTCTACCGTCTTTGTGCTTGATGAGCTGTTTAGCGTCGGTAGCCGCCTTCAGTGCCGAAATCACCGCCCAGTTGAAGCGGTTGCGATCCATGCCCTGCAGTTTACCGGCATAGCCTTTTGCTTCCGCTAGGGCATTGATCACCTCCACCGGTCGCATCGGCTTCTTGATCAGTTTGCGCATCAGGGCCAGAGCTTCGCCCTGCTCAAACCACCGATGGACCTTCAGCTTCTTGCCCGTTTTGCCGACAGTTCGCCGCGGCACAGACGCCGACGGCGTCTCCTGCACATCGCCATCGCCGAGCGCACTGCCGATTAGCTTCAGACGCGCATTGACTTTTTCCAGCTCGGCCTCGAGGGCGGCGCGGCGGGCCTCTAGTTCGCGAACGGCGTTCGCTAGACTCGTCGACATGTCATCTCCTTTTTCTTGCCGCAAGAGGCAGGGCGCGAGCATACGCGGTGCGTGGTGGACTGGTCAAACGCAGCGAGCGGCCGCTGGCGACACCTGTTAACTCTTGGCGGGGCCGTGACGATGGGTCTTTTCACCCGCGACCGCATCCAGCAGAGGCCGTGCGTTCCAGCTCTTCACCTCCAAATACCATGCCTGGTTTGAGGCTTTGACGACGTGGCTGTCGCTATTCGGCAGTTTTGCCAGCGTCCAGTGCACGGATTGTCCCTGGTTGCTTGTCAGGGTGATTGTCAAAGCTGCCGCCTCGAGGCGCCATTGCGGCTGCGGTTCGGTTCCCAGCACGGCATCTACGCGCAGATTGGTGATGGCGTCGACCAAAGCCCGCGCGCGGTTTTCGTCAGCCACCAGCTCACCGTCTCCGCGCCAGATAGTCACACTCTGTTCGCCCTCTTTCCGCTCGGCGCGGCGGAGCACAACGGTCTTACCATCAGCGCGCCGGATTGTGATTTCGGTCAGGGCACCCATGTCCGGTTTCAGCAGGTGGACATCGAGCCATTCCGGTGCTGAGGTGCGCACCTCAAACGGCGCCAAGGAAACGGCGTAGACGACTGAGTCGGTTGCGGCACGCGCATGCGCTTTGCGGGCGCCACTGGAGGTTCCGAGGTAAATGGTGGCAAGCGTCTTCTCGCCCTGCATGAGAGAAAGACGCCGTTCATAGGCGTCGTCGGCCACGCGCAGGCGCGTCATTGCGTCGCGCGAGGTCGCCACGGGCAGACCGCGCGTGGCTTCTCGCACGCGTTTCAACAAATCCTCCACCTTGGCCGCGTCGGCGGGGGCATCAAAGTAACCCGGCAGACGCCACTTTCCGTCGCGCTTTACGAGCTCGACCGCAGGTGCCGAACGTTTGTCGGCGGCCACCGGGCCTTCGAGGCGCAGACGATCAACTTGCGAGATGTCGGCGGTTAGCAGTGGTGTCTGCGGCCGTGGCGCAGCCAGCGGGTCAGCTCGCCAGTACAGCGCAGCGGCGAGCACGATCTGAGCGGCGAGCGCGATGGCGAGGATCGGGATCGTTCGTCGCATTGCTTCACGCCCCCTGCAACATCAACTGATGGCGCCGCGCGGCAGCGGCGCGGCGCTGACGCACGAATAGCCAGATCAACGCTAGGCCAGCGGCGGCGAAGCCGTAATTGGCGTACTCCCATAGCGCCTGCCGCGCCGGCGGCATTGGCTCGAGCAGACGCACGTACCGGCCGCGGCTGCGGATCGCAAGTAGCCCAGGGTCTTCCAGCGACCAGTCGACCAGGTTCAGTGCAAACTCCAGCGGCTTCCGATAATTCGTGCCCAGCGCTTGGCTGAGCAAGCGCAGCGCGGGATCCGCAAACAGGCTGCCGGAGCCGATGACGATCAGGCGCGCTGACTCTGGCGAGCTATCGATCGCGCGAGCCACATCCGCCAGTCCGCCTGCCGGCGGCTGCCCTTGCGCGGGCGCTTCACCGTCCCTGCGCGGATCTTCGCCTTTGAAGGCGGATTCGAAACGGCCTTCGAGCATCACCGCGAGCGTCTGCCGCGCGCGGCTCGCACCGGGGACAAAGCCGAGCTCGCGGTACTGCCGATAGTTTGGCAAGAGTTCGGTGCGATCGGATATCCATGCATCGGGCGACGATTGCAACAGCACCGTGACGCGGCGCGCCTTGTTCTTCTCCGCGTCCACCGCCACGGGCGCCACCCAGGGCACGCTCAGTTGGCCCAGTGCAGCCACCGCTGGCAAGTCGCGGCTCAGCCCGTCGCCACGCACGTCGACGATGTATGGGTAGGGTGCCAGCTGGATCTCACGCACTGTCAGACCGCCGCCTAACGGCCGCTCTACCGGGATCGGCAGCGCGCCGCTGCGCGGATCGAGCACTAGGCCTGGCCCGATCTTCACCCCGTAATGAGCTAGCCAATCCTCCAGTCCTGTCTGCACCGGTCGCGCGGCAATCGTGTGCGAAAGCTGCACGTCCATGGGCGCAGCGGCCAAAATGACGGTACCGCCACGCATCAAGAACTGGTCGACCGCGAAGCGCTGCCGACGGTCAAGCCCCTCCGGGGACACTAGCAGCAGCAGGTCTGCGGCCGCCGGCACCTCGCCATCGCGCAGATCGACGTCCATCCAGCGCGCCGATTCCTCCAGCGCGTCACGCAGCAGACCCAGTTGCGCCGTCGGCGGCGCATGGACGGCGACGGTCTTAAGATAACCAGGCGAGAAGCGCTTGACTGCCGCTTCTAGGTTGCGCCGGAACTCCTCCTTTTCCGGTTTGGCCGGCAGCGGCACGCGCTCGTTCTGCCGGCCATCGGACAAGGCGAGGTGGAACCAAAACGGTTTCGGGTCAAACAGACTGGTGACGAGCGGACGCAGACCTTCGTCGGTGAGCCGCTTGGCCAGTGCCGCATCGGTGTCGGGATCCAAGAATTGCACCTGCAAGCGATCACCCGCTTGTTTGCGCAGTTCCTCAATTGCCTCTTGCAGCGCCTGCCGGACTGCTTGCAACTGCGTTGGGAAGCGCTGCGGAGCGGACAGATAAACGGTGAGGGTCAACGGCCGCGCCAACGCAGCAAACGGATTACCGCCACCCTGGAAGCCGGTTAGCACCTTGCGGATCGCGCGCGTGATCTCGTATTCAGGATTGCGCAGGGTCACTTCGAAGTCGCCCTCGGCGCGCGCCTTCACCTCGATCAGGTCGCGGAAGCCGAGCGTCTGGTACTCGTCACCATAGGCGACCACGATGTCGAAGTAGGAGTTGACCACCGAGGCCTGATACTTGCTGGCGACCTGAAACGGCACCGGCCGAATGCCGTAGCGGCCCGCGGCCTCCTCCTCTTGCTGCGGGTCTTGATGGGGGTCGATGAACTCCACGCGTACGCGTTCCCCGCCGGCTACTGCGTACTCCTGCAACAGATCGCGCAACTGCGGCACCAGTGGGGCGAGTAGCGGATGGGTGTTGGCGCTGAAATAACCGCGGATCAGCAGCGGCTCCTGCACCTGCCGCAGATAGGTGCGGGTCGCCTCCGACAGCGTGTACTGGCCGCCGGCGGTTAGATCGAGGCGGATGATATGCAGCGGATGCAACCAGAAGTTGGCAGCCAACGCATTCAATGCCAGCAGCGCGGCAGTGAGTGTGTAGCGCCGATGCTCAGCCGTGGGCGGGTTGCCGGCCCAACGCAGCCGAGCAAGCGACCACTGGTTTAGGATCAGGAACAGCGCGGTCAGCGAGAGGTAATAGTAGAGATCGCGCAGATCAAGGACACCGCGGGTGATTGCGTTAAAGCGCGAGCCGGTGCCTAACAGCCGTAGCCATTCGCCGACGCGGTGGCCAAACAGGTCGGTGAGGGCGGGCGCGCCAAGTAGGTAGATGCCGCCGGCGATCAGCGCAGTCAGAATTAGGCTAACGATCTGGTTGTCGGTGCGTGAGGAAACCCATAAGCCAAGCGCAATGTAGGCCGCCGCCAGCGCCAGCGCCGCCACATAGCCGCCGACGACCGGGCCCCAGTCTAGCGGGCCCAACGCAGCGACGGTCAACGGCAGCGGCAGCGTCAAGACGAGCGCAATCGCCACCAGCGCCAGCGCACCGAGGAATTTGCCCAGCACGAGTGCCGTCAGTGACACGGGGGCGGTTAGCAGCAACTCCAGCGTACCGGCGCGGCGCTCTTCCGCCCAGGCGCGCATTGTCAGTGCCGAAACGAGAAAAATCAGCAAGAGCGGCATCCATTGGAACAGCGGACGCACATCGGCGACGTTGCGGGCAAAGAACTTTTCACCCCAGAAGAACGCGAACAACGTGATGGCAAGAAAAGCGCCAACGAATAGGAACGCGACGGGTGAAGTAAAAAAACCGGCCAGCTCGCGGCGCGCAACGGTCAACACATCACGCCACATGGCGCACCTCCTCGCTGGAGACGCGATCGAGCTGCGCAAATAGCGTTTCTAGGTCGCGCCGCTCAAAATGCAGCGCATGCAGGCCGAAGCCTGCCTGCAACACCGCGCGGCTAACCGCGGGCGCGGCTTCCGGCGATGCCTCCAGCGCGTAACGATGGTGGCGGCCGTAAGCACCTTCGTATTGCACGGCTTGCACACCAGGCACTTGCTGCAAGACGGGTCGCGCGACGGCTTCCTCGCAGTCCAGCGTGACCAGTAGGCGCGCGTGGCGCTGTAATTCGTCCATCCGGGCGTCCAGCACTTTGCGTCCAGCGCGCAGGATCACGACCCGCTGACAAACCGCCTGCACCTCCTGCAGGATGTGAGTAGAAACGATTACCGTGGCTTCCTGCGCGAGCTCCCGGATCAGCTCCCGCATCTGCAGGATCTGCGCCGGGTCGAGGCCGTTGGTCGGTTCATCCAGAATGACGATATCCGGCCGATGCAGGATCGCCTGCGCAACGCCGACGCGCTGGCGATAGCCGCGCGAAAGCGTATAAATAGGCGCGGTGGCGCGGTCTTGCAGGTCGGTGCGGCGCAGCGCGCGGGCGACCGCCTGCGCGCGCTGAGCTGGAGGCACCCCATGCAGTGCCGCCTGGAAGAGCAGGAACTCAGCCACTGTCATCTCCGGCCATAGGGGGCAGTTTTCCGGCAAATAGCCGATGCGGGCCTGAATGCGGCGCGTATCGCGGCCGATCTGCAGATCGTCGACGCGGATTGTGCCGGCGGTGGGCTCCAGATAGCCGGTGAGCATCTTCATCAACGTGGTTTTGCCGGCGCCGTTGTGCCCTAGCAGACCTACCACTTCGCCGGGGGTTATCGAGAAACTCACATCATCGACGGCGACGAAGTCACCATAACGACGGGTCACATGCGACAGGTCGATCATCGGTGCTCCGTGTCAGAAGGTTTAATGAGCGCGCGGTCGCTGCCCCTCGTGCCGGTGCAACGGCCGTTTTGCGCAGCGAGGATCGCGCAACTGGACGCGCGCTGCGTGCACCGCCGCGCCCAAGCGTGCGCAACCTTCGCAGGCCCGCATGACACGCAATCGCTGACGGGCCGGTATACAGCGCGGGCGGCGATTCTAGAGCCTCGCGAAACGGGGCGGCGTTGGCCCGGCATGAGCGGGCTGACCGCAAGGGTTGCCGCCGCGGGTGCATCTCGCTAGCGTCACCACCCGGTCTGCCGAGCAGACGCGAGGCCACTATGGAAGAGCTGCGCGCGCGTATTCTGGATACTGCGCTGGCGTTGGGCGAGCGCCAAGGGTGGGATGCCGTGCATCTGCACGACGTCGCGCGCGCACTGGGCATCACGCTTGCGGACATCGCGCGCTGCTACGCGAGCAAGGATGCGCTGGCGGAAGCCTGGTTCGATCGTGCCGATGCGGCGCTGCGGGCGGCACCCAACGTCCCCGGCTGGGCGGAACGGATGCCGCGCGAACGGGTGCGCGAGGCGATCCTCGCCTGGCTGCAGGCGCTCGCGCCGCACCGGCGCCTCACCGCCCAGATGCTGCGCTACAAGCTGCAACCGGAGCA
>JANWXE010000179.1 GCA_025055385.1 Burkholderiaceae bacterium | reverse complement strand
ACCGCAGCGGCATGCTTAGTTTGGCTGAGGCGCTGGGCGGCGGCCTTGCGCCCGCCCCAAACAAATACAAACAAACGGACTGGGGACGGGGGCGGGAAACAAGGGCCGGCCCCGCGCGTGTGGCCGAAGCCCGCGGGGCGGGCGTCGGCGCGCGCCGTCGACTTCCGCCAGGGGCGGCGCCTCCGAGGGTGCCAGCCGCCGGAACACCAACACGTCGTAGTCGCGCATCCTGTCGAAAAACGACGGCTGCTGTGCGTTTAGTGCGTCGCGCAGGTGCAGATCGAACAAGCGCGCGCCGGTTAATGCGGCGATCGCCTCCAGCCAGCGCGCTTCATCGGCGGCCAGCTCCTCCTGCGTCAGGTCAAGCCAGTAAAACCCATCGGCGGCAGTTGCGGCTGGCAGCTCCGGCAGTTGCGTCACCTGCTGCGGCGCGATATGAAGCAGCTGCATCGCGGTCTAGCGGCGCTGCGCAAGCCACCGTGCTACTCGCAGCGCGAAATAGGTCAGCACTCCATCGGCACCGGCCCGCTTAAACGCGAGTAATGCCTCCAGGATGACTTGCTCTTCCTCTAGCCAGCCGTTGCCAATCGCCGCCATCAGCATCGCGTACTCGCCGCTGACCTGGTAGGCGAAGGTCGGCGCCCGGAACGTGTCTTTCACGCGTCGCACGACATCCAGGTACGGCATGCCAGGCTTCACCATCACCATGTCGGCGCCTTCTGCGAGGTCTAGCGCCACCTCCCACAGCGCCTCGTCGCTGTTGGCCGGATCCATTTGATACTGCACTTTGCTGCCGCGGCCGAGGTTGGCTTTCGAGTCGACCGCGTCGCGAAACGGACCGTAGAAGCTGCTTGCGTATTTGGCCGCGTACGCCATGATGCGGGTGTGGATGTGACCGGCATCTTCCAGCGCCGTGCGGATAGCACCGATGCGGCCATCCATCATGTCGCTCGGTGCCACAATGTCGACACCCGCCTCGGCCTGCACCAGCGCCTGCTGCTTAAGAATTTCGATCGTCTCGTCGTTTAAGACATAACCGGCCTCGTCTATGACGCCATCCTGGCCGTGCGTCGTGTAGGGATCGAGCGCAACGTCGGTCAATAGCCCAAGCTCCGGAAAGCGGTCCTTGAGCTCTCGTACCGCACGCGGCACCAGGCCGTATGGATTGGTTGCTTCACGGCCATCCGGTGTTTTCAACTGGGCATCGATGACCGGAAACAAGGCCATGACCGGAATGCCGAGCGCGACGCATTCCTCGGCCACCGGCAGCAACTGGTCGACCGAAAGCCGTTCCACGCCAGGCATCGATGCCACCGCCTCGCGTCGATTGCGCCCGTCAAGGATGAAGACAGGGTAGATGAGATCATCCACAGTTAGACGATGTTCACGCATCAAGCGCCGCGAGAAATCGTCGCGCCGCATACGGCGCATTCGCACCGCTGGGAAACTACCGAGCAGCCGGAACTCACTCATACGGGATTGTCCTAGGTCGGCAGGCGCAAGCCTGCTTCGTTATCTTCTCGACGTGTCGGCCCTGCCGATACCCCGCCCTTCCTCCCTGGGCGGTGCCATGGCAAAGTCATTCGGCCCCGGTCAACCGGGGCTTTTCTTTGCCAATGATACGGGCGCGTCATCTGGGGTAGCCTGCATCAGCGCGCCGACCTCGGCGCGCAGACTGTCCAATCCCTCTCCTGTCAGAGCGGAAAACAGCAACGCGGGCGCGGGCTGCGAAAGACTCGCGGCCCGGTTCTGCACCAACCGCAAGGCTTCGGCACGCTCGGTGCGCCGCAACTGGTCTGACTTTGTCAGCACGAATAGCAACTGCACCGGCGGCCCCTCGCGCTGCGCAAGCCAGGCGAGCAGCGCTTCGTCCACCGGCATCAGCGGCCGCCGGGCGTCCATCGCTAACACCACGCCCGCTAAAAGACGGCGGGTGCGCAAGTAGCCGCCGGCAAGTTCGTCCCACGCCGCGCGCCGCGCGTAATCGGCGCGTGCGAAGCCGTAACCCGGCAGGTCAACGAGATACGCAGCAGGACGCCGCGCGTCATCCTGGCGCCGCGCAACCTCAAAGAAGTTCAGCAACTGCGTGCGTCCCGGCGTCTTGCTGGCGCGCGCAAGCTGACGCTGATTGGCCAATGCGTTGATCAGCGTGGACTTGCCCGCGTTGGAACGGCCGACGACGGCAATCTCAGGCAGCGCGGCCAAGGGTGCTTGTTCAAGCTGCTGGAGCGCTGAAACCGAAGTGACAAAGCGGGCGGTCTCAAAAAGGATCATCGGCAGGGGCGGCGCAAGATGGCTGGGTAGAATACGCCGGTTGGTCGCCCACGCCCGGCCCGCGGCAAGGCAAGACCGGGTATCAACGGTGCCGCCGCGGCAGCGATAAACCAAAAGCAACGAAGGTTTCTCGATGATCATCAAGTCTGTACCCGCGGTGGCGCTTGTCGTAACGGTTGCAGCTAGCACGGCGGCCGCGCAGGAAACCAAACCGGGCCCCGACTTAAACCGGGGCCAGCAGATCGCTTCGCAGGTGTGCGCTGCTTGCCATGGCGCAGACGGCAACTCAGTTATCGCGGCCAACCCAAAGCTTGCTGGACAGCACGCCGAGTACCTTTATAAGCAGCTGGTCGATTACACAGTTCAACCGAAGGCAAAAACGGCGGCGCGCGAAAACGCGGTAATGGCCGGCTTTGCGGCTGCGCTGTCGGAGCAAGACCGGCGCAATGTTGCCGCCTACTATGCCGCCCAGACGCTGAAGCCCGGCTTTGCGAAGAACAAAGAAACCCTGGAGCTGGCGCAGCGCATCTACCGCGCTGGCGTTCCGGAACGCGCGGTGCCCGCCTGCGCGGGCTGCCACGGGCCAAATGGCGCGGGCATCCCGATCCAGTATCCGCGCCTGGCGGGTCAGCACGCGGAGTACACCGAGGCGCAGCTAAAAGCCTTTCGCGACGGCACCCGCCGCAACAACGAAGCCATGCAACAGATCGCCGCCCGCCTGTCGGACCGCGAAATGAAAGCGCTGGCGGATTACTTAGCCGGCCTGCGTTAGCAAGGTCGGCTGCAAGCCTGTCGCGCACATTCTGTGGTCTGCCGCATCGCGGCGGTAACGGGCAGAGGCGGTTTGCCTTGAGCGTACGAAAAAAGGGCTTTGCGCTGCGACCGGGCACGGCTGTGCAAGGGCGCTTTGTGCTCGGCACCAAAAGGCAGCCGACATTCTGACCCCGGCCGGCAGCGCGGGGGTGGCGGGCGCAGCCCGTGGCATCGCGGCGCAAAAACCGAGCTCGCTAGCCGGTCATTGAGGCAGCGCGCGCGCGTAAGCTTGTGCGCGGTATTCATTGACCGGCAAAGCCGGGAGCTGCGCTGATGCCGATTTATCGACCACCTGCGATCCCCGCCTCGGAGATCACGCCGCGCGCGGTCTGGGCGCGGCGGCGCGAGTTCGTACAGGCGGCGCTTGCCGCCGGGCTGATCGCCGCGGCCCTGCCGGTGCGCGCGCAGGATCCGAGCGCGAAGAGGCTGACCACCCGCCCGGGCCCGTTCTCCACACCGGAGAAGCCGACCCCGTACAAGTTGTTGACCACCTATTGCAACTTCTACGAGTTCGGCACCGACAAGGAGGATCCGGCGCGGCTGGCACCGCGCTCGCTGCGCACGCGCCCTTGGCAGGTGATCGTCGACGGCGCGGTGCGCCGCCCGCGCACGTTCGACATCGACGAACTGCTGAAGCTCGCGCCGCTGGAGGAGCGCGTCTACCGGCTGCGCTGTGTGGAGGCCTGGTCCGCGGTCGTGCCATGGGTCGGC
>JANWXE010000127.1 GCA_025055385.1 Burkholderiaceae bacterium | reverse complement strand
CCTTGAGCGCTGAGCGCGAGCGCAAATCCTCGATGCGTCATCCCAAGCGCTATTTCGCTCGGCTGCACTATGGGCTGCTCTTCGCGGGGCGCCGGCTGGCGGTTGCGCGCAGGCACCAAACGATCGAGCAAGCGGCGTCGCACCGCGTCTGCGGGCTGCGGACAGGGGCGCAACGCCAGGGGCCGTGGTCACTGCCTGTGGCGGGGGAGCGCAGAACGCCTCGCCCTCACCACAAGGGCGCGCGGTGGCGATGCTTCAGAGCGGCCGGATGACGGTCGGGTCCGGCCGTTCGAGCCAGCGCGCGACCTCCTCGGCAAACCGCTGGCATTCGCCGATGGCACGCCGCCAGTCGCGCTGTCGGCGTTCGTCGTCGTGGCCGTAGCGATAGAAATCCTTGCGATCAGGTAGTTTGCGGTTGGGCAGGCGCTGCAGCAGCGAGGGCGAGGGGCTGATCAGAAGCACGTTCTCCAGCCACGGATGCGCGTGCGGACGCGCGCGCCACGGCAAGAACTTGTCCAGCCAGCCGGGCGTCACGTACGGTGCGAAGTGTGGATAGAGCACGAGCCCAGGTAGTTCGCGGTACGGCAGCAATAAGTGGTAGTCGATTAGTCCGCCGTCCCAGTAGTCGCCGGTGGGTGCACCGCGCGGATTGCGCACAGGCTCGCACAACAGCGGAATCGAGCCGGATGCCAGCAACGCATCCTCGAGATTGTCCGCGGTCAGTGGGACGCGCTGCAGGCCGAAGGCATCAAAAACACGCGACGGAAAGTGCGCGTCGTGAGCGGTGAAGATAATGCGCTGAAAATAGCGGGCGAGCGCTGCGCGGCTCCAAACATTGGATGCGGCAGCGCGCGCGAAGGCAGCGCGGCAGTTGCGGCCATGCAGGGCGCCGCGGGCGCGTGCGGTCAGGACGCTTAGGGCTATATGCTGGCGCAGCGTGTGCGTGCCCCCATCGCCGATGACTGCGCGCACGAAGCGCCGCATCTGAGCCGCGACTTGCGCGGGCGTCGGCTGCGGCGGGAAGTGCTGCGCAAGATAGCTCTCGGCCAAGCGGTCGAGGGCGGCTACTGCATCGGCCTGCGCGCAGGCGTATAAGCGCCAGGCGCCGATGGAGGCGCCAATCAGTTCAAGCCGCGGCGTCTGTCGCAGCCAGTGCCCAAACAGCCATTTGTCAAGTGGCACAAGCGCCAGCCCTTTCGGACCGCCGGCGGCTGCAGGGATGCAGGCAATATCGTGCGGCGCCAGTCCATGCGCGCGCAGGTGCGCGGCGGCGCGCGCACCGGCGTGCACGACAAATGAGGCGGCGCCGCTCATGCAGCCGGCGGCCGATGCAGCTTCATCATGGCGCGCTCGAACTGTCCGCCGATGAGCTGCGGCAGAACTTCAAGCGCACGCTCAATCGCGCCTTCAATCGCCTGTGCGTGTTCGGCGCTGGGCGGATGCAGCACGAAGTCAGCGACTTCCTGCTGCAGCTGCAGTGTGCGTGGGTGGCCGACTCCGAGGCGCAGGCGCCAAAAGTCGGGGGTGCCAAGCCGCGCCTGGATGTCTTTTAGGCCATTGTGCCCTGCGTTGCCGCCGCCGCGCTTCAGCCGAACCGCACCGGGCGGTAGATCGACTTCGTCGTGCACGATGAGGATTTCCGGCGCGGCGATCCGATAATAGGCGGCAAACGCGGCCACCGCCAGCCCAGAGCGGTTCATGTAGGTGGCGGGCTTCAGGAGCCACAGCTCGTGCATGTGCTCGCGCAGGCGAGCGACGTCACCATGGAATTTGCGCTCGTGCGCAAAGTCGGCAGCCGCGGCGCGCGCGACCGCATCGACGAACCAGAAGCCGGCGTTGTGCCGCGTCCGCTCGTACTCGGGGCCTACGTTGCCGAGGCCGACGATCAGACGAATTCCGATAGCAGCTGCGTCCTGCACGGTTTAGAAAGCAAACAAAAAGCCCGCCGGTGATGACACGGGCGGGCCACATTCTGACGCAGCCAACTATTTCTTTTTCTTGTCCTTGTCCGCGGCTGGTTTTTTGTCCGCGGCCTTCTTTTCTCCACCCTGCGCAGCTGCAGGGGCTGGCGCCTTCTGCGCGGTTGCCGGCACTTCGGTGGCCGGCACGGGAGCTGCTTCGGCCTCGGCCTGTGCGCCCGGGATGGTGACCGATACGACCACCGGGTTCTCCTTGCCGCGCAAGACGGGCTTGACCCCAGGCGGCAGCTTCAGATCCAGAACTTTGATGGTATCGGTCGCGCGCAACTGCGACAGATCGACCTCGATGAATTCGGGCAGATCTTTCGGCAGGCAGGCAATGTCCAGCTCGGTGAGCACATGCCCGACTACGGCACCGGCTTCTTTCACCGCCGGGGAGTTCTCTTGGCCGACGAAGTGCAGCGGCACACGCATGTGGATCGGCTGGTCGGCGGCGACGCGCTGGAAGTCCACATGTAAGACCTGCGCCTTGTAAGGGTGCATTTGGAAGTCGCGCAGCAGCACTTGCTCGGTCCGCCCGTCAAGCTCCATGTCCAAAATGGAGGCGTGGAACTTCTCTTTGCGCAGTGCGTGAAACAGCGCGTTGTGATCGACTTCGATCATGACGGGCCCCTGGCTGCCGCCGTAGAGAATGCCCGGCACCTTGCCGGCGCGGCGCAGGCGGCGGCTCGCACTCGTACCCTGCACGGTTCTGGTGTTGGCGATAACTTTCATGTCGTTCTCCAAATTTCGCCGCGGGCCGCGACCAGCCACGACGGCGGGTTGCTTACTCGATGAACAGGCTGCTTACCGAGTCCTCGCGCGCGATACGCGAAATCGTCTCCCCCAGCAGCGCGGCACACGACAGCTGCCGAATCTTCGGGCAGGCCTGGGCCGCTGGCGACAGCGGGATAGAGTCGGTGACGACAACTTCGTCGAGCACCGAGTTGGCGATGCGCTCCACCGCATTGCCTGAGAGCACCGCGTGCGTGCAATAGGCAAGCACACGACGCGCGCCGCGCTCGCGCAGCGCGGCGGCGGCCTGGCACAGCGTGTTGGCGGTGTCGACCATGTCGTCCATGATCACGCACGTGCGGCCCTCAACATCGCCGATGATGTGCATCACCTCAGCGGTATTCGGCCGCGGCCGGCGCTTGTCGATGATGGCCAAATCAGCATCCATGCGCTTGGCAATTGCCCGCGCGCGTACCACGCCGCCCACGTCGGGCGACACGACCAATAGGTTGCTGTAGTTGTGCTTCCAGAGGTCGCCGAGCAGAATCGGGCTGGCGTAGATGTTATCGACCGGGATGTCGAAGAAACCCTGGATCTGGTCGGCGTGCAGGTCCATGGTCAGCACTCGGTTCACGCCGACGGCTTGCAGCATGTTGGCCACGACCTTGGCGCTAATTGCCACCCGCGCCGAACGCGGCCGACGGTCCTGACGTGCGTACCCGAAGTAGGGAATCGCCGCCGTGATGCGGCCAGCGGAAGCGCGCTTGAGCGCATCCACCATCAACAGCAGCTCCATGAGATTGTCGTTGGTTGGTGCGCAGGTCGGCTGCAGCACAAAGACGTCGCGCCCGCGCACGTTCTCGATGATTTCCACCATCACTTCGCCGTCGGAGAAGCGCGACACGACCGCGCGTCCGAGGGGGATGTTCAGGTGTTGCACGACTGCTTGCGCCAGTTTCGGGTTGGCGTTGCCGGTGAACACCATCAAGTTGTCGGGGACCATCGGCACCATCGTTAATTCCTCTGCCCCGAAAACGTGCGTCTGGCGTCTCACAAAAAACGCGCCGGGAAACACAGCGTGCGTCCCGGCGTTCTGAAGTTAATGGCTGGGGAGGAAGGATTCGAACCCTCGAATGCCGGAATCAAAATCCGGTGCCTTAACCAGCTTGGCGACTCCCCAGCGCGAAACTTTGCACTGCCGACGCGATCGCTGGCTACCGCGCCGAAAACCTGAGCGTTTTACCATACCGCGAGCGGATGTTCCGACAACCCCCGCACAAGCCAACACGACCACTCAGGCGGCAGCCGTGACTGCACGGCTTGCACTGCTGACGCATCCTCTGCGGCGGCAAATACGGCCGACCCCGAGCCCGTCATGCGCGCCGGCCCAAGCGGCGCAAGCAGCGCAAGGGCATGCGCGATCTCTGGGTGGCGGCGGCAAGCAACGGCTTGCAGATCGTTGGCACCGTATGCCGCGCGGCAGATGTCTTCCATCGCCCCGGAAAGATTGTCAATTATCAGCGGTTTTGTGTCGCGGGTCAAACGCGGATCGGAAAAAATCTCTGCCGTCGAGACGGCCAGGCGCGGAAAGACCACAAGATAGCGGCGCACCGGCACGGACAGGGGCGTGATGCGCTCGCCGATGCCTTCGGCCAGCGCTGGGCCGGGGCCGAGAAAAAACGGCACGTCCGCGCCCAGTTGGAGGGCGAGCGTGGCCAGCTGCGGGCGCGGCCAGTTCAGCGCCCACAGGCGGTTGAGCGCAATCAGGGTGGTGGCAGCGTCCGAGGAACCGCCGCCCATGCCGCTGCCGGCTGGTATGCGTTTTTGCACGTGGATGTTGGCACCGAAGGCGGTGCCACTGTGCTGCTGCAACAGCCGCGCCGCGCGCAGCGCGAGGTCCCGCTCGGGGTCGCCGACTAAGTCGCCGCTGCGTACGATGCGGCCATCGTCGCGGCGCTCGAAGTCCAGCAGGTCGGCAAGATCCACCGGCACCATCACGGATTGCAGCTCGTGGTAGCCGTCGGGGCGTCGGCCAACGACATGCAGGAACAGATTTAGCTTGGCAGGTGCCGGCAGGCCAAGGAACAGTCGCGTCATGGCACTGGCTTGCGCGCTTCGCAGGCTGGGCGCGGCCCGTCGGCCCCTGGTCGCTCAAGCACCAACCGCATGGTGATGCCGGGCGTGCCACCGGGTTGCGGTGGCCGCTCGATCTGCAAGCGGCGAGGGGCGCCTGCGGCGAAACGCTCAAGCACAAGCACCGTCCAGCCGTCTTGCTCAAAAGTATCAGGACCACGGACCCTAAACGGGCGATCAGCGCAAGGACGGCCGGCGATCCAGTCGGCGAACCCCGCCACCGGCAGCGGCCAGCCAAAGGCCGCTTGCGTCAGCGACTCCACGTCAGCTCCTTGAAGGAGCGGGCGCTTGCCGTCGGCGCGCAGCAGCCGCGCGCCGTCCCGGTCGACCTGCAGCCGCGCAAGCGTCGAGCCAAGCGGGGAGGCAAGCTCAAGCGTGAGCGTCTGGTCATCGCACGCAAGCACGAACCGACCGGCGGAAGCGTCCTGCCCACTGTCGGTGGCCACCACCACGCTGAAACGGCCGACCACCGCCCGCGGCTCTGTCCGCGGCAGCGTGCTGCAGGCGGCCAGCAGTGCGAGGCTGAAGGCGGCAAGGGCCGGTGCAAGCGGCGACACGGCTCAGAATCGCACGTTAAAGCGCGCTAGGGTCTCGCGCAGTGTCTCGTTGTCGGCGTCGTGCTGCCAGGCAGTGCGCCAGACCCGGCGCGCTTCATCGCGCTCACCGAGCAGCCATAGCACCTCGCCCAGGTGGGCGCCAACTTCCGCCTCGGGTTTCAGCTGGAAGGCGCGTTCCAGGTATTCGCGCGCGCGCGGCAGGTCGCCGAGGCGGAAGTACACCCACCCCATCGAATCCAGGATGTAAGCATCGTTTGGTGCAAGCGACAGCGCCTTCTCAATGAGCGCGAGCGCTTCAGGTAGCCGCTGGTTGCGATCGGCGAATGTGTACCCGAGCGCGTTATACGCATGCGCATCGTCGGGCTTCAGTTCGATTAACCGCCGCAGATGGCGCTCCACCAGGTCGAGCCGGTTCATTTTCTCGGCCGCCATCGCGGTGTCGTACAGCAGACCGGGGTCGTCGGGGTAGCGTGCCAGCGCGGCGGCGAGCACCTGCAGCGCTTCGGCATACCGCTTCGCTTCGCGCAGCAGCTGCCCCTCGGCCTGTGCGATCTGTACGCGCGCCGCGTCGCTGGATGGTTGCAGCTCGGCGAGCAATTGGCGCGCTTCGTCGACGCGCTGCATTTTGCCGAGCACGAGGGCATGACGCAGGCGGGCCAGGAAACGATTGTCGGCGCCACTGACACGCGCGAGCCAAGCGAGCGCTTCGTCGTATTTCTTCTGCTCCTCCGCGATGCGGGCCAGGTTCAAATAGGCCGGGTCGGGGTCACGCATCGCCTGCGGCGCCTCCTCCAGCGCCTGCAGATAACGCTCAAAGTACCGGCGTGCCGCCGCACGCGTGGCCGGCGACTCCATGTCCAGCACCCCGAGCGCATACAGCGCATCCAGATTGTCCTGCTGCTGCTGCAGGACGCGCTCGAACTGGGCGCGTGCCTCGCCGTGGCGCCCGTCGGCGACCAGCAACCGTGCGTAGGCCTGGCGCGCTTCCAGGGCCTGCGGCTGACGGCGCAGGAATTGGTGCAGCAACGATAATGCCTGCGCGCGGCCCGCGGCTGATTCCTTGCCGTCAGGACGGCTAAGGAATTGCGCCGCCAGCAACGCCGCGCGCTCAAAATCAGGCCGTAGCGCGAGCGCCGCCTGCGCCTCTTGCGCTGCGCGCTGGCTGTCGCCAGCGGCCTGTGCGCCGCTGGCCAGTACCAGCCGCACATCCGCGCCGATGCGCGGGTCATCCCGATACGGTGCAGCAAGCTCCTCTAGCAGGCGGAAGGCAGCGGCGCGGTCGCTCGCACGTGCCAAGACGCGTTGCGCGCGTCCCAGCGCCTCGGCCGGCTGAGGATCGTTGGCGACTTGCTCGCGCAACAGCGGCGCCGCCTCGTCTATGCGGTGGTTGGCAACCAGCAAGGCCGCCAGGGTATGCAGCGCGTCCGTCGACTGGGGCGCCAGCCCGCGCCACAGCGTGGCGGCTTCCAGCGCCTGCGCAAGCGCCCGTCCGCCGATGGCCACCTCCGTGGCGCGCTGGGCAAAGCGCGGATCGCGCGTCTCTTTGGCTAACGCCATGAACGTGGCGAAGGCGGGCCCGAGCTCACCGCGTTGCACGGCAATCTCCGCTGCCAGGATCTGGTACAGCAGCCCGCTGGTTAAGGCAACCGCTGGCAGCGGTGGGGTCGTGCCGGCCTCCGCCATCGGCCCGGCGCGCGCCACTGGGCGCACCGGCGGCACGCGTTCAGCATCCGGCGCTGGCTGCGCGGGCGCTGAAGGCGCCGACGGCAGCGTCGCGCACCCTACACTGAGCCCACAGCATGCGGCGAGCGCTGCCCGTCGCCAGCCTGTTAAATGTTCCATTGAGCACTGTCCCGCGATCGTCAACGGTCTAGTCTAGTCCGACCGCGATGCCCGAACTGCCCGAAGTCGAAGTGACACGCCGCGCGCTCGCGCCCTATCTGGAAGGACTGTCCCTGCGCGCTGTGCATGTGCGACAGCGGCGGCTGCGCTGGCCGGTGCCGGCCGGCTTAACGGGTCTCCTCGCTGGCCAGCCACTGCTGCAACTGCAGCGGCGCGGCAAATATCTGCTGTGGCAGTTTGCACCGGGGACGCTGATCTCGCATTTAGGCATGTCTGGGTCATGGCGGCTGCATCTGCACCAGCCGCCGCCACCGGGTAAGCACGACCACGTTGACCTGGAGTTTGCTGCGCACGACGGCGTGCGGGTCGCACGTTTAACGGACCCGCGCCGGTTTGGCGCTCTGCTGTGGCATCCCCGGCAGCGCGGCGCCGTCGAGCGCCATGCGCTGTTGGCCGCTCTGGGCGTGGAACCGTTTGATCCGCGCTTTGACGCAGCCTATTTGCAGGCGAGGTTACGCGACCGCCGCGCCCCGATTAAGCACGTGCTGCTCGCAGGCGATGTCGTGGTGGGGGTGGGCAACATCTACGCGTCCGAATGCCTGTTTCGCGCTGGCATCGACCCGCGCACGCCGGCACACCGCCTTGGGCCGCAGCGCTGCGCACGCCTGGTGGCAGCGCTGCGCGCCGTGCTTGCCGAGGCGATTGAGGCCGGCGGCAGTACGCTGCGCGACTTCATCGGTGCCGACGGCGGCGCAGGCTATTTCATGCTGAAGGCACAGGTTTACGGCCGCGCTGGCTGGCCATGCTGTGTCTGCGGAGCGCGGATCCGCCGCATCGTGCAAGGTCAGCGGGCGACGTACTTCTGCCCGCGCTGCCAGCGTTAGACGGGCAAGACAAGGCCCAAGCAGCCGGCGATGACGATGCGACGACGGTAAAGGCCCGGTTCCTGCGTCAGCGCAATCGTTCAGGAGCTAGCCCCTGTGATAGAGTGCCGCGGCCCGCGATAGCGTGCTTCCGTAATGGTTCAGCTCGCGACCAGCTTTCAACAGTACAGCGCTTGGCGCGATGCGCTGGCAAGCGCGATTACGCAGCTGCGTCGTTGGCTGGACAGCGCGCAGTTGCTAGAGGCCGACGCGGCGCGGCGGCTGGAGGTGGCGCTGGGCCGGCTGGCCGAAGACAAGCTGGTGATCGCCTTCGTCGCTGAGTTTTCGCGCGGCAAATCCGAACTGATCAACGCCATTTTCTTTGCTGACTACGGACGGCGCATTCTGCCCTCATCGGCCGGACGCACCACAATGTGCCCGACCGAGCTGATGTATGACGAGTCGCTGCCGCCTTGTATCCGCGCGCTGCCGATCGAGACCCGGGCGCGGCTGGGCACGACCTCCGATTTCAAAAAGGCCGCGGCGGAGTGGCGCGTGTTTCCGGTGGATACGAACTCGCCCGACGGCATGCTGCAAGCGTTCAAGCTGGTCTCAGAGACGGTGCGCGTGTCCGTTGAGGAGGCGCGCATGTACGGCTTGTTCGATCCGGACGACGAAGACCAGGCGGTGGCGGTGGACCGGGATGGCATGATCGAAATCTCGCGCTGGCGCCACGCGGTCATCAACTTTCCGCATCCGCTGCTCAAGCAGGGTCTGGTGATCTTAGATACGCCCGGGCTAAATGCCATCGGCACCGAACCGGAGCTGACGCTGTCGCTGGTGCCGAGCGCACACGCGGTGCTGTTCGTGCTCGCTGCCGACACGGGGGTCACGAAGAGCGACCTGGAGGTTTGGCGGCATATCGTCGGTGCAGACGGTCATGTGGCTAACCACCTGGCTGTGCTGAACAAGATCGACGGTCTGTGGGATCCGTTAAAGAGCGAGGCCGAGATCGAAGCGGAGGTTGAAAAGCAAGTGCGCAGTGTCAGCGACACGCTTGGCTTGCCCCGGGCGCGCGTGTTTCCGGTCTCGGCGCAGAAGGGTTTGGTAGCGAAGGTCACCGGCGATGAGAAGCTGCTGCGGGCGAGCCGTCTGCCTACCTTGGAGGCGGCGCTGGTCGACATGCTAGTGCCGGCAAAACAGACCATCGTGCGGGAGCAGACGCTAGCGGTAATTGATCGGGTGTGCAGCGAGGTGCGGCAGGCGTTGACGACGCGCGAACGCAACCTTATTGAGCAACTGTATGAGCTGCGCGCGCTGCAAGGAAAGAACCAGAGCGCAATCGAGCGCCTGCTGCTGCGCGCGCACAATGAACAGCGCGATTTCGAGGAGGTCGTGCGCAAGATGGTCGCAGCGCGTGTGGTGCTGGCCCGGCTGGCCAATGAGGCGTATGCGCCGCTGCGCCGCGATGCGTTACGCGAACGGGTATTGCAGGCGCGCGAGCGCATGCGCAAGGCGCGCCTGACCCCGCAGTTTCTGGTGGCGGTGCGCGAATACTTCCAGCAGTTGCGCGAGCTGCTGCGGCAAGCCAATAGCAAAATCGCTGAGATCGAGAAAATGGTGCTCGGCGTCCAGCGTCGCTTTGCCGAGGAGCAAGGCTGGAGCCTGTCGCCGCCGATGCCGTTTTCGCTCGACACCTACTTGGCTGAGCTTGAGCGAGCCGAGGCGGCATACCGCAGCCATTTCGGCCCGCTGGCGGTGGTGACACGCGACAAATGGGCGTTGATTGAGCGCTTTTTCGACACGGTCGTGGCGAAGTCGCGCGAAGTGTTCCTTGCAGCCGAGCGCGACACTGAAGCGTGGGTGCGCTCGTTGTTGCCGCCGATCGAGGCGCAGGTGCGTGAGCAGCGCCAGCACTTGAAGAAGCGCGCCGAATCGGTGGCGCGCATCCGCGAAGCTCAAGAGTCGCTTGATAGCCGCATTGGCGAGCTGGAGGAGGCTTTGCAGCATGTGCAGCAGCGTCTGCAGGAATTGAATCGGTGCGCTTTGCAGGCACGCGCCATCGCCGGCGCGGACGACGGCGGCCAGCGGACACCGCTGCCCAGCGAACCGGAGGCAGGAAAGCGGCTGCGCGTTCAGATCTGACCGTGCCGCGTTCTTCGTTTGGCGCGCGCGTAGTGGCGTGGCAGCGTGCGCACGGCCGCCACGATCTGCCCTGGCAGTGCACGCGTGATCCGTATCGCGTGTGGGTGGCGGAGGTCATGTTGCAGCAGACGCAGGTAGCCACCGTGCGCGGCTATTACGACCGCTTTCTTGCGCGCTTTCCCGACGTGCAGACGCTGGCGGCGGCACCGCTGGAGGACGTGCTGCGGGCATGGGCAGGCTTGGGTTATTACGCGCGCGCTCGCAACCTGCATGCCTGTGCGCAGGCCGTGGTCGAACGGTACGGCGGCGTGTTTCCGCGCTCGGCGGCGGCGCTGCAGCAGCTACCCGGCATCGGCCGTTCCACCGCCGCCGCGATTGCCGCGTTCTGCTTCAACGAGCGCGCCGCCATCTTGGACGGCAACGTACGGCGCGTGCTGTCCCGTCACTTCGGCATCGCCGGCGACCTGACCACCGCGGCCGTGCAGCGACGGCTGTGGCAGCTCGCCGAGTCGTTGCTGCCGCGCGCCGCGGACATGCCGGCTTACACGCAAGGGCTGATGGATCTGGGCGCGACCGTATGCGTGCGCGCCGCGCCGCGGTGTGAGGTCTGCCCGCTGGCGTCGACCTGTTACGCGCGCCGGCAAGGGCGCGCGGCGCAGTTGCCCGCCCCGCGCGCACGCCGGGCGGTTGCGCTTCGGCGCACGCACTGGCTGCTGGCGGTGTGCCGCGGCGCTATCCTGCTGGTGCGGCAGCCGCTGCGGGGGCTGTGGGGTGGGCTGCTTGCCCCGCCGCAGTTTCCGTCTGCCGCCGCCGCGCGCGTCGCGGCGCGGGCGTTGGGAGGCGGCAGCGCGCTGCAGCGTCTGCCGGCGGTGCGCCACGCATTCACGCATTTCACGCTGCTGGCCACCCCGCACTTGATACTGCTGGTGCAGCAACCGCCGCGCGCGGCCACGCTGCACGAACAGTGGCTGCCGCTGCACGAGGTGGAAGAGGCGGCCTTGCCGGCGCCGGTAAAGACGCTGCTGCGCACCGTTGCGACGCGCTACTCGGGCTCGACGCCGAACGCCACCAGGAAGCGGGAGACCATGTTGTAGGCGGCGACGACGGCCACCAGCTCGACCGTGCCGCGCGCCCCCAGCGCCGACTGCACCGCTGTAAACGTCGCCTCGTTGACCACGACGTCGCGCGTCAGCTCTACCGTGAGCGCCAGCGCGGCGCGCTCCTGCGCATCGAACGGCCCGTCTCCCAGCAGCGCCTGCTGCGGCGCGCGCAGCGCCTGCAGTTGCTGCGGCGTGCCGCCGGCGGCGAGAAACTCCGGCGCGTGATGGACGAACTCGTACTCGGCGCCATTTAACGCTGCCACGGCACAGATCGCCAGCTCGCGCAGCCGGGGCGGCAGCGCAAGTTCGGTGCGCACGGCGCGCAGGTACGCGTTCCAACCGGCAGCCAGCGGCGGGCTGTACAGCAGCAGACGGTCCAGGTTAAGCAGTCGCCCGCCGCGCCGCGCGCGGATGGCGGCCACCAGCTCGGCGGGCTCGGCCAGGTCCGCGGGCAAATACGGCAGGCGGGCCATGTTACTTCAGCACGGCGTGCTGGCGCAGATACTGCGTGATAATCTGCAGCCGCGCTCGCGCGTCCTCCAGTTCCATCAACTTCTGCTTGGCTTTTAGCGGCACCGGCAGAATCTCGCACAGACGGTTGCCGACCCAGACGCTGGAATCAAGCCGAAACGGCTCCTCAAATGGCAGACGGCCAAGCACGTTGCCCTCAGTTAGTCCAGCGCGGCGCTTTTGCTCCAGTTGCGCGCGCAGATCGTCGATGACGCCTGCCAGCAGCTGGGCGCACGGTTCGTGCTCCGCATCGATCGCACAATCGGCATCGGGCGCGATGAGGTCGACGTCAGCAAGCAGCAACTGGTTCGGTTGCACACGGGTGCTGCGTACGCGAAAACGCTGCCCGCCAACGGCGCGGATATGCAGCAGCCCCAGCTGCTGCATCTCCCAGGCAACGATGCGCGCCAGACAGCCAACCGCCTCGGTGCGCGCCACGCTGCCTACTTCGGCGCCCGCGGTGATCAGGCAGACGCCAAAGGGTACATCGCGTTGCATGCAGTCGCGCACCATGTCCATGTAGCGCGCTTCGAACACGCGCAACGGCAGTACGCCCTCCGGGAACAGCACAGCGTGCAGCGGAAACAAAGGCAGCGAGTTCACTTTCCGCGTGTGATCGAACGGTGACGCACCAGCACGTGCGCTTGCGATCGGAAGCGTTGCGCCAGCTGCTCAACGACATAGGGCGAGCGGTGCCGCCCCCCGGTGCAGCCAACCGCCACCGTCACGTAATGGCGGTTGTCGGCCACATAACTGGGCAGCCATCGATCGATGAAGCGGCTGATGTCGTCGATCATCTCGCCCACCAGCGGCGCCGAAGTGAGATATGCCACCACCGGTTCGTCTAATCCTGTTAGCGGGCGCAGCCGCGGATCGTAGTATGGGTTGGGCAGGTTGCGCACGTCAAATACCAAATCGGCAGCCACCGGGATGCCGTGCTTGAAGGCAAAAGACTCAAATGCCAGCGTCACGTGGCTGCGCGGTGAGTCGACAAATTCGCGCACCCACAGCCGCAGCGTATTCGGGTGCAGGTCGCCGGTGTCGATCGTGTGGCCAAGCCCATCAAGGGGGGCGAGCAGCTCGCGTTCCGCCTCGATACATTCGATCAGGGTGGGCTCTTGCTGCGCGCCTTCGGCTGCCAAGCGCTGCGACATCGGATGCCGGCGGCGTGTCTCTGCGTAGCGCTGCACCAGCGCGGTGGTGGACGCGGTCAGAAACAAAACCCGCACGTCATAGCCGGCACGGCGCAACCCGGCGATCGCGTTGGGCAGATCACTTAAAGTCGCCTCAGAGCGCGCGTCGATCGACACGGCCAGATCGTTATGGCCGGCGGCGGTCAGGAATGCACACACCTCAGGCAGAAACGGCCCCGGCAGGTTGTCGATGCAGTAATAGCCGATGTCTTCAAGCAGTCGAATGGCCACTGACTTGCCAGAGCCAGACATGCCGGTGACGAGCACCAGTCTCATCGAGTCAAGGGCGCGCGCAACAGTGATGGAATTGTGGCACGCGCCCGGCAGCGTCGAGCGGCAAAAAAAGGGGGGGCGGCTTGCCCCCCCGCTTGGCGGCGCGGACTCATTACGCAGCCTTCAGGCACTCCGCCATAAATTTTTTGCGCGCTTCGCCTTCCAGTTTTTTGTCAGCGGCCTGTTTATTGCAGACGCGCATTTTTTCCTGCTGCGGTGTTAGTTTCTTTTCGTCCGCAGCCGCTACTTTGCCCGCCAGGCAGTCGGACATGAATTGCTTGCGCTCGTCGCCGGCAAGCTTCTTCTCAGAGGCCTGTCTGTTGCAGGCCGCCATCCGTTCTTGCTGCGGTGTCAGCTTTTTCTCTTCGGCCGTTGCCATGGCGAGCGGCAGGGCCAGCGAGGCAGCGAGCAATAGGTGCTTCAGCATTGTCTCTCCTCCGATTCAGCGACAGGATAGGCCGGCGCTGCGCGCACCGGCAGGCGGCCAACGGCCACTGACGGCCGTCGGTTGACACTCATTGTGCGCGCAGCGGCAAGTCAGCGCTACCCGCCGCCTGGGTGAGAAGAATCCATCGCGCGGCGCTGCCGCTCCTGGAAGTCGGCCATCGTATCGATGCCGCGCAACTTCAGGATCGTGTTACGTACCGCTGCTTCCAGCAACACCGCGAGGTTGCGGCCGGCTGCCACCGGGATCACAACTTTGTGAATCGGCAGTCCCAGCACTTCCTCCGTCATGTCCGCCAACGGCAGCCGCTCGACCATTTCGGCGGCACTTGCGCGCCGCAGCTCGACGATGAGGCGCAGCTTCATTTTTCGCCGCACCGCGGTCTCACCGAAGATGGCCTTGATGTCTAGCAGCCCAAGGCCGCGCACCTCCAGCATGTTAGCCAGCAAGGGCGGGCAGCGACCCTCGATCGTATCGGGCGCCACGCGGGCGAAGTCGACCACGTCGTCGGCCACCAGCCCATGGCCGCGGCTGATCAGCTCCAGCGCCAGCTCGCTTTTGCCAACACCGGATTCGCCGGCGATGAGCACACCCAGACCCAGCACGTCCATGAATACACCGTGCATCGAGCAGCGGACGGCCAGCGCCTTGGTGAGATAAATGCGCAACAGATCGATGACCTGGGCAGCCGGCCGCGGGGTAGAGAACACTGGCAGCGCCGCCGGTTCGGCCGCCTCAACAAGCTCGGCTGGCACGGGCAATCCATCAGCAACGATCAGCCCAAGCGCCCCACCGCTGATCAGCTCCTGCCGATAATGGGCGCGCCGTGCGGCATCCATGCGCTCGATGTAGCGCACTTCGGGTGCTCCGAGTACATGGAGCCGGTCCGGATGGATCAGATTCAGATGACCGACCAGATCGGCAGCGGCCACGCTGCCGGCAATGTCGCGTCCGACGATGCGCTTGTCGGCGCCGCCATGACCGGCAACCCAGCTGAGCGCCAGCGCCTCGCGGTTCTCCTCAAATAGCGTGCGTACCGACAGTGAGGTCGTACTACCGCTCTGTACGGCCGGATCCTTTCCTGCCATTGTCCAGGGCTTACGCCGCGGGGCGCACCGGCTCCCACTGGGCGAGCAGCGCGTGCGCGGCGGCGGCGTCGTTCACCGTCAGCAGGCTCTCACGGAAAGATTTGTCCGACAGCATCTGCGCGAGTTCGGAGAGGATCTCTAAATGGTGCTGCGTCGCGTGCTCTGGCACCAGCAGGAAAATCAGCAGGCGCACGGGCCGGCCGTCGGGCGCGTCGAACGGCACCGGTTCCGCCAGCCGGATGAGCGCCGCCACAGCTTCCTTCAAACCCTTGATGCGGCCATGCGGGATCGCCACACCTTGGCCAAGACCGGTGGAACCTAGCCGCTCGCGCGCAAACAGGCTGTCAAAGACCGCTGCCCGCGCGATCCCATGATTGTTTTCGAACAGCAGACCCGCCTGCTCGAATACGCGCTTCTTGCTGGAGGCCGGCAGGTCCAGCACGATATTCGAGGCCGGCAGCAGGCGCGAAATTAGATTCATAGCAGAAGATCAGCGGGCAGACTCAACCGGGCGCACCTTAGCTCGTTCTAAGCCCTCGGTATGCGGGGTGAAGTCGATCGATCCCATGCCAATTGGCTGCAAGCCAAGCGCTCGGCCGTCGCGATCGGTGCCGTGGCGACAGCACGTCGGAAGCTGCCGTTTAACCGCCAGAAAAACAAAGCGGCGCAGTATACGCGCCAGCGTGCCGCAGTGCGGCAACCTCAAAGCGCGTTGCAAAATAGCAACAAAGTGCTCACTAAAAAGGGGCTAAATAGCCCCACTTTAGTTACGGGTTGCCGGGGAAGCGGGCGGACTGTCAGCCTAACAGGTTCCTCGGCGTGCCTTCGGCGCAGCGTTGCGAGCCCTCAGGTATTTGCGCAATCTGGCTGGCGTCGCTCACTGCATGCGGCAGCTTCATTTTAGAAGCTGCCCAGGTTTTGATGTTTAAGTGGCTCTCGGGCATGGTCTTTTAGCCGGTCCTTGTGCCGCAGGACCTGGCGGTCGAGCCGGTCGACCAAGCAGTCGATTGCTGCATACATGTCTTGATCGACCGCTTCGGCGTGTAAGGCCGAGCCGCGCACGCGCATGGTGATCTCGGCCTTCTGCCGTAGCTTGTCCTCCACCGACAGCAACACGTCTGCCTCGATCACGTGATCGAAGTGCCGCCGCACGCGCGCAAGCTTGCCTTCGACGTATCCGCGCAGCGCAGGCGTCACTTCGACATGGTGACCGTGGATGATGAGGTTCATGTGGCACCCCTCTTTCTTTGCTGGGTTGGACGGGAAAGGAGGCCGCGCACCCCCTGGCGCGTGGCCTCAGAGCTTCTTGCGCAGCGCCACCGGCGCGATCTTCAGCGCCTCGCGGTATTTGGCGACCGTTCGCCGCGCCACCACAATGCCCTGGGCGCCGAGCAGCTCGGCGATCCTGCTGTCGGACAATGGCTGGGCGGGATCCTCTGCGGCGATCAGTTGTTTGATCAACGCGCGGATCGCCGTACTGGAGGCGGCACCGCCCGCGTCGGTGGCCACATGGCTGCCGAAGAAATACTTCAGCTCGTAGATGCCGAACGGCGTTGCCATGTACTTGTTGGAGGTGACGCGTGAGACCGTCGATTCGTGCAGGCCGACCGTATCGGCGATCTCGCGCAATACCAGCGGCCGCATCGCCACCGCCCCATGGCTGAAAAATGCCTGCTGGCGATCGACGATCGCCTGCGCCACGCGCAGGATGGTGTCGAAGCGCTGTTGGACGTTGCGGATCAACCAGCGCGCCTCCTGCACGCGCTGCGACCAGGCCGAGGCGCCGTGGCCGTTGCGGGCGCTCCGCAGAATGTTCGCATACGCCTGATTGATGCGAAGGCGCGGCACCACGTCGGCATTTAACTGCGCGATCCATCGGTTTGCGCTCCGACGAACAAAGACGTCAGGCACCACGTATTCAGGCCCACTTGCGCCAAAGCCTACGCCCGGCCGAGGATTTAGTCCACGGATGAGCGCGTGCGCAGCCCGCAGCGCCTCGTCGCTGCAGTCCAAATGCTTACGTAATTTTGCATAGTCGCGCATCGCCAACAGTGGCAAGTGCTCGCTGACGATGCGGCGCGCCAGCGCTAGCGCTTGCCGCTGCGCGGCATCCTGAACATCATTGAGGCGGGCGTCGATCTGGATGCATAGGCATTCGGCGGCGCTGCGAGCGCCGACACCGGGGGGATCGAAGCTCTGTAGCAGCTTCAACGCCGCTTCTAGCTCTTCGGGCTCAACCTGGGCCTCGGGCGGGCAGAGCGCAAGCAGCTCCTGCAGCGGCGTGGTCAGATAGCCGTCATCATCCAGCGCATCGATCAACATCTCTACCAGCGCACGGTCGCGCGCCGAGGCGGTGGTTGCGGCAAGCTGCTGACGCAGATGCTCGGCGAGGGTCATCTGCGCTGCTGCCCAGGCGAGCGGCTCGGCGTCGTCTTCGTCGCGTTCGGCGCGCGACGGCCTACCCCAGTCAGTGAGCCCGTCGCCTTCGAACGCCTCCGCGGCGGCAGGCACGTCGCGGGCTGTCTGTTCGCCGCCGTAGGCGCCCTCGGCTCGGCGCATGACGATCGCGCCGTCGGCGGTTACGCGCAGCGGCGTGGCCAGGGGATCGTCATCGCGCTCCAGCAGCGGATTCTCCGCCAACGCCTGCTCGATCTCCTGATGCAGCTCCAGCGTGGACAGCTGCAGCAGCCGGATCGACTGCTGCAGCTGCGGCGTCAGCGCCAAATGCTGTGAGAGTTTGAGTTGGAGGCTGGGCTTCATCGAGCTGCAAGCCGCGGCGCGCAATCGTAGGGCTGCTACATGCGGAAGTGTTCGCCAAGATAAACGCGCCGCACCGCTTCGTTTTCAACGATTTCCTGCGGTCGGCCGGCTGCGAGCACCTGGCCCTCGCTGATGATGTAGGCGTGGTCGCAGATGCCGAGCGTCTCGCGCACGTTGTGGTCGGTGATCAGCACGCCGATGCCGCGATCTTTTAAAAAGCGGACAATGCGTTGGATCTCGATGACTGCAATCGGATCGACACCGGCGAAGGGCTCGTCCAGCAACACAAACCGCGGCTGGGCCGCCAGTGCACGCGCGATCTCCACACGCCGCCGTTCGCCGCCAGACAGACTGATCGCCGGATTGGTGCGAAGATGCGCAATCTGCAGATCGCTCAACAACGCCGATAAGCGCGCCTCGATCGCTGCCGCCGGCAGCGGCCGGCCTTGAGCGTCGCGCTGCAGCTCC
The DNA here is from genome assembly GCA_025055385.1 of Burkholderiaceae bacterium. Lineage (GTDB taxonomy): Bacteria > Pseudomonadota > Gammaproteobacteria > Burkholderiales > Burkholderiaceae_F > JAKANT01. The sequence goes on along the minus strand of JANWXE010000127.1, from coordinate 4,101 downwards.
AGCACAGCGCGCACGTTTTCTTCCACGGTCAGGCGGCGAAAGACGGAGGCTTCTTGTGGCAGATAAGACAGGCCGAGGCGCGCCCGGCGGTGAATGGGCAGGTGCGCAATTGAGACGCCATCGAGGTAGATCGCACCGCTGTCCATCGGCACGAGCCCAACCACCATGTAAAAACAAGTTGTCTTTCCCGCGCCGTTTGGGCCTAGCAGCCCCACCACTTCGCCGGCGGCCACCGTCAGCGACACGTCCTTGACGACGAGTCGGCCGCCGTAGCGTTTCTGCAGGTGCTCGGCCACTAGATGGCCGCGGCGGGCCTCCTCAGCGGGCAGGCCAGCTATACGCGGCAGCGCACGCGCGTCCATTAGCGCTTAAGCTCCGGCGCCGGCCGCAGCGGCGCAGGGGAGGCAGCCGGCGGCGGTCCGTTGCGGGGGGCAATGACGGCCCGCACGCGGCCCTCGCCCGCGGCATCGCCGTCGGCACTGTACTGCGCGCTGCGATGGTCGTAGATGATCAGCCGGCCACGCAGCTCGTCGCGCGGCAGTGCGTTTTCTAGCCGTACCAGTTTCGCTTGCGCGATCAGCTTGATGGTCTCGGCGCGCCCGTCATATTCGATGCGCTCAGACTCCCCTTCGATGACCTCCTCCACACCAGGCCGGCTTGGGTCGCGCCGCTGTCGAAACTGCGCGAGCTTTCCCGGGGCGGCGGTTACCACCGCGTACTCATAGCCTTCCGGGTCTTTGCGCACCTCCACGCGCTCGCCGGTGATTCGCAACGTGCCCTTGGTGACGATCACGTTGCCGGTGAAGACGCCGACTTGCTTCAGGTCGTTGTAGCTTCCTTTTTGCGCCTCCACCAGCAGCGGTTTGTCGCGGTCGGCGCGCTCGGCCTGCGCCGCCGTGGCCACCGCCAGCAGCAGGGCGAACGCCGCCTGTTTCACGATCCCTCCCGCGATGGGGCGACAAAGCGGGCACGGACCTCGCCGTCGAACTCCACCGTGCGCGCGAGATTGTCAAGCTGGGCGGCGCGCGCTGTAATGACCGAGTCGCCATAGGCCACTTGTACTGGCTGGTCGGTCACATAGCGATCCAGGTCCGGCAGCGCAAGCAGGTATTCGCTCGCCAAGCGCAGTGCCGGCTCGCCACCTCCCGCCTCGCGCGTTACCTCGACGCCGCCGAACAAATGCACCCGTTCGCCGGCATGCTCGATGCGGCCTAAGCGCGCCCGCACCTGCACCCGCGGTTGGTCTGGCCGCAGGCTGACCAGGCGCGGGGCCACCAGTTCGATGTCGTCGTTCTCCAGAAAGTGCGTTAGCCGTTCGGCGTACAGCTTGTGGCGCGCGTGCCCCGTGGCGTCAAATTGCGTGATGACCACCCGCTCGACGACGAAGTCGGGCACGCCAGCCGGAGTTGGCGGGTTGGCAATTGGTTTGCGCAGCACGCGCGCATACCAGTAGCTGGTTGCCACCACGATGGTCAGCAAAAAGACCGTAACCCATTGTGCGAACCGGTCACGCATGGGCACCGTCCCGATACTGCGACAGCAAGGTCTCAAAACGGCCCTGGGCGCGCAGCACGAACTCCGCCAGTTCGCGCGCCGCGCCACAGCCGCCGGCGCAGCTACTGACCCAGTGCGCGACGGCTTTCACCTCAGGCACTGCATCGGCCACCGCGGCGGCGAATCCGACTCGCGTCAGCACCGGCAGGTCCGGCCAGTCGTCACCCATGTACCCACAGTCTTGTGCGGCGCACCCGACGGCGGCGCACAGCGCCAGCAGGCCCGACCACTTGTCGGCCTGCCCCTGCCAAACCCGCGCGATGCCAAGCTCTTGCGCCCGGCGCGCCACAATCGGGGAGGTGCGCGCGGTCAGCAACGCCACTTCGATGCCAGCGGCCTGCAGCAGCTTGATGCCTTGCCCATCGCGCACATGGAACGCTTTCATGGCCTCGCCGTCTGCCCCGAAGTACAAGCGGCCGTCGGTGAGCACGCCGTCAACATCGAACGCCATCAGGCGTAGCCGCGCGGCGCGTGCCAGGGGGCTCATAACAGCTTGGCCGCCGCCAGGTCGTGCATATGCAATGCACCGACCAGCCGTCCGTCTTCCACCACCAGCAGCTGGTTGCGCAACGTCTGGTCCAGCAGACGTGCCGCCTCAGCCGCTAAGGCCTGTGGCCCGATGGTCAGCGGGCTGCGCGTCATTACGTCGGCCACCGCCAGCGGCCGCACATCGCCTACCCGCTCGATCAGCCGCCGCAGATCGCCTTCGGTGAAGATGCCGGCGACGCGGCCGTCGTCATCGACGATCGCGGTCATGCCGATTCGCTTGGCCGTCATCTCGCGCACCGCATCCATCACGCTCGCCTGCAGCCCGACGCGCGGCACCGCCTCGCCGGTGCGCATGATGTCAGCTACGCGCAGCAGCAAGCGGCGGCCAAGGGCGCCGCCCGGGTGGGTGCGGGCGAAGTCCTGCGGGCCGAAGCCGCGCGCATCCAGGCAGGCGATCGCCAGCGCGTCGCCAAGCGCCAGCATCGCCGTCGTGGACGAGGTGGGCGCGAGATTCAGCGGACATGCCTCCTTCTCCACGTGCACGTCGAGGTGTACGTCGGCATGGCGGGCAAGTGAGGAGTGCGCGTTGCCGGTGAGCGCAATCAGCGGCGTGCCCTCGCGCTTTAAGATCGGCACAATGGTCAGCAGCTCCGCGGTCTCGCCTGAGTAAGACAGCGCGATCACCACGTCTTGCGGCGTGACCATGCCGAGATCGCCGTGCGCGGCTTCGGCCGCGTGCACGAACAGCGCCGGCGTGCCGGTAGAGGCCAGCGTCGCTGCAATCTTGCGGGCGATATGGCCGCTTTTGCCCACCCCGCTGACGACTACGCGGCCGCGGCTGGCAAGCAACAGATCGACCGCGCGCTGAAAATCGCTCCCGATGCGGTCCACCAGCGCCGCCACCGCCTCGGCCTCGATGCGCAGGACCTCGCGCGCCAGCGCAAGTGCCGAGGAGCTGGAATGCAACGCAACGGCGGACATATTCAAGCGACAAACCTAGCGCACAGGCAATGGTCGACCGCGCAAGCCGCCGATGATACCCTCGCGCGCCATTACTGGCACGAGATTTGCCTTTGACCTCCGCACTCGATCTTGCACTGCTGCTGCTTGCGGCCTCCGTGCTCGGGGTGGTGGCGTTTCGCTCGCTGAACCTGCCGCCAATGCTCGGGTACTTGGCGGTGGGGATCCTCATCGGCCCGCATGCGCTCGCGCTGGTGCCAGACACCGAGGGCACACGCTACTTGGCGGAGTTCGGGGTCGTTTTCCTGATGTTTTCAATCGGGCTGGAGTTCTCGCTGCCGAAGTTGCGCGCGATGCGACACATTGTTCTGGGGCTGGGCTTGGCCCAAGTGCTGGCAACGATCGTGTCGGTGCTCATAGCAGGGTACCTGGCGCATGCGCTGTTTGCGCTGCCGGTGTCGTTGGCCGGCGCCTTCGCCCTCGGTGGCGCCTTGGCGATGTCGTCCACGGCGATCGTGCTGAAGCTGCTGGCTGAGCGGCTTGAGCTGGAGACTGAGCACGGGCGCCGCATCGTCGGTGTGCTGTTGCTGCAAGACCTGGCGGTGGTGCCGCTGCTGGTGATCGTGCCGACACTGGCCACCGCGCCGGAGAACCTCGTGACGGCGCTCGGGGTCGCGGCGGCCAAGGCGGGCGCGCTGCTGGCGCTGCTGCTCGCCGGGGGCCAGTGGCTGCTGCGCCGCTGGCTGCATTTGGTGGCGCGGCGCAAGTCGCACGAATTGTTCACGCTCAATGTATTGCTGGTGACGCTGGCGCTGGCATGGCTGACCGAGCATGCGGGGCTGTCGCTCGCGCTGGGCGCCTTCGTGGCGGGCATGCTGATCGCGGAGACCGAATACCGGCACCAGGTCGAGGAGGACATCAAGCCGTTTCGCGAGGTGCTGCTCGGGCTGTTCTTCGTCACGATCGGCATGCTGCTGAACCTGCGCGTGGTGCTGGAGCAGTTCGGCTGGGTGCTGCTCGCGCTGCTGCTGCCGACCGCCTTCAAGTTCCTGCTGATCGTGGGGCTGGCGCGCGCCACCGGGGCGAGCGCGGCCACGG
>JANWXE010000030.1 GCA_025055385.1 Burkholderiaceae bacterium | reverse complement strand
CGCGTGCTGCCGACGATCTGCCCCGTGCTGCGCTCCTGTACGGCAAACGGCAGCATCGTGCCGTCGCGCTGCCCGGCCAGCGCCGCGGCGATGTAGGCGGCGGTTTGCTCGGGCTCGGGTACCGAGGTCACGCGCAGCCGCCACAGCTCGCCGTCGGCCGCTGCGGCGCGCAGCGCGGCCTCGTGCTCTGCGCGCAGCGGCAGCAGCCGCACGTGGCGGCCTTCAAGCGTCACGGGCTGGGGCCGCTGCACGGAGAGCCCCGCCTCAGCGGTTGTGGCGTGCCATGAAGACCAGCCGCTCGAACAGGTGCATGTCTTGCTCGTTTTTCAGCAGGGCACCGGCCAGCGGCGGTACGAACAGCTTGTCGTCCTTGCTGCGCAGCGCCTCCGGCGGGATCTGCTCCGCCACCAGCAATTTCAGCCAGTCGAGCAGCTCCGACGTGGAAGGCTTCTTTTTCAGGCCCGGCAGTTCGCGGATCTGGAAGAACGTGTCGAGCGCGTTCTTCAGCAGCTCCCCGCGCAGCTTCGGAAAATGCACGTCGACGATGGCCTGCATCGTCTCCTTGTCCGGAAACTTGATGTAATGAAAAAAGCAGCGGCGCAGGAAAGCGTCCGGTAACTCTTTCTCGTTATTCGAAGTGATCACTACCAGCGGGCGGTGCCGCGCCCGGATCGTCTGGCGCATCTCGTACACATAGAACTCCATGCGATCCAGCTCGCGCAGCAGATCGTTCGGGAATTCGATGTCGGCCTTGTCGATTTCATCGATCAGTAACACCGCCGGCCGCTCAGACTCGAACGCCTGCCAGAGCACCCCGCGCACGATGTAATTCTTGATGTCGTGCACGCGCGGATCACCGAGCTGCGAATCGCGTAGGCGCGAGACGGCGTCGTATTCGTACAGCCCCTGCTGCGCCTTGGTCGTGCTCTTGATGTGCCACGCAAACAAGGGCATGTTCAGCGCGCGTGCCACTTCTTCGGCAAGCATCGTCTTGCCGGTACCAGGCTCGCCTTTGAGCAGCAGCGGCCGCTGCAGGGTCAGCGCCGCGTTGACGGCGAGCTTCAAATCGTGGGTGGCGACGTAGGTCGGAGAGCCTTCGAAACGCAGCATCGGTAGGACCTGTGCGAATACACTGTCGGCAGTATACGCAGTGGGCGCGATGCTCCAGTAGAATGCGCGTCGCCATCGGCCCCGCGTGGCATCGGATCAACTGTACCCAAGAACAGCAATGACACTTCACCGCCTTCTTGCCGCGTTGCTCGTCGGCGTCGCGGCTCCACTTGCCGCGGCCCAGCAACCGGCTGCGATGACCGGCAATGCGGATGCCGCCCGCGCCCATGTCTCGATGTGCACCGGCTGTCACACGATTCCCGGTTACCAGAGCGCTTTTCCGCAGGTTTACCGCGTGCCAAAACTCGGCGGCCAAAGCGCGAAGTACATCGAGGCAGCGTTGCACGCATACAAAAAGGGTGAACGCAATCACCCGACGATGAAGGCAATCGCTGCCAGCCTCACCGATCAGCAAATCGCCGATATCGCTGCCTACTACGCGGTGCGCGGTGCCGCGCCCGCGCAGGTGGCGACCAAGTAAGCGGGGAGAGCGCATGAGACAAGCGATGGTTGTGACTCTAGTCTTGGCGCTCGGCACGGCGGGCGCTGCTTGCGCTGGCGACATTGAAGCGGGCCGGAAGCTTGCAGAGGCTCAGTGTGCTGCCTGCCATGGCAAGGATGGCAAGTCGCCAGTGGACCCGAGTTACCCGATCCTTGCCGGTCAGTATCCGGACTATCTAGCCAAGGCGCTGACGGACTACAAGACCGGTGCGCGCAAGAACCCCATCATGGGTGGCATCGCAAAACCGCTTTCAAAGCGAGACATCCAGGCACTTGCCGCTTACTATGGCGCGCTGCCGGGGCCGCTGACTCACAACAAGTGAGGTCAGCGGCGCGTCGCGCGCCGCGCAAGACAATCCAGATAGGCAGCGTTAATCGCCGCCGGATCCGGCGGCAGCAATGCGCGCTGAGCCTCCCATACGATCCGGCCCAGGCATTCCATCGCCTCGTGCGCTGCGGCGTGCTCGTCGCCGCAGCGCTCGCGCAGGCGCTGCAGGAGCGCACGGATCCCGGGCGGCTGATCAATGGCTGCCTGCTCCGACAGCGCCAAGTGCATCGCCAGGTGCAGGAACGGATTCTCGCGGCCCTCTTCGGGCGGGAATTCCGCGGCGAGCGCCGCCGCTTCATCCTCCAGCAGCGGCTGATACTCTGGGTGCCGCTCGATCCATTCCAAAGCCGCCGCCTCGATCGGCTGGAGCACCTCGCCGGCGCGGCGCTTGCGCCAGATCGCGCAGAAGAAGCGGCGTACGTCGTCGCGAGACGGGTTAAACATGGGCTCAGGCAGCAGGGGCGGGCGTCTTGCGGCGGTTCTCGCACAGGTCGGCGATGGGGCAGCGCCAGCATTCCGGGCGCCGGGCCTTGCAGACGTAGCGGCCGTGCAGGATCAGCCAGTGATGCGCGTCCTTGCGAAACTCCTCGGGCACGAAGGCAAGCAGCTTGCGCTCGACCTCGGCGACGTTCTTGCCCGGGGCGAGTCCTGTGCGGTTGGCGACACGGAAGATGTGCGTATCGACGGCGATCGTCGGTTCGCCGAAAGCGGTGTTCAGGATGACGTTGGCCGTCTTGCGGCCCACGCCGGGCAGGGCTTCCAGCGCCTGCCGGTCGCGCGGCACCTGGCCGCCATGGCGTTGCAGCAGCAGGCGGCTCAGTTCGACGATATGTTTCGCCTTCGTACGGTACAGGCCGATCGTGCGGATGTAAGGGATCAGACCGTCGACTCCGAGTGCGGCGATGCGCTCGGGCGTGTTCGCCACCGCGAACAGCTGGCGGGTGGCGGTGTTGACGCTGCGGTCCGTTGCCTGGGCCGACAGCACCACCGCCACCAGCAGCTCGAACGGCGTGCGGTATTCGAGCTCGGTGGTGGGATGGGGATTCGCTGCGCGCAGCCGCTCAAAAAGCGTGCGCCTTTTGGCTGCGTTCATGTGTCGCGGCTCTCTCGTCGGGCGCGGGCGCGTTGCATCGCGGCCGCGACCAGTGTCTGCCGCTGCGCGGCCGACAATGACAAGGTCTCGGTGCGTGCAGCGGGTACACCCGGCACGGCGGCCAGGCGCTGTTGCCGCGCCAGATAACGCTCGCGTGCGCGGCGCGCATCTTCGGCTGTCCAGCGGCGCGGCGGCTGGACGTCGACCATCGTGATACAGTCCATCGGACAGGGCGGCAGGCACAGGTCGCAGCCGGTGCAGTGATCTGGCAGGACCGTGTGCATTCGACGCGCGGCGCCGACGATGGCATCGACCGGGCAGGCCTGAATGCATAGCGTGCAGCCAATGCAACGCGCTTCGTCGATCACGGCCACGCGCAGTGGCCGTTCCACGCCGTGCGCTGGATTCAGCGGCCGCGGCGGCCGGCCGGTGATCGCGGCCAAGGCGGCGATACCGGCAGCGCCGCCGGGCGGGCATTGATTGATCTCAGCACGACCGTCGGCGATCGCTTCGGCGTAAGCGCGACAGTTCGGGTAGCCGCATTTCGTGCATTGTGTCTGCGGCAGCAACGCGTCGATGCGATCAACGAGCGCCGGTTCGGCGGCAGAAAGCGACGAGGTACGCGCGTCGGACATCGACGCGGTTATTTTAGAGCCGCGCGGCCCACGCCGCGCATGGCTAGGCGTGACGGCGGATGAAGTCGCGCACCTGTGGGTAGATTACTTCGCGCCAGCGGCGGCCGGAAAAGATGCCATAGTGGCCCACTCCAGCTGCTGTTAGATGTTTCTTGCGCGAAGAGGGGATGCCGGTGCATAAATCGTGGGCAGCCTGGGTCTGGCCGCTGCCGGAGATGTCGTCGAGTTCACCTTCGATCGTGAACAGGGCCACGGAAGTGATTGCAGCCGGCTGCACGCGGCGGCCGCGCACCTCCCAGGTGCCGTTCGGCAGCCGGTGTTCCTGGAAGACGATCTTGATCGTGTCCAGGTAGTACTCGGCCGGCAGGTCGAGCACGGCGTTGTACTCATCGTAGAAGCGGCGGTGGGCTTCGGCGTCTTCCATGTCGCCGCGTACCAGGTCGAGGTAATAATCCCAGTGCGATTTCAGGTGGCGGTCCGGATTCATCGCTACGAAGCCCGCATGCTGCAGGAACCCGGGATAGACGCGGCGCAGATACCCAGGGTAGTTGGCCGGTACCAGGAAAATCACGTTGTTTTCGAACCATTCGTAAGATTTACGCTTTGCGAGCGCATTGACGGCCGTCGGATTACGGCGGGTATCGATCGGGCCACCCATCATCGTCATCGTCCGTGGCAGCTTCGGATCCTGGGCACTGGCCATCAGCGAGATGGCTGCCAGCACCGGCACGGTGGGTTGGCACACCGAGATGACATGCAAATCAGGGCCGAGTAGCCGAATAAACTCGGTGACGTAGTCGACGTAATCGTCCAGATGGAAAGGGCCGTAAGACAGTGGCACCATGCGGGCGTCGACCCAATCGGTGATGTACACGTCATGTTCCGGCAGCAGCGCTCGCACCGTGTCGCGCAGCAGCGTGGCGTGGTGGCCCGATAGCGGCGCTACGACGAGGACGGTCGGATCGGCGGGCCGATGCGGCGGTGTCTCGCGGCGAAAGTGCAGCAGCTTGCAAAACGGCTTGTCGAGCACGACGTGCTCATGCACCGGCGTGTCGACGCCGTCGACGAGCGTGCTGCGGAGACCGAATTCCGGCTTCTCATAGTGTTTGCCGAGCCGATGCAGGAGGTCGTAACCAGCGGCTAACCGGCGCGAGCATGGCAGATGCGAAAGCGGGTTATAAGGGCTGGATAGCAGCTCGGCGGTAGCCCGTGCCCACCAGGACAGCGGAGTCATGAACTGGCGACGCAGTTCATGCAGTTCGTACAACATCGCGCGACCCCCTTTCTCAGCAAAGCGGCACCGCGATGGCCATCACAGCGCGGATGCCGTCAGATAAAGCGTAGTTATCGTCGCGCGTGCTGCACGCGACGATGCGAAAAGAAAAGCCTGATTTTCCCGTCAACGCCGCCCCTGCCGTCCCATCGACTGGCCTGACCACCTGACCTTACCAGTAATTTTCCACTGCCATCTGCCCGGGCTTGCCGCGGCGTGACGTGGCAAAGCCGCGCGCAGCCAGAAGCGGCCGCGTGGCCGCAATCATCTCGGGGTTGCCACAGATCATCACGCGTGAATGCTCCGGATCGAGCGGAAGACCGACATGGCTTTCCAGTGCCCCGCTCTGCAGCAGCGCTGGGATGCGTGCTGACAGGGCCTGATGGGCCGCGCCGCGCGTCACCACTGGCACGTACTGCAAGGTGGCGCCCTCTGCGGCCAGCTTGGCGTGCGTGCAATAAGCGCGGATCTGGTCCGCGTAGGCGAGCTCGTTTGGATAGCGCACGCTGTGAACCAGCACGAGGTTCTCAAAGGCGGACCACAACGGTGCCTCCCACAGCATCGATAGAAACGGCGCCAGGCCGGTACCGGTGGCCAGCATCCACAAATCGCGCCCGGGCGCAAGGCGGTCGATCGTAAAGAAACCGTAGTTTGTCCGTTCGACATAGACGGTGCCGCCTACCGGCAATTGGGCGAGCGCCAAGGTGAATTCACCGTCTGGGATGACGATGGAGAAGAACTCGAGGTAATCGGCCGCACGCGCTGACGCAATCGAGTAGGCGCGCCAGATGATTTTCGCCTCAGCGACCGCTTGCGCCTCGTGTGCGGCAGCGCGCGGCACGCCTAAACGCGCGAACTGGCCGGGCACAAAATCAAAGCCAGCCGGCCGCGTCAGTCGGAACGAGAACAGATTGGGCGCCCACGGACGGAGCCAAGTGATACGCTCCGCCGTGAACTTGGCTTCAGCCTCCACGCCGGGTCGCCTCAGCGCTCCAGGTATTTCAGCTTGTCCTTGACGTCCTTCCACTGGTCAGCGTCTGGCGGATGCGGCTTCATGCGCGTGATCGAGGGCCATTTTTTCGCCAGCTCGGCATTGAGGGCGATGAAATGGCGCTGGTCGGCCGGCACGTCCTCTTCCGCGTAAATGGCATTCACCGGACACTCCGGGATGCAGACCGCGCAGTCGATACATTCGTCCGGGTCGATAACCAGGAAATTTGGCCCCTCACGAAAGCAATCAACCGGACAGACATCGACGCAGTCCGTGTACTTACAGTTGATGCAAGGTTCGGTGACGACGTGGGTCATGCGTGGGCGGCAGCAGCGAGAATCTCGTTGGATTCTACAATGCAGCGCATGATCATTACGTCGCTGCTGGACACTGACTTGTACAAGTTCACGATGATGCAGGTGGTGCTGCATCATTTTCCGGGCGCGCAGGTCGAGTATCGATTCAAATGCCGCAATCCAGGCGTGGACTTAACGCCCTACGTGGATGAAATCCGAGAGGAAATCGCCTGGCTGTGCACGCTGCGCTTCCGCGAGCGTGAGCTCGATTATCTGCGGGGGCTGCGTTTTATTAAAAGTGACTTCGTTGATTTTCTTGGCTTGTTTCAGCTCAACACCAAATACATCACCGTGGCGCCGAAGGGTGATGGCAGTGGTGAAATCGACATCGTGATCAAGGGGCCGTGGCTGCACACGATTTTGTTTGAGATCCCGGTGCTGGCGATCGTCAACGAGGTCTACTTCCGCAATACGCAGCCGATTCCCGATTACGCGGAGGGGCGGCGCCGGCTGCAGCAGAAGATCGCGCTGATCCGCAACGATCCGGATATGGCCGGCGTACGCATCGCCGATTACGGTACGCGCCGACGCTTCTCGCGCTTATGGCATGACGAGGTACTGCTGACGCTCAAAGAGCAGCTGCGCGAGAACTTGGCCGGCACCAGCAATGTGATGTATGCAATGAAGCATGGCCTGACACCGCTTGGCACGATGGCGCACGAGTACTTGCAGGCATGCCAGGCGCTCGGGCCGCGCCTGCGCGACTCGCAGACCTTCGCGTTCGAGGTTTGGGCCAAGGAGTACCGCGGCGACTTGGGCATTGCGCTGTCGGACGTGTACGGGTTGGAGGCGTTTCTGCGCGACTTCGACATGTACTTCTGCAAGTTATTCGATGGCGCGCGCCACGACTCTGGCGATCCGATTGTCTGGGGCGAGCGGCTCATTGAGCACTACCGCAAAAACCGCGTCGATCCGCGCACCAAGACGCTGGTGTTTTCCGATGCCCTGGACTTCCCGCGGGTGGCGGAGCTGTACCGGCGCTTCAAGGACCGCGCGATCGTTGCCTTCGGCGTCGGTACCAACTTGACGAACGATCTCGGTTACACACCGCTGCAGATCGTGATCAAGATGGTCCGCTGCAACGGGCAACCCGTGGCCAAGCTGTCCGATACGCCGGAGAAAAACATGTGCGAGGACGAGGCCTATCTGGCCTACTTGCGGCAGGTGTTCGAAATCCCTGGCGCCAGCGGCGCGGGCCGCTAAGATTCCGATTTTCGCTCATGCGCGTGCCACCCGCCGTTGCACCAATGACCGCGCTGTCCCGACGTGCCGAGCGCCTCGGCACCGAGAACGCCTTCGTCGTGCTGGCCGAGGTCAACCGTTTGCAACGCGAGGGGCGCGACGTCATTTCATTCTGTATCGGACAGCCCGATTTTCTAACACCAGCGCATGTGCAGCAGGCGGCCATCGAAGCGATCCGCGCCGGCAAGCACGGCTACACGCCCTCTGCGGGCATCGATGAGGTGCGGGCAGCGGCCGCCGCCGCCATGGGCCGTGCGCGTGGGCTTGAAATCGCGCCCGAGGAAGTGGTCGTCGGCGCGGGCGCGAAGCCGTTCATCGGCTACACCATCGCTGCGGTCACGGACCCGGGGGCCGGTGACGAGGTCATCTTTCCGGTGCCGGGCTTTCCGATCTATGAGTCGCAGATTGTCGCCCAGGGCGCCGTGCCGGTGCCGCTGCCGCTGCGCGAGGCGCGTCGCTTCGCATTCGATCCGGATGAGCTGGCGACGCGCATCGGGCCGCGCACGCGGCTGCTGATTCTGAATTCGCCGCACAATCCGACCGGCGGCTTGCTGTCGCGCGCCGACCTGCAGGCGATTGCCGCGGTGCTGGAGCGTCATCCGCAGGTCTGGGTTTATGCCGACGAGATCTACTCACGCCTGGTCTACGACGGTGAGTTCGTCTCGCTGGCCAGCCTGCCGGGCATGCGGGAGCGCACGATCATCTCCGATGGCGCCTCCAAGACCTATGCGATGACGGGCTGGCGCATTGGCTTTGCCGCGAACCGGGCGCTCGCGCCGGTCTTCACGCGCTGGATTACGAACACCGAATCTTGCGCGAGCCAGATCAGCCAGTGGGCAGCGTTGGCCGCGCTAACTGGCCCGCAGGACGACGCGGAGGCGATGCGGCGCCGCTTCCACGCGCGGCGCGACCTGATCGTGCGGCTGCTCAACGAGGTGCCGGGCTTTCATTGTGAAACGCCAGGTGGGGCGTTTTACGCCTGGCCGAATGTGACCGAGGCGTGCGCGCGTATTGGCGCGGCCGACTCCGAGGAGTTGCGCAAGCGGCTGCTGTACGAGGCCGGCGTGGCGGTGCTGGCAGATATCCATTTCGGGCCGCCCATCCCGGGCGAAGGTCAGCACATCCGCCTTTCGTATGCAACCTCGGAGGCGGCAATCGAGAGCGGTGTGGCTCGCATTGCCGATTACATCCGGCGCGCTTCGCGCCCGCCGCGCCGGTGAGCGGGCAGCGAGCGGCAGCTGGGGCGCTAGCCGGCGCGTTCACGTTGCCGGCGCAGGCTGCGACATTGGACGGCGCGCAGCTCGGGCTGCCCTGGGCGCTGCCTTTTGTGGGCATCCTGCTGTCAATCGCATTGCTGCCGCTACTTGCCTTGCGGCTCTGGCATCGCCATTACGGGAAGATCGCTGTTGCCTGGGCGCTTGCCGCGCTGCTGCCGCTGTCGATTGCGTTTGGTCCGGCGGTGGCGGCCGACCTGGCGCTACACACGCTGCTGACCGAGTACCTGCCGTTCCTCATTTTCATCGGTACGCTGTATGTGATTGCCGGCGGCATCTACGTGCGTGGCAACCTGCACGGATCGCCGGCGCTTAACACCGCGCTACTGGCGGTGGGCGCCCTATTGGCTAGTCTGATGGGCACGACCGGTGCGGCGATGCTGTTGATCCGGCCGCTGATCCGCGCAAACGACAATCGGCACTACCGCGTGCACACCGTCGTCTTCTTCATTTTCATCGTTGCCAACATCGGGGGTGCACTCACACCGCTGGGCGACCCGCCGTTATTTCTGGGGTTTCTAAAAGGGGTCGATTTCTTCTGGACGCTCGCCCACATGTTTTGGCCGATGGCCTTCCTGCTGGCCGCGTTGTTAGCGGTGTTTTATTTGCTCGACAGCCTGCTGTACCGGCGCGACCTCGCGCGCGGCCTGAAGCGTGATCCAACACCAGATTCGCCGCTGCGCATCGAAGGGGGCGTGAACGTTCTGCTGCTGGCCGCGGTGGTGGGGACGGTACTGGCCAGCGGGCTATATAAGTCCGGTGTCAGCATCGAGCTGCTCGGACAGACACTCACGCTGGAAGGGCTACTTCGCGATATGCTGTTCCTGGCGCTGGCGGGGATTTCGCTGGCGGTAACGCCGCGCGCGGTGCGGCGTGCCAACGAGTTCGGCTGGGCGCCAATTGCCGAAGTAGCGAAACTGTTCTTCGGCATTTTCCTGACCATGGCCCCGGTGTTGTTGATGTTGAAGGCCGGCGAAGCCGGCGCGTTCGCGCCGCTGGTGCGACTGGTCACCGACGCGCACGGTCAGCCGGTCAACGCGGCGTATTTCTGGCTAACCGGCGCGCTGTCCTCCTTCCTGGACAATGCGCCCACGTATCTCGTGTTCTTCAATCTGGCCGGCGGTGACGCGCAGACGCTGATGACGCAGATGGCGCCGACGCTGACGGCGATCTCGGCCGGGGCCGTCTTCATGGGGGCCAACACCTACATCGGCAACGCGCCGAACTTCATGTGCAAAGCAATCGCCGAGGAGCGCGGCATTCGCATGCCAAGCTTTTTTGGCTACATGCTGTGGTCCGGCGCGCTGCTGCTGCCGCTGTTTGTCGTGATGACGTTTCTTTTTTTCCGATGAGTGAGAACCGACTGCGCGTCGCGGTGACGCGGCGCATCTTCCCAGAACTGATTGACTTCCTGCGGGCGCGCTATGAGGTGCGCGACAACCAAGCCGACGCGCCCCTGTCGCCGCAGGCGCTGCGCGAACATCTGCGCGATGCCGATGGCGTGCTCGCCACCGGCGGCGACCGCATCGACGCAGCGTTGCTGGAAGCCTGCCCGCGGCTGAAGGTAGTAAGCAACATCGCGGTCGGCTACAACAACATCGATTTGGACGCGTGTACCGCCTACGGCGTGGCGGCGACTAACACGCCGGACGTGCTAAACGAGGCTACGGCGGATCATGCCTGGGCGCTGCTGCTAGCCGCCGCTCGGCGCGTCGGGGAGGCAGAGCGTTTCGTGCGCGCGGGCCAGTGGAAGCGTTGGGAATTCGAGATGCTGATGGGGGCGGACCTGTACGGCCGCACGCTCGGCATCGTCGGCATGGGCCGCATCGGCCGCGCGATCGCACGCCGCGCACAGGGCTTCGCGATGCGGGTGCTGTACCACAACCGCAAGCCGCTGCCGTCGGAGCTGGCGGGCGCGGCCGAATACCGGTCGCTTGAGGTACTGCTTGCTGAAGCCGACCACGTGATTGTGGTCGTGCCCTATTCACCGCAGACACATCATCTAATCGGCGCGCGCGAACTCGCGCGGATGAAGCCGAGCGCGGTGCTGGTTAACATCGCCCGCGGCGGCGTGGTGGACGACGCGGCGCTCGTGGAGGCGTTGCGGGCGCGCCGGCTGTTCGCCGCCGGGCTGGACGTGTTCGAAAATGAGCCGGCGCTCAACCCGGCGTTTCTTGCGCTGGACAATGTCGTGCTGACGCCGCACATCGCCAGCAGTACACGGGCGACGCGGCAGGCGATGGCGGACCTCGCGATCCGCAATCTGGAGGATGTGCTGGCTGGGCGCCGGCCTGCCGCGCTGCTGAACGCCGAGGTGTGGGACCGGCGGCGCCGTTAACGAGCTTGTGAAGAACCGTCGAAGCTGCGCCAAGGGCAAGCCGACACAGAGCGCGCGACAAGACATCTCAGCCGGGCAGCTAGCCGCGTGCGAGCACGCGACATTGCCTGCAGGCGGCACATTCAGCAGCGGGCGAGGTGAAGGCACGGCAAGGCTGGAAGTTCCAGTTGGAGCCTCCGCATTGGCTTCGACTCATGGCGGCGAGGCCGACCGCGCAAATAAAACGCGAGCGGCTTACATCAGCCCTTTAGCTCCTCGACCAGCGCTACATACTGGCGCATCGCCTCCTCGGCTGGCATGCCTTTCAACGCGTGCCAGGCGTCCCATTTGGCGCGACCCACGAAGTCACTGAAGCCAGGCCGCTCGCCGTCGACGTCGCCGGCCGTTGCTTGTTTGTATAGGGCATACAGCTTCAGCAGGATGTCGTTGTCCGGACGCTGCCGCAAGGTCTTCACATCAGCCACCGCCTTTTCAAATTGTGCCTTGACGTCGCTCATTGCCTATCCGCTGCGGACCGACTTGATTACCAAACTAACACAGGTTTCCAACGATGGGCGAATTCTGCGCACATGCAGCGCGCAAGGCGCGACCCGCTTTGACGGTGGCGATGGCCTTGTTGCTGAAGGCGGTGTCCCGATAAATGGCTGAAGATGATTGTACGTGGGACCGCCTTACAGCTTCACGTCGTTCGGCATTCGGGCCTCGGCAATCGCTTGCCGGTTCAGGCAACGCAAAGCCTCCGAGCCCTGGTTCTGGGAAGCGTTCTCGCGGGCATCGCGAAATACGGCATCAAGCCACTGATCGACAGCCGCGCTGCTTGGTACGACGCCCGCAGAAATGAGCGGCTAAGCGGATCCGCGCAGCGGCGGGCAGTTTTGCGACCGCAACAAAAAAGCCTTGCTTAAGTGACAGCGGCGCGGCGGCGGAGACATGCTAACCGCAGCGCAGTGGGCCTGCACGAAAAGTCATTGCCAGCGCAAGGCCGTCAGCTGCACGGCGTCTCGCGGCTCGCTTGCTGGTCAAAGGGGGCACAGCGTGCGACGCGTGATGCACTGTGTATCAGTGTACGCGCCAGGCAGGCGCCCCCTTAGCGCGTGTCCTCACGTACCTGCATTTGAAGCGCGCGTCCGTCCTGACCAATCCGAAATTGAGCGCGGTAGACACGGTACCAATTCTGGCCGCTGGAATCCGTGACGCTCAGGGTGAGGGTTGCCGAGTAAAACTTCTCCACTTCGAACATGATCCGGAAAATGGCGAATGGATCATCTTTGCGGTGATCAGTTGCGGGACCGCTGAAGTTCAAAACAGTGATGACTTTTGACTCCAACGCGCCTATGCTGCCGTCAAGCGGCACGCGAACGTCCAGGCTGCCCAAACGATAGGCATGCGATCGGCCGACCTCGCCGCCAGCGGCAAATCCGCGAAACGCCTCTAGGGTGGCGGGCGGCGGTGCCGGGCTATCCCATCCGCCTGCCGCCAAGCGCGTCACGAGGCTGCCTGTATATGCCCATCGCTCGCGTCCTCGGTTTTGCACGATGACACGCAAGGCCGGGCTGATAAAAACCATCGACTGTCCGATCGTGCCCCACAACATCGGGCCCCGCAGTTCAGCGTGGGTGTGTGGCTTTGACTGAGCGCCTGGCAAGCCACCTGAGATACGTCCTCCGCTGAACGCAAATCCGTCGCTATCGGATCGGGCACGCCTAGGAGGCAACCATTCAACGGCCACGACATGCAAATCAAACGTCCCTGGCATGCCGGGTTTCGCTGGTTGCACCGTGAGCATTTGGCGTTTCCGACCGCCCTGGTAATAGACGCCTCCGCAGATTTCACCGCCCGGTGCCGGTCGGCAATCTTCGGTTGAGGGCGAACCGTCTTCAGCGCTCCGGCTGCCTTCTGGCGATCGCTCGCCACGACGAATGGGCGTGTCCGCTGGCCTAGCAAGCCGTCCACCCTGATAAAAAACTTGGCCGCAAACCTCTCCACCCGGCACGGGTTTACATTCGTCGTCTTTGGCGGAAGGACCTCGGGTTTCAACTGCGGTTGCCCCGGCGGGAGCGGAGGCAGACGGCAAGGACGGAACCGGCGCGTTGCGGGCCTCGGCGGCAGGCTTGTGGACCGGCGCGGATGCTGGTTTAGCGCAGCTCGTCAAGGCTCCGATGAACAGGAGCGCAAAAGCGGGAGATAGCGCGCGCTGCATCGCGACCTCCAAAAACTAGTGATGCTGCTGCGGTGCGACGCGAAGTGCGAGTTCGGTATCGTGACCGAAGCGCCTTCTAAGTCAGTATCTAAACGCTGTGTTGAGCACTCGATGATTGCTCGGTAGCTTGCGCGCTGGCAAGAGCACATCACAGGCCATGGTTATACACGCGCTTTTTGGCGATGCCGGCGCTTGGCTTCAGCCTTTTTAAGTCGCTTCCCGCGTTTAAGGCGGCCAGGATGCTCCGGGGCGCCGATTGGCGAACAGAGTGCACCGGGCGGTCCGTGTCGGCGTGGGCACTTGATCGCTTCTCCGCAGCCCGCGCCCATCACCCGCGGTGTCGTGCGGGTGCCAGCGTGTCTGCGGCAAATTGGGCTAACGCAACGCCGGCGAGTGTTGCCGCCGCTCCCAGTAGCTTGGTCGCCGTGTACGACTCGCCGGTGGTGAGCCAGGCGATCAGGCCCGCCACCGGCGGCATCAGGTACATCAGCGGCGCGGTGCGCGCCACGCCGCGCACGCCGTTGACCCAGCCCCAGACGATCCAGCCGCCGAAGGCGGCGACGAACACGGCGTAGAACACGCCGGCCCAGATCGCGGGCGACACGGCGGACCAATTTACCGTCAGTGCCGCCGGCGCATTTAACAGCACGAGCGGACCGGCGCCAATCAGGGTAGTGTAAGCGACCACGACCACGCCCCCGTGGCGTTCGAAGGCGGGCTTTGCCGCCACCGTGTACGCCGAAAACAGCGCGGCGGCCACCAGCAGTACCAGATCGCCGATGCCGGCCCGCCACTGCGCGCCCAGCAGCTTATCGGACAGGAACACGAGGACGCCAAGGCAGGCCACCGCCACGCCGGCGATCTGCGCCCGCGTCAGACGCTCGGCTCCGGACAGGCGCAGCAGCAGCAGCGTGAAGACCGGCCCGCAGGCGAGGATCAGCGAACTGGAGAAGGCTGTGGACCAGTGGATGCCGTACGTGACGAGCCCCACGTGCAGCACATGGCCGAGCAGCGCCAGGCGCGCCATCGTCCACCACTGCCCGCGCGTCAGCCGCGGCCAGCGCCAGCGGTAGCGCTGCCACAGCAGGGCGACCGCGGCGAGCGGCATCATCAGGTAACGCACGAACAGGAAACCTCCCGGCGTGAGCGCGTCGAAGACGGCCTTCTGCACCGAGAAGTTGGCGCCCCAGGCGAGGATCAGGGCGAGCGCCAGCGCGAGCGCGGCGCGCTGGCGCGCCTCGCCGTTGGCCGCGGCGACCATCGTCTCAGTACACGGCGCGCCCGCCGGACAGATCGAACACGGCGCCGGTGGAAAACGAGCACTCCTCGGTGCACAGCCAGGCGACCAGAGCGGCGATTTCGTGCACGTCGCCGAAGCGCCCCATCG
>JANWXE010000022.1 GCA_025055385.1 Burkholderiaceae bacterium | reverse complement strand
GTGAAGAATTCCACCGCCACCTCGCGCGCACCCGGCACCTGCATGATGGACGGCGCCTGGTAGCCGTCGAAGACGATGTCCGCATACGCCAGGTCGTGCACGACGTAGATGCCGTACTGCCGTGCCAGCGCCACCACGCGTTCGAAGAAATCGAGCTCCACGCACTGCGCGGTGGGGTTGCTCGGAAACCCAAGAATGACCAGCTTGGGCTTCGGAATCGACTCCCGGATCGCGCGCTCCAGTTCGGCAAAGAAATCCACGTCGCGCGTCATGCGCACCGAGCGCACGTCGGCGCCGGCAATCACCGCACCATAGATATGGATCGGATAGCTCGGATTCGGCACCAGGACGGTGTCGCCGCGGTCCAGGATCGCCAGCATCAAATGGGCGAGTCCCTCCTTGGAGCCGATCGTGACGATCGCCTCGCTATCCGGGTCGAACGCCACCCCGTAACGGCGCTGGTACCAGCCGGCGATCGCGCGCCGCAGCCGCGGTATACCCTTGGAGACCGAGTAGCCGTGCGTGTTTTCGCGCTGCGCCGCCTCGACGAGCTTGTCAACGATATGCTTCGGCGTGGGCCCGTCCGGATTGCCCATGCTCATGTCGATGATGTCTTCGCCGCGACGGCGCGCGGCCATTTTCAGCTCCGCCGTGATGTTGAACACGTACGGCGGCAGCCGTTTGATGCGCGGGAATTCGCGCGGCAATTCGGATTGCATGCGTTCTCCTGTACCGACCGGTGTCGCCTGGGGATGCCTTCAGCCGGCGTACCGCTTGGCATAATTTACCTGAAGCGCCAGCCGCCGCTGCGTTGCAACATAGCGCTGCGTTGCCGGAGTTGACTTGAAACTACACGCTGATCCGCCCACTGACCGTAATACGGTTACCGCCTACGGCTCCGGCTACGTCGAGGTCAACCGCATCCGCTACCAGCACGCCATTGTTCTCATTCCAAACGAGCCCGTCAGGCCGTGGCCGGCGAGCGATTTCGAATCGCTGCGGGTCGAGGATTTCGACGCTATCCGCGCCTACACACCCGATGTCGTGCTACTTGGAACGGGACGCCAACAGCGCTTTCTGCATCCACGCCTGCTCACCCCGCTGACGCAGGCGCGTATCGGTGTCGAAATGATGGACACGCCAGCTGCCTGCCGCACCTACAACATCCTGATGGCCGAAGGCCGGCGTGTCCTCGCGATTCTGCTGATTGAACCGTAGAGAAACCACGATGACAGTCCAAGTGGGCAAGCCGGTGCCCGATTTCACTGCCGAGTCGACCGGCGGGGCATTTCGCTTATCCGATCACAGGGGCAAAAAGCTTGTGCTGTATTTTTATCCGAAAGACAACACGCCCGGCTGCACGACAGAAGGCATCGACTTCGCCAAGGCGTGGCCGCAGTTCCGCAAGGCGGGCGCGGAGATCGTCGGCGTCTCGCGCGACAGCCTCAAGTCCCACGCTAATTTTAAGGCCAAGTACGAATTCCCGTTCGAGCTGATCTCCGATCCACAAGAGAAGCTGTGCGAGCTGTTCGGCGTCATCAAGATGAAGAACATGTACGGCAAACAAGTACGCGGCATCGAGCGCAGCACCTTCGTGATCAGTGCCGACGGCAAGCTGGCGCGTGAATGGCGTGGCGTTAAGGTGCCCAACCACGTCAGCGAGGTGCTTGCCTTCGTCACCACGCTCTGACCGAACCCTTGCAGGACCCTATGCCGCTGCCGAAACCGCCAACCAAGCCCGGTACCATTTTGGCTCCTCTTCCGACCGCCCGCGCCGAACCGATCCGGCTGCCGGCTTCGCCCACACCGCGTTCGCAGGCGCGACCCACACCGGCCACGGCAGCCGCCGCTCACCTCGCCCTTGTGGAAAACAAGCCACGCAACGGCCGCAAGGCGCGGGCCCCCGCCGGCCCACGCCGGCTGTTCGTGCTAGACACCAATGTGCTGATGCACGATCCAACATGCCTCTTTCGCTTTGAAGAGCATGATGTCTTCCTGCCCATGATGACGCTGGAGGAACTAGACAACCACAAGAAAGGAATGTCCGAGGTCGCCCGCAACGCGCGCCAAGTCAGCCGCTCCCTTGACGCACTCGTGGCGGCCTGCAAGAACCCGATTGAGGAGGGCATCCCGCTGTCCGCGCTCGGCAACACGGAGGCGGCCGGCCGGCTGTTCTTTCAGACGCAGGCGCTCAAAGTGACACTGCCGGATAGCCTGCCTGCTGGCAAGGCCGACAACCAGATTCTTGGCGTGGTGCGGGCACTCAAGGAGATGCATCCGCAGCGCGATGTTGTGCTGGTGTCCAAAGACATCAACATGCGTGTGAAAGCACGCGCCCTCGGGCTGCCGGCGGAGGATTATTACAACGATAAGGTGCTTGAGGACACCGACATCCTCTACACCGGCATGCGAGAGTTGCCAGCCAACTTTTGGGACAAACACGGCAAGGGCATGGAATCCTGGCAGCAGGCTGGCTATACCTACTACCGCATTCACGGGCCCCTGGCAGCCGAGCTGCTTGTCAACCAGTTTGTTTACCTCGAAAACGGTAGCCCTTTTTACGCTCAGGTTAAAGAGGTGCGGGGTAAATCCGCCGTCCTGCGTGTACTGCGCGACTACCAGCACGCGAAGAATGCGGTTTGGGGCATCACTGCGCGCAATCGAGAACAGAGTTTCGCGCTGAACTTGCTGATGGACCCAGAATGCGATTTTGTCACGTTGATTGGCCAAGCCGGCACCGGCAAGACGCTGCTGGCGCTTGCCGCCGGGCTGGCA
The DNA here is from genome assembly GCA_025055385.1 of Burkholderiaceae bacterium. Taxonomy (GTDB): domain Bacteria; phylum Pseudomonadota; class Gammaproteobacteria; order Burkholderiales; family Burkholderiaceae_F; genus JAKANT01. The sequence continues at coordinate 32,210 of JANWXE010000022.1, read as the reverse complement.
CAGACGCTAGAGAGCAAGCGCTACACCGAGATTATCGTCACCCGTGCCACGGTTCCACTTGGTGAGGACATTGGCTTCCTGCCTGGCACCGAAGAAGAAAAGATGGCCCCTTGGATGGGAGCTCTCGAGGACAATCTCGAGGTACTGAACAAGACTGACGATGCTGCGGGTGAATGGGGCCGCGCCGCCACCAACGATCTGATCCGTGCGCGTATTCGCATTAAGTCGATGAGTTTTATGCGCGGGCGCACCTTCATCAACAAGTACCTGATTATTGACGAAGCGCAGAATCTCACGCCTAAGCAGATGAAGACGCTGATCACACGCGCTGGCCCAGGCACCAAGGTCGTCTGTCTTGGCAACATTGCGCAGATCGATACGCCCTACCTGACCGAAGGAAGTTCCGGCTTGACTTACGTGGTGGACCGATTCAAAGGCTGGCCGCACTCGGGCCACGTGACGCTACAACGCGGCGAGCGGTCGCGGCTGGCCGATCACGCCGCGGAGGTTCTCTGAAGCATCCGATGGCGGCATTTCAACACCGCCCAGCCACCGACACGTGCCTTGCCTAAAGTAACAACGCCGCGACGAACGCGCCGGTCATCACGCGAGGTTGATCGCCGCGCCGGCCGCCCGCCCCCGCCAAGTGGCAAGCCCTGCCTTGCCGGTGCGCAGCGCATCGCGGCGTGCGATGCATTCTCCAAGGGCCGCGTCCTCCAGGGGCACAAACAGCAGCTCGACTAGGCCGGTGTAGACGCCTGCTACGGTTCCGAGGGCGGCACCAAACAGGCCCGCGCAGCTGGCAGCCGTCCGCTCGCGCGTGATGATCGAGGTAACGCAGTTGACTACCATACCGGCGAGCGCGCGCAGGCCGAGCACGGTGAACGTGCCGACGCCGACCTCGCGGAACCTGCCGAATGCGGCGCCCATCACGATGCTGCCGCAGCCAAAGACGATGCCAGACAGCGCTGGCCACACCCGCCGGCGATGCCGACGGCGACCAGGGCGATGGCGATGGGCTACCCAGCGCGTCGATCGCTCAGCCGTGTCTGAGCACGATTGCTTCCAGCACCTTGCCGACGTCTTTGCAGCGGTCGGTCACCGACTCTAGAAGCTCATAGATGGCCTTCAACTTGACCAGCTGCCGGGTGTCGGTTTCGTCGCGAAAAAGGCGCGCCATGGCAGCCCGCATTACGTGGTCGGCCTGCGCCTCTAATGCGTCCACCTCGCGCGCCAACGCGAGGATCGCTCGCGGGCTACGCAACGCTCGCAGCTGCGCGATCGCTTCTTGCAGGCGTTCGGTGCTAGCGAGCGCTAGCTGGGCCAGCCGCACCGTCTCTGAAGTCACCGCGGTGACGTGATACAAGTGCAACGACTGCGCCGCATCTTCGGCAACATCCAGTACGTCGTCCAGGCGGTTGATCAGCTCATGCACAACCGTGCGCGCAAAAGGAGGGAATCGCGTGCGCGTCAGCAGCAACCGCACATCTTCGACCACCGCATCGCCGCGTTTTTCGATCGCCTCAATGTCCCGCACGCGGCCGTCCGGATCGCGCACATCGGCTAGCAACGCCGCAAGGGCCGCCAGGCTCTGCACGCACAATGCAGCCTGCCGCTCGAACAAAATGAAGAAACGCGCGTCGCGCGGCCATAAATGCCAGCGCAGCTTGCGCCCCAGCGTACGCCGCTCGCGGCCTTCTGGCAGCGGACTCGCGACATTGCATTCAGAAAGGTGCGCGCTCATGCCCTATGGCCAAATTATCGAACCGGGTGTATTCACCACCGAAGCGCAGGCTCACGCGTCCAATTGGCCCGTTGCGTTGTTTGCCGATGATGATCTCTGCGATCCCTTTATCCGGTGTATCCGGGTTGTACACTTCGTCGCGGTAGATAAAGAGGATCAGGTCAGCATCTTGTTCAATCGCGCCAGATTCGCGCAGGTCCGACATTACTGGCCTCTTATCGGCACGTTGCTCCACCGTACGGTTCAGCTGGGATAGAGCGACCACCGGTACGTTGAGCTCCTTAGCTAAAGCCTTTAGGGAGCGCGAAATCTCCGAAATCTCCGTGGCGCGATTTTCGCCAACGCTGACCGCTGACATCAGCTGCAAGTAATCGACGATGATCAGTCCCAGCTTGCCGCAGGTGCGATGTAGCCGTCGGGCCCGCGCACGCAGGTCCATCGCATTCAACGCGGGCGTCTCATCGATGTACAGCTGCGCTTCGTGCAACTTCTGCATCGCGGCTGTCAATTTCGGCCAATCGTCTTCTTGCAAGCGGCCGGTGCGCAGCCGCTGCTGATCGATTCGTCCCACTGAGCTCAACAGGCGCAGCGCGAGCTGGGAGGCGCTCATTTCCATTGAGAACACCGCCACCGGCAGCCCGTTGTCGATCGCCACGTGCTCACCGATGTTCAGCGCAAACGCCGTTTTACCCATGCTTGGCCGCCCAGCGATTACGATCAGATCGCCTGGCTGCAGCCCCGCGGTCTTGCTGTCTAGATCGACGAACCCCGTTGGCACACCGGTCACATCCGACGGATGCGCCCGCTCAAACAGCTCCTGGATGCGCTCCACCACTTGTGTGAGCAGACGATCCATGTCGACAAAGCCTTGCCGGCCACGCGCACCTGCCTCGGCGATCTGAAATATCTTGCTCTCGGCCTCGTCCAGAATCGCCCGCGTGTCACGCCCCTGAGGATTCAAAGCCGCAGTAGCGATTTCATCTCCGATTGTGACCAGCCGCCGCAGAATAGCCCGGTCACGCACGATCTCGGCGTACCGGCGAATATTCGCAGCTGATGGCGTGTTCGTCGCCAGTGCTGTCAGATACGCTAGCCCGCCGACATCGTCAGCGCGGCCTGCAGACTGCAGCGACTCAAATACGGTCACTACATCGGCCGGCTTGTCCGCCTCGCGCAGCCTTCCGATTGCCTGGTAAATGAGCCGATGGTCGTGCCGATAGAAGTCACCGGCCGTAATCAGGTCAGCGACCCGATCCCAAGCCGTGTTGTCAAGCAGCAGCCCTCCAAGGACAGCCTGCTCGGCCTCGATTGAGTGCGGCGGCGTGCGCACCGCCTGCAACTGCGCTGCCTCCATGCGCTGCGCGCGCATTCCTCTCTACGCCGCGCCAAGCCGCGCGGGCGAGCCTACGACGTTTCGCCCAGTACCGAGACCGTAATCTCGCAGACCACGTCTGCATGCAGGGCAACCGCCACCTTGTGATCGCCGACGCTCTTCAGCGGCCCCTGCGGCAAGCGAATCATGCTTTTTGTAACCTGGAATCCTTGTTGGGTCAGCGCCTCGGCGATGTCGTAATTCGTAACGGAGCCGAACAACCGTCCGTCTACGCCCGCTTTGGCCGTAATCTGCACCGTAATGCCATTGAGCTTCTCGCCCACCGCCTGAGCAGCCGCCAGCTTCTCTGCTTGTGCGCGCTCCAGTTCAGCACGTCGCGCCTCGAACTCTCGAATCGCCGCCTCTGTGGCCCGCTTCGCTTTCCCCTGTGGAATCAGATAGTTGCGGGCATAGCCGTTCTTGACCTTAACGACTTCCCCCAAGGTGCCGAGGTTTGCCACTTTTTCGAGCAAGATGACTTGCATCATAGACGTCTCCCCGGCCCCTTAATGGTTGTCGGTATACGGCAATAAGGCCAAGAAGCGCGCGCGCTTGATCGCGGTGTCAAGCTGGCGCTGGTAGCGCGCTTTGGTGCCCGTCAGCCGTGCCGGCATGATCTTCGCTGTTTCGGTAATGAAGTCACGCAGTGTCTCGATGTCCTTGTAGTCGATTTGCTCTACGCCCTCAGCGGTAAAACGGCAGAACTTCTTGCGCTTAAATAAGGTGTCTGCGCGGCGGCTTTTGCTTTTCGATTTGCTTTTGCCTGTAGCCATCGTCAACTCCTATTCAACTTCGAAATCGGTGATATGGATACGCAAGCGCCGTGCGCCACGACTGCTTGGCGCAAGAAACGCGCTCATGCGCAAGGTCGCGCCCAGTGGGACTGCCGCCAAACGCTCCGCCACCGCACCGACTGCGCGTGCCTCGAACTCGAAATCGAGCATCCGCTCGCTCATCGCCTCCACGACCGTGCCGTGAAAATGGAAGCCGAAGTCTTGCACGCGCAGCCCCGACGGCGTCAGACGCGCCAACAGGTGCCGCACCAACCGCGCCCGCAGCGCTAGCCGGTTCACAAAGCCGAGTGTTTATGCGGACGCGCTCTGTTCAGCGGCCGCCTTTTTCGCTTCCTCGCGCTCGACGAGTTTCATCATCGGCGACGGTCCGGTCTCGGCTTTCTTCATGCCGATGGTCAAATGACGCAGGACCGCATCGTTATAACGGAATGCGTGCTCCAGTTCTTGTAGCGTGGCCTTGCCACACTCGATGTTCATCAGCACGTAGTGCGCTTTGACGAGCTTTTGAATCGGGTAGGCAAGCTGCCGCCGCCCCCAATCCTCCACCCGATGCACCCGGCCGCCCTGGCTGGTCACGATGTTTTTGTAACGTTCGATCATCGCCGGGACCTGTTCACTTTGATCCGGATGCACGATGAAGCAGATTTCATAGTGACGCATCGCTGCTCCTTCCTTGTGGCTGTAAAGCCGCCCGGTTGCGTCCCCGCATCTGCGGACCGGTGCGGCAAGGACGGAAAACTAATATGTTACCGCACTGCAGCACGCCCACTCAAGCTGGTTCGAACAACATCGGCAATGCGCGCGCCGCGGTGTCGCGGATCAACAGGTGCGCCTGATCATCCAGCTCACTTGGATGCGGATTGACAATGATAACTTGAGCGCCAGCGCGTCGTGCCCGCCCCGGCAGCGCCGCTGCGGGGTACACAACTCCCGAAGTGCCAACCACGAGCATCACATCGCAGCACTGCGCCAGCTGCTCGGCGCGCTCCAACAGCACCGCATCGAGCAATTCCCCAAACCAGACGACATCTGGGCGCAACCACTGGCCGCAGCGCGGACAGGCGGGCGGCTCGCCAGCGGGTAAGTCTTTTGGATCATCACAGCGAAACCCACACTCCCCGAAGCATTTCGTCCGCAAGATATTGCCGTGCAATTCCAGCACGTCCAGGCTGCCCGCCCGCGCGTGCAAACCATCCACGTTTTGCGTAACGATCGGAAATTGCTCGAAATACGCGGCCGCACGCGCCAGCGCTAAGTGGCCCGCATTTGGCTGCGCGCGCAGGACGCCTCGACGCCGCTCGCTGTACCAGCCCCAGACCAGCGGCGGATCGGCGGCAAACCCTTCCGGTGAGGCCAGGCGCTCGGGATCGAAATTCGACCACAGACCGGTGAGCGCGTCCCGAAAGGTTGGCACGCCGCTTTCCGCAGACATGCCCGCACCCGTCAGCACGACCGGGCGACGGGCAGCAGCAAGAACAGCTCGCGCCAGGGTAATCGCTTGCATATCCATGCGGTCAGATCTTCATCCCGCCGACGATCCGGTTCAAGCTGCCCCCCGCTGGCGCACGGTCTCAAAAAGGCAGATCCCAGCAGCGACGGACACATTCAGGCTCTCGACGCGGCCAACCATTGGAATGCGAGCCAGCCAGTCGCAACGTTCGCGCGTCAGGCGGCGCAACCCGCTGCCTTCCGCGCCAAGCGCCCATGCGATCGCACCACGTTGATCGATATCGAAAATTGTGCGCGGCGCTTGCGCATCCGCCCCAACGATCCATACCCCCGCTTCCCTGATATCTTGCATCGCGCGTGCCAGATTCGTGACGACCACCAACGGCACAGTCGCCCCGGCAGCGGTTTTCTGGGCCGCAACGCTGAGGGCCGCGGCGCGGTCACGCGGCACCACGACAGCTGTCGCGCCGGCCGCATCGGCCGTGCGCAAGCACGCGCCCAAATTGCGCGGATCGGTAACGCCATCAAGCAATAACAGTAGCGTGGTGGCGCTGACCTTACTCAGCACGTCCGGAAGCGTCACTGCCGGTTGCTCGGCGCTGCACAATGCCACCACGCCCTGATGCACAACGTCGCCGGCTAACCCACGCAGCCGCTGCACAGGCACTTGAATCGCTCGTACACCGACTTGCTCTGCGCGCGCCAACAAATCGCGCATGCGTGCGTCGCGGCGGCTAGCGTCCACGTACAGCGCAACAATCGAATCGGGCGCGTGCTTCAGCCGGGCGTTGACAGCGTGAAATCCGGCAATGGGTCGGCCTTTCATCGCACACCCCGACGCCGCGAGCGGCCGCGTCGCGCTCGGCCTACGCCCACTTTGCCACTGACCTGCTTGCGCCGCTGGCGCTCGCGCGCAGCTCTGGTGGCTTGCCGGGCGCGACGCTCTTCCACGCTTTCGCCTTTGCGCGAAGGCCGCGTCCCCGTCACTAGTGGCCGGACTACCTCCGGCCGGACGAGGCGGAACTCAATGCGGCGCGCCTCCAGATCGACGCGCGACACCTGCACGGTCAGGCGGTCTCCTAGACGGTACCGTAGGCCAGTGCGCTCGCCGCGCAACTCGTGCAGCGCTTCGTTGTAGTGAAAATACTCGGAACCAAGCTCCGAGACATGCACCAGCCCTTCGACGAACAGTTCATCCAACATAACAAAGACGCCGAAAGGCACCACCGCACTGACAGTGCCGCTATAGGTCTCCCCGACCCGCTCGCGCATGTAGTAGCTTTTCAGCCAAGCCTCTACGTCGCGCGTCGCCTCATCGGCGCGCCGTTCGTTGGCCGAGCAGATTAAACCAAGCTTTTCCCAAATCGTGATGGAACCATCGTCAGCCGATGCTTGCGCCGGTGCCGGCACCCGCACCGGCACGAATGGTAGGTCGATTTTTGCCAGTGTCGGTTCATAGCGACGGCCTGCCAGGATCGCCTTAATCACACGGTGCATCAGCAGGTCCGGATACCTGCGGATCGGCGACGTAAAATGGGTATACGCTTCGTAAGCTAAGCCAAAGTGACCAACGTTGTGCGGGCTGTAGACCGCCTGCTGCATCGAACGCAGCAGAGCCGTCTGTAACAAATGCCGGTCTGGCCGCATACGAATACGCGCCAGTAGCGCCGCGTAGTCGGCAGGCCTGGGCGACTCACCACCCCCCAGCTGCAGACCAAGCGATTTCAACAGCGCGCGCAAGTTGGCCAGCCGCTCCGGCGTCGGGCCCTCGTGCACTCGATACAGGGCCGGATGCTTGTGTTGCCGCACAAAGTCAGCAGCGCAGACATTGGCCGCCAACATGCACTCTTCGATCATGCGGTGGGCGTCGTTGCGCACACGGGGTAAAATCTTCTCGACCCGTCCGTTGGCGTCACAGACGATCTGTGTCTCGACGGTTTCCATGTCGATCGCCCCGCGGGCATCGCGCGCGCGCGCCAGTACCTCAAAGACAGCGTACAGGTTTTCCAGTGGCTCGCGCAGGCATGCTAGCCGCCGCGCTGCGCTGCTGTCGGGCTGTGACAGCGCCTCCCAGACTTCGTCGTACGTGAGGCGTGCAGCCGAGCGCATCACGGCGGGATAAAACTGGTAGGCGGTAATGCGCCCTTTGGCGTCCACCACCATATCGGCGACGAGCACCAGCCGGTCCACTTGCGGATTCAACGAGCACAGGCCCGTGGACAGCTTCTCAGGCAGCATAGGGATGACGCGGCGCGGGAAGTACACCGAGGTTGAGCGCAGCTGCGCTTCGACATCGAGCGCATCGCCCGGCTGCACATAATGGCTGACATCGGCAATCGCTACCACGAGCCGCCATTTTCGGCGTCCGCGACCCAGCGGCTCGCAATAAACGGCGTCATCGAAGTCGCGAGCATCTTCGCCGTCGATGGTCACCAGCGGCACGTCCCGCAGGTCTACCCGCCCTTTGCGATCACGCGGTCGTACCTGATCAGGCAGCGCCTCCGCGGCCGCAAGCGCCTCAGCAGAAAACTGGTAGGGCACGGAAAACTTACGCACCGCAATTTCGATTTCCATGCCAGGGTCGTCGATCGCACCGAGTACCTCGACCACTCGTCCTACCGGCTGCACGTGTCGCTGCGGCTGCTGGACAATCTCGACCACCACCACCTGGCCGGGCTCAGCGTTTAGAGTCGCCCCCGGCGGAATCAGGATGTCATGTGTGATTCGCTGGTCCTCCGGCGCCACGACCATCACGCCGCGCTCATTTAATAACCGGCCTACGAGCCGGTGTGTGCGCCGTTCGATGACCTCGACGATCTCGCCCTCGAGCCGTCCGCGCCGGTCGGTGCCCGTGATACGCGCCACCACCCGATCACCGTGCAGTACCTTGCTCATTTCATGCTCGGGCAGCACCAAATCGGGTCCTCCGTCGTCGCGCACCAAAAAGCCGTAGCCCTCGCGGTGCCCCTGCACCTGTCCGGACAACAGGTTGGCGCGCGCGGCCAACAGCAGCAGCCCTGCTCGGTTACGAATCACCCGTCCCTCACGCTCGAGCTGTGCCAGCGCTGCCTCGAAGCGCTCGCGCAGATGCTCCGGTGCCCCCAGCTGCGCAAACAGCTCAGCGGGCGCCAGCGGTGCGCGCGCATTGGCCAGCGCCTGCAGCAGTGCGGTGCACTCGAGGCGATCGCTGTCGCTCATGGGCGGCGTGCGTTTGACAGCACGGGCACGCAATTTAAAATGCCACCCATGTCTGCCCAGGTGGCGGAATTGGTAGACGCACTAGTTTCAGGTACTAGCGCCGCGAGGTGTGGAGGTTCGAGTCCTCTCCTGGGCACCAATTCAGACGGCCTGCTATCGCAGGCCGTTTTCTTTCGCGCTAAAGCTACCGCTTTCAATCAACCCGCCCATATGCTTGCAACCGCGCCGCCAGCTGCGGGGGGCGCAGTGTGTCGTATTCCTCAAAAGGCTGCTGTATCCAAGGGCTGTGCGGCAAGTAAACGACGTGATAATCGGGACGAAACGAAGAGACCGCCTTGTACCAGATGACGGCGGTACGTACCTCCGTTAGTTGATGAAAGCGGCTCCGCAGCAGCTCCACCACGCGCGCCAGCGTTGTACCGGTATCCACCAAGTCGTCGACCAGCAGCAGGCGTCCGTGCAGATCGCCGCCAGTCGTTGTGATATGGGTCGCGATGTCCAGCGCGCCGCGCTGGGTGCCGGCAGCCTCCCGGTAAGAGCTTGTCGCCAGAATGGCCAATGGGCGTTCAAAGATACGGGAAATTACGTCGCCGACGCGCAGACCACCGCGGGCCAGGCATAGTAACGAGTCAAAGGCATAGCCCGACTCATAGACGCGCAGGGCCAGCGTCTCAATGAGCCGGTGATATTCAGCCCAGCTAACGTACAGCCGTTCGTTTTTCCCCGCTGCCTGGCTCATGCAGCAAACGGTTGACGCAACACAATCGTCTGGTCCCGTTCCGGTCCTGTGGAGACGAGATCAATCGGCACACCGGTAACCTCAGCGAGCCGTTGCAAGTAGCGGCGTGCCGCTGCCGGCAGATCCTCCCACCGACGGACGCCAAACGTTGACTCGCTCCAGCCCGGAAACTCCTCATACACCGGTTCGCAGCGCGCAACTTCATCAGCCCCGAATGGCAGGATATCGGTCGGTTTGCCATCGACCCGGTAACCGACGCACAGGCGCACCACCGGCAGCCCATCCAGCACGTCTAACTTAGTAATGCAAAGGCCGGTTGTGCCATTGAGCTGCACCGAGCGACGCAGCGCCGCCGCATCGAACCAGCCGCAGCGACGCGGTCGTCCCGTCACCGAGCCAAACTCGTTGCCTTTCGTGCGCAGCCATTCGCCGGTGGCATCCAGTAATTCGGTCGGGAATGGGCCGGAGCCGACGCGGGTCGCATACGCCTTGGTGATGCCGAGCACATAATCAAGCTTCTGCGGCGCCACCCCGGCGCCGGCGGCAGCCGCACCCGCCACCGTATTGCTGGAGGTCACGTATGGGTAGGTACCGTGATCGACGTCCAGCAGCGCTCCCTGCGCCCCTTCGAAAAGAAGACGGTGCCCGCGCTGCATCGCTTCATTTAAACGGTATGAGACGTCGCATACCATCGGCTTCAGCCGGGGCGCAAGCGCCAGCGTGTTATCAATCACCTGCTGCGGGTCAATCCGCTCAGCATGAAGGTAATGAACGAGCACGAAATTGTGCAAATCCAGCGCTTCGCGTACGCGCTCGGCAAAGCGCGCCGGATCAAACAAATCCTGCGCGCGCACAGCGCGCCGGGCCACCTTATCCTCATAGGCCGGACCGATACCGCGGCCTGTCGTTCCGATCTTGCCAGCACCGCGACGCGCCTCCCGTGCGCGGTCCAGCGCCACATGGTAGTCGAGGATCAGCGGACAGCTGCCGCTGATCGCCAGCCGTCCCGCCGTCTCTACGCCGGCAGCCTGCAGCTCGTCGATTTCGTCTAGCAGCGCTTGCGGTGACAGCACCACGCCGTTACCGATATAGCAGGCCACCTGCGGCCGCAGAATGCCCGATGGAATCAGCCGCAGGATCGTCCGGCGGCCGTTGATGACCAGCGTATGGCCGGCGTTGTGCCCGCCCTGGAAGCGCACCACGCCATCGGCATACTCCGTCAACCAGTCGACGATCTTGCCTTTCCCCTCGTCGCCCCACTGGGTGCCGACGACGACCAAATTTCTCACCATTCCCTGCTCCGTTTAATCCTGATCGACCACCTGCCAGCGACCGTCGATGCGGCAGAGCCGACGCGCTAACGCTGGCAGCGGTTCGTCCGGAGCCAACTGTCGTACCACCACCGCACCGTTAGCACGTAGCGCCGCGACTGCCTGCGCCAGCGCCGGATCATCATCGGCCGGCGCCACAATCGGAAGCGGCGCAGGGTCCCCCTCGTGCAGGCGCACGAGGTCGCGTAAGTCGACCGAAAAACCGGTGGCCGGACGCGCCCGTCCGAAAGCGCGCCCAATGTCGTCGTAGCGGCCCCCCCGCAGCAACGCGCCGGCCACACGCGGCTCATAGGCAGCGAAGTTCACGCCGGTGTAGTAGCGGTAACCGTGCAAGTCAGCCAAATCAATACCGACCTCATCCGCATCACTGATCTCTGCCAGCCGGGCGAGATCGTCCAATGCACGGACGATTATCGGCTGCGACGGCAGCAGCCGCCGCGCCTCATCGATGACACGAACGTCACCATGCAGATGGGTCAACGCCTCGACGGCAGCCGCCGTCGCGGGCGGCGCAACGCGCGCTGCTGCGCGCAGCGCCGGCGCGTCTTTTGCTGCCAAGGCGTCGATGATTTGCTCAGCGATCGGAGGCGGCACGTCCGCCAGCAGCGCCCGCACGATGGCCGTATGCCCGAGGTCCAGCACGACGCGTTGCACGCCAGCCCGTCGCAGCGAGGCCACCGCCAGTTGCTGTATCTCCGCATCTGCCGCGAGCCCTGCATGCCCGTAGAGCTCCGCGCCAACCTGAATCGGCTGCCGTGTGGCCAGCGGGTGTGCTGGTCGTGTATGCAGCACGCTGCCGGCATAGCAGAGCCGCACGACACCGCTGCGGTTCAAAATATGAGCATCGATGCGAGCGGTCTGCGGCGTGATATCGGCGCGCAGACCCAATTGGCGGCCCGACAGTTGATCGACGAACTTAAACGTGCGCAGGTCCAGGTCACGCCCGGTGCCGGTGAGCAGCGAGTCCAGATACTCGATCAGCGGCGGGATCACGAACTCGTAGCCATAGCTGGCGTATAAATCGAGCAGTGCGCGCCGTAGGCCCTCGACGCGCCGCGCCTCCTCAGGCAGCACGTCGGAGATCCCTTCCGGAAGCAGCCAGCTCGCCATGGGTGCGCTGTCGTGCCTACAGCAGCACCAGCAGCAGTGCCAACCCACTGCCGACGGCGGCCAACCCGAAAAAACGAATCTGACCGTCGGTCAGCGCCGAAACACGTTGAAAGATCTCACGCCAGCGCGCCGGTGCCGCCAGCGGCAGCAGCCCTTCCAAGATCAACATCAGCGCGATCGCTAAACCGAAGGTCGTGCCGTTCATCAGCGCGAGGCACGTTGCGCCGATGGGGCGCGCAGGTACTTAAAAAACTCCGAGGACGGGTCGATCACCAGCACATCGCTGCGGTTGCGGAAGGCCGCTCGGTATGCCTCCAGACTGCGGTAGAAACTGAAAAATTCCGGGTTCTGGCTAAACGCCGCGGCGTAGATCGCCGCCGCCTTCGCGTCCCCCTCGCCCTTGATGCGCTGGGCCTCTCGGTAGGCCTCCGCCAGCAGCACTTCTCGCTGGCGGTCGGCATCCGCGCGAATCTTCTCGCCCTCGGCAGCGCCGATTGAGCGTTGCTCGGTCGCCACCCGCTGTCGCTCGGAGGCCATCCGGCGGAAGACGTCCGTGTTGATCTCTGGCACAAAGTCGACCCGCTTCAGCCGCACGTCGACAATCTCTACGCCGACGTCCCTCACCCGCTCTTGCACCGCGACGCGAATTTCTTCCATCGCGCGGTCACGCTCGCGCGAGGTAATGTCGTTGACGGTGCGGCGGTTGACCGCCTGGTTGAGCGCGTCGCGCACGAGCGACGAGATGCGCTCCTGCGCGGCACGCTCACTGCCCGTAAAGCTGACCCAATAGCGGCGCGGATCAGCAATGCGCCATTTGACGAACGAGTCAATCAGCAGGTTTTTCTTTTCCGAAGTCTGCACACGGTCCTGCTGCGGTGTATCGATCGTCAAGATCCGTTTGTCCAAGTACACGACGTTTTGGAACGGTGGTGGCAACTTAAAGTGCAGACCAGGCTCCGTAATGACCTCGCGCAGCTGGCCGAACGCGAATACCAGCCCATACTGCCGCTGATCAACAATAAACGCACAGGCGCGAAAAATCACAGCGGCCACCACCAGCGCGATCAGTGTGCCAGCGACGCGGTTTAGGTTCATCGTCCCCCCTTAGCGCGAGTCGCGTTCCCGGCTACGCGTCGTATCGCGGCCCCGCACGTCTGTTGGCGCCGCGTCGTTTTGCGTCGGCGCAGGTGCTACGCGCGGCGTCGCGGGCACACTCTCCGCCTGCGCCTGTTGCAATAGCTTGTCCAGCGGTAGATAAAGCAAATTGCTGTTGGCACGCGTATCGATCAATACTTTTGTTGTATTGGCCAGAATCTGCTGCATCGTCTCCAAATACAGACGCTCTCGCGTGACCGCGGGGGCGCGGTTGTACTCGACCAAGAGCTGCTTGAAGCGCGCAGCATCGCCTTGCGCCGTCTCGATGACCCGCGTACGGTACCCTTCGGCCTCCTGGATGAGGCGCGCCGCCGTACCACGCGCCTTCGGTACCACATCATTGGCGTACGCTTGCCCCTCGTTGATTAGTCGTTCTCGATCTTGGCCGGCCTTTACCGCGTCATCAAACGCGGCCTGCACTTGTTCTGGGGGTTGCGCGTTCTGAATCGCCACCTCTTGCACCACAATGCCGGTACCGTACCGGTCTAGCATCTCCTGCATGCGCTTGCGCGTGGCGTCGGCGATTTGCTGCCGCGCTTCGAATAACACGGCATCCATCAGACGGCGGCCAATTTCCTCTCGCATCGCTGACTCAGCCACCTGCACGACCGTTTCACTGGCATTGTTGCCTGAGAAGCGGTGATTAAACACAAAGTCGCGTGCGCCGGTAGCATCCTCGCGGATCCGGTATTGGACGGTAAAGTGCACGTCGACAATGTTCTCATCATCGGTCAGCATCAACGCCTCTTTCAGGCGATCGGCGCGCCCGCGTGCGCCGATTTCGACAGTCCGCACCGACAGCACGTCAACGATCTCGTGTGACTGAATTGGCCACGGCAGGCGCCAGCGAAAGCCCGGCGGGGTCGATTCGCTGTATTTACCAAACGTTGTCACCACCGCGGTTTGTCCCTCCTGCACGATGTAGAAGCCGCTGCCAAGCCAAATCAGCACGGCTGCCACTAAGACCGCTAACACGCCAAATCCTGCGCCTTTTGCATCGGGCCGCATACCGCCACCGGCACTGCGCCCGTTGCCGCCGCGGCCAAACAAGGCATTAAGCCGGCGATTGAAATCTCGCCAGAGTTCGTCGAGATCAGGCGGACCGTCGCGCCCGCCGGGACGCTGCGGCCCGCGCGATTCACCATCGCGACCGGTGCCGGAGGCACCGCCGCGGCCCCATTGCGGATCATTCAGGGACATCGCGCTCAAGTGTTGATGGTCAGACCGCCAGGCGATGCGCTGCTCGCCGGTTCAGACAGCCAGCTCGGTTCGGATTACCGCTTCAGCGACCGCATCGGTGGAGCGCGCCGTCATCAGTCGCTCGACGATCGCTGCGCGCAGTTCCTGCAGACCGAGACCGGTCGCAGCGCTTACGAAAACTGCATGGATCGTACCATAGGGGTCGCGTTCGACGGCCGGAGCGCGCGGCAGCCGGTCGATCTTGTTAAAGACAAGCAGTTGCGGCACGTGATCGGCACCGATCTCAGTCAGGACGCGCTGCACGACCTCGATGTGCGCTTGGCGCGCCGGCGCTGCTGCATCCACGACGTGTAGCAGTAGATCGGCCTGGACCGATTCCTCCAGCGTCGATTTGAAAGCAGCCACAAGCTGGTGCGGCAAACCGCGGATAAAGCCAACGGTATCGGAAAGCACTACCTCACCTGCGCCATCGAGGTAGCAACGTCGCACCGTCGTATCGAGGGTCGCAAACAACTGGTCGGCTGCGAGCACCTGGGCGCGCGTCAGCGCATTGAATAACGTCGATTTACCGGCATTCGTATAGCCAACAAGCGACACCGTAAAGACGTCGCACCGCAGCCGCGCACGCCGCTGGGTTCGCCGCTGCCGCTGCAGCGTCTTTAATCGTTCGCGCAAAAGTTTGACGCGCTGAGCGATTTGGCGGCGGTCCAGTTCGATTTGTTTTTCACCCGGCCCGCCGGTTTTGCCAAGACCACCACGCTGTCGCTCCAGATGGGTCCACCCCCGCACCAATCGCGTCGACAGATGCTCAAGACGCGCCAACTCCACCTGCAACTTGCCTTCGCGGCTCTGCGCCCGCTGCGCGAAGATGTTCAAGATCAGCGCCGTGCGGTCCAGCACCGCGATCCCAAGCGCGCGCTCTAAGTTGCGTTGCTGCCCCGGCGACAAAGGCACGTCAAAGACCACCGCATCAGCTCCGTTTTCGGCAACGAGCTGGCGGATTTCATCAACTTTGCCGCGGCCGATAAAGTATGCGGGGTCCGGCCGCGCACGCCGCACCAGCGTGCGGCCCACCAAGCCAGCTCCCGCTGACGTGGTCAATTGAGCCAGCTCGTCTAGCGAGTCCGACGCCGCCGTGGCATCGACGTCCGATAGCGCGACCCCAACGATCACCGCGCGCGCCGGTGCGTCAGCGCGCTGGCCATCCATAAACGCGTTCAGCTCGATTGCTCCAAATTGAGGTTCACCGACCGCGCCGGCACTACGGTGGAAATCGCGTGCTTGTACACCATTTGGGTCACGGTGTTGCGCAGAAGCACCACGTATTGGTCGAACGACTCAATATGGCCCTGCAACTTAATGCCGTTGACTAAGTAGATAGATACCGGAATGTGCTCTTTCCGCAGAGCGTTTAAAAACGGGTCTTGTAGCAATTGCCCTTTGTTGCTCATGGTCGCTCCGATCGATTCTGCGCGACGCCGCCAAGCGGCGCTGTCAGGGCGCACCTCCCGCACCCTTAGATGCGACCGCACGCGCGAAATTCAATGTATCGAAAAACCTCCTCTGCCGCCACCGCCCATCTAGCGGACTCCCCATCAATGCCGCCCGGCATACGGATTGACCCCAGTACGGAATTCAATGCGCAAGGGGGTTCCCTGGAGGTCAAACGCTTGCCGGAACCATCCCTCCAGATAACGCCGGTACGCATCGGGCACGCTGTGCAGGGCATTGCCATGAATCACGATCACCGGCGGGTTCTGGCCTCCCTGATGGGCGTAACGCAGCTTAGGACGGGTGCGCCCACTGCGAGGCGGCGGCTGTCGCTGGACCGCCGCGGCCAGTGCCCGTGTTAGGCGGGGGGTCGACAGTTTGGCAAAAGCGGCGCGGTAAGCTACCTGCACAGAGCGCATCATGCCGGCAAGTCCGGTCCCCTCGCGCGCCGAGATAAAGTGGCGCGCCGCCCAGTCGAGAAAGTGCAGCCGGCGCGGCAACTCGCGCTTTATGCGTTCCCGCTGTGCGGCCTCCAGACCATCCCATTTGTTGACAGCTATAACCAGCGCCCGGCCGGTTTCCAGAATAAACCCGGCAATATGCGCGTCCTGCTCAGTGATCTGATCCGCGCCGTCGAGCAGCAGCAACGCCACGTGGCAGCGTTCGATTGCCTGCAGTGTCTTAATTACCGAGAATTTTTCGATTGTTTCCAGCACCTTGCCGCGCCGACGCAAGCCCGCTGTGTCAATTAGCGTATAGCGCGTGTTTTCGTATTCGAAATCGATTTCGATCGCATCCCGCGTCGTGCCAGGTTCGTCGTAGGTGATCTGCCGCGGCTCGCCAAGTAACGCATTGACTAACGTGGATTTACCTACATTCGGCCGCCCGACGATGGCCACGCGGATTCGGTCGCTGGTGCCCGCTTGCGGCTCCTCCTCAGCGCTGGGAAAGTCGCTCAGAACGGCCTCCATCAACGCCGCCACGCCGTCGCCATGCGCGGCAGAGATCGGATGCGGCTGGCCCAACCCCAGCTCGTAGAATTCCGCGCAAGCATGTGGCGGCAAGCCCTCGGCCTTGTTAGCAGCCAGCACGACCCGCCGACCGCTCTTGCGCAGCCGATCCGCGATCCGCCGATCCTGCGCTGTCAGTCCGGTGCGAGCGTCGAGCACGAAAATAATCACGTCGCTTTCGGCAATCGCCTGCTCCGCTTGCTCAGCGACCGCTCGCACGATCCCGGTGTCGGCCGCCGGCTCGAAGCCGCCGGTATCGATCACTAAATATGGCACCGGCCCGATGCGGCCGCTGCCGTAATGACGGTCACGCGTCAAGCCGGGGAAGTCCGCCACCAGCGCAGCGCGGCTGCGCGTCAGCCGATTGAATAGAGTGGACTTGCCGACGTTAGGTCGACCGACCAGTGCAACCACCGGCTTCATGGGTGCGCGCCGCTTTGCCCTTTAGCGATCCATCCTCAGCAAGGCGACCTCTCCACCCTCGGTTTGGACGATCAGTCCATCGGCGAAGCGCTGCGGGCGCGCCACGATCGCGCCACCGTCCACCCGAACGCGCGCCAGTAGCCCGCCATCTTCCTCGCGCAGGAAGTGCACGTAGCCTTCGAAGTCGCCAACGGCCACAGCCTGCGGCAGCGCAAGCGGAGCGCCTAGCGCACGGTTCTGCAATTGCTCGTTACGCCAAGCATGAGCGCCCCCCTCGCGCCAATACGCGTAGACGTGTGATCGCGCATCGACAGCGTAGACCCGCGTGCCGGTCATCGTCGGCCCATTGACAGCAGACAACTCCCGCGCCCAACGCAGGTTGCCGCTGCCCACATCGGCGCACACCAGCCGGCCCTGGAAAGACGCGGCGCAAACCTCGCCGCCTTCGACCGCGGGCTGCCCCACGACATCGGCCAGGCGCTCCACTTCGGTGGTCCCCTTGGGCTCTGAGACGGTCAGCTCCCACCGCGGTGCCCCATTGGCCAACGCGAGCGCCACTAACTTGCCACCGGGGAAGCCCACCAACACCGTGTCACCGGCAAATGTCATTTCGGTGGGCGCCCGCAGCGCAAGCGGTGGTGTCTGGCGCTGATAAATCCAGCGCCGCTTGCCGGATTCGGCTTCAAAGGCAGCAACACGGTGATCGGTGGATCGCACGATCACGAGGCCGCGTCCAACCAGCGGCGGCGCGGTGACGTCGCTAGAGACGCGCGCCCGCCACAATTCTTTTCCATCGGGCGCCAGTGCCAAGACCTCACCGCGCGGAGATGCTACTACGACCCGCAAGCCATCGCTGCCCACTCCAGCAGAGACGTTCAGGTCAAGTTGAATGCGCCAAACCTGCTGGCCGGTATCGGGCGCAATGCGAGCAACGGTGCCATCAGCGGCAGCCGCGTAGACAGCGTTTTCCACCACCGCCGGTTGTAGTACCGCCCCACGTGCACGGCCAATATGCACCTGCCAGAGGATGCGTGTCGGATGCGGCGTTTTGATTTCGACTAGCTCAGCTGGCTTGCTGAACGCCGGATCCCGCGCCGAGCAAGCCGCAAGCGTCAGAGGCAGCGCGAGCAGCGCCGCGGTTCGCGCCGAAGCGATCGTCATCGCATCTTCTCTTTTATGAGGCCGCAGGCAACGCGTCCAGCTTAAATTGGATGAGTAAGCGCAATGGGTGATCTTCGCGCGCCTCTCGCAGCGCTTGCTCGTAGGCGGCGCGCGCCTGCTCCACTTTGCCCTGCGCAACCAAAATGTCCCCGCGTCGGTCAGCGAACTGCACCGCGTGCGACGGCGGCACCTCACCAGCAAGGGCCGCCAGGGCCTCTTCATATTGCTGTGCATCAAGCAGCACTCCAGCTAAGCGCACCCGCGCAGTGGCAACCAATTCCGGCCGGCCGGACTTGTCGATCACCCAGCGCAGCTGTGCAGCCGCGGCCTTCCAATCACCGGCATCATGGTAGAGTCGCGCCGCCTGCAAAGCTGCCAATGCCGCATATAGCGTGCGGCCGTGTTTCTCAAGCAAGGTGCCGGCTACCTCACGAGCTTTAGCCGTATCCTTCTCGGCCTGCGCGCGCAACATCTGTTCGTACAGTAGCCCGGCAGCATGCGCCTGGCGCTGCTCGTACCAGCGCCAGCCGTTATAGGCCGCCGCTGCCACCAGCAGCAGCGTGACAATCGTCAGCACAAAGGTGCCGTATTTTTCCCACCACGCTTTCAGCGCTGCGATCTGCTCTTGTTCCTGCAAGTCGTAAGCCATGATGACGCTCAATCTTCCGGACTGCCGTCTGTTAGCGCATCGATCAACGCCTCAGCCAGCTTTTCCTGCGGCACCGTGCTTTGCCGTGCAAAAGGCGCCTGAGCGTTTTGCGCACGCAATGCCTTGATGGCCGCCTCGCCGGCAGCCAGCTCGCGCTCGCCAATGATCACAGCGAATTCCGCCCCGCTCGCGTCAGCCTTTTTCATTTGTGATTTCAGACTCGCCTCGCCGGCGTGGTAGGCGACATCCAGGCCTGCGTCGCGCAGCCGCTCAGCGAGCAGAAAAGCTGCCTGCGCGGTCGCCCCTCCTTGATGCACGACATATACGTCGAGCGCTGGCGCGGTCTGACCCTGGCCGCAAGCTCGTAACAGTTCGATGACGCGCTCCATGCCAATCGCAAAGCCACAGCCGGGCGTGGACCGCCCCCCCATTCGCTCGGCGAGGGGATCGTAGCGGCCACCGCCGCACACGGTACCTTGGCTCCCTAAAGCGTCGGTGATCCACTCATACACGGTCAGGTTGTAGTAATCGAGCCCCCGGACAAGCCGCGGGTTGACCGTAAAGGCTACACCGGCCGCTGTGAGCAGCGACTGCAATCGCTCGAAGAAGCCACGCGACTCGGCACTAAGGTAGTCGGTAATGCGAGGTGCCCCCGCCACCACATCGGCAAGCTCCGCGTTCTTGCTATCCAAGATTCGCAGAGGGTTCGTATACAGCCGGCGCCGGGCGTCGGCATCGAGTCGCTGCAGATGACGCTCAAAGTACGCGATCAAATCGGTGCGATAGCGCGCGCGCTCCTCGGCCTGGCCGAGGCAGTTCAGCTCCAGCCGGATGCGCGTCAGCCCAACGATCTTCCATAAGCGCGCCAGCATCACAATGTGCTCGGCATCGATATCTGGCCCAGCAAACCCTAGCGCCTCGACATTGACCTGATGGAACTGGCGATAACGTCCCCGCTGCGGACGCTCGTGTCGAAACACGGGCCCGATACTCCAGAGACGACGCGGCCCGTCATAAGTGAGGTTGTGCTCGAGGACGGCACGGATGACGCCCGCGGTGAACTCGGGACGAAGCGTTAACTGCTCACCGTTGAGCCGATCCTCGAACGAGTACATCTCTTTCTCGACGATGTCGGTGACCTCACCGATGCCGCGTACGAACACCTCAGTGTGCTCAAGTATCGGGGTGCGGATCTGCTGGTAGCCATAGCTGCGCAGCCAGTCCAGCACGCGCGCCTCAAACCATTCCCACAGCGGCGCCTCGGAAGGCAGCAAATCGTTCATGCCGCGCACGGCGGCTAGCCTCGGCTTACTCATGGCCTACTCACGCCTGCGCGCGCCCGTATTTTCGGCGCACGTAATCCTCAACGATCGCCTGGAACTGAGTTGCGATCCCTTCGCCTTTCAGCGTGACGGTGCGTTCGCCGTCGATGTACACCGGCGCCACGGGCTGCTCACCGGTGCCGGGCAAGCTTATGCCGATGTTGGCATGCCGGCTCTCTCCCGGTCCGTTGACCACACAGCCCATCACCGCCACATGCAGATTCTCCACACCCGGGTATTGCTGGCGCCACACCGGCATCTGCGCTTGCAAATACTGCTGAATCTGAGCCGCCAACTCCTGGAAGAAACTGCTGCTGGTGCGGCCACAGCCTGGGCAGGCGATAACCTGCGGCGTGAAGGCGCGCAACCCCAGCGCCTGCAGGATCTGCTGCGCCACCAACACCTCTTTGGTGCGCGGCTCATTCGGCTCGGGAGTAAGCGAGACGCGGATCGTGTCGCCAATGCCCTCCTGCAGCAGTACTGCGAGCGCGGCCGTTGAGGCGACCACGCCCTTAGTTCCCATACCAGCCTCGGTCAGGCCCAGATGCAGTGGGTAATCGCAGCGTCGCGCCAGTTCCCGATACACCGCGATCAGGTCCTGCACGCCACTGACCTTGGCCGACAGCACGATGTAATCGCCGGGCAGCCCTAGCTCCTCAGCGCGGCGGGCACTCTGCAGCGCCGACTGCACGAGCGCCTCGCGCAGCACCGCATTGGCGTCCCACGGCGCGCTGCGGCGGGCGTTTTCATCCATCATCTGCGCCAGCAGCTCCTGATCGAGCGAACCCCAGTTGACCCCAATACGCACGGGCTTCTGCCAGCGGCAGGCCACCTCGATCATCTGCGCGAAGTTGTCGTCGCGTTTCGCGCCGCGCCCAACGTTGCCGGGATTGATTCGATACTTCGACAGTGCTTGCGCGCAGTCTGGATACTCGGTCAGCAGCCGGTGGCCGTTGTAATGGAAATCACCGACCAGCGGCACCGACACCCCCATGCGGTCGAGCTGCTCCCGGATGGCCGCCACTTCGCGCGCTGCCTCGGGTGTATTGACGGTGATGCGCACGATCTCCGAGCCGGCCTGCGCCAGCTCTTTGACTTGAATGGCAGTGGCTACCGCATCTGCTGTGTCGGTATTGGTCATCGACTGCACGACCACCGGCGCGCCGCCTCCGATCGCGACGCACGTTGCACCCCAGCGCACCTCGACGCGCCGGCTGCGGCGGCGCGGCGCAGCAGCAGCCACCGTCGGCACCACTTCCTCGCCTAGCAGGCCGTGCGTCATGGCGTCAGTTCAGCGTCAGGCGCGCCACGTTCTCGCTACTTGTCAGCGGCTTCAAATCGAGGCGCTTGCCGCGAAATTCGACTTCCACCCCGCTCGCATTGCCGATAACAAGTTTCAGAGGTGGCTTGGCCTCGATCATGCGCTCCGTGCCGGCATTGTTCAATTGCGACAACAATACGCGGCCGTCCGCTGCCGTCACTTCAACCCAAGACGGCTCGCGAAAGCGAAGCAACAGCCTTTGGTTGTCGGTGCCAACCTCAGGCGTCGGCTCGACCGCGGTCGTTGCCGCTGACGGCGAATCGGTCATGCCTGCGGCGGGTGTAGGTGCTGACGCCATGGCGGTGGCTGCGCCGGCCTCGGTAGCGGCTGACGGAGCCTGCTGTGGCTTGCCCCGGTTGGACAAAAGACCGATCACGAGAAACACGATCAGAATTCCGACACCCGCCGCCAGCGCGACTCGTCGCAGCGTTTGCTCGGCTCGCTTGCTCGGCCAGCCAGCGGCGGATCCCATGGTTGGGCTCGCCGCGGTGGGCTGCAAGCGGCTGTTGAGGTCCGCAATCAGCGGGGCAGGGTCTAGCCGAACCTCGCGCGCGTAGTTGCGCACGAAGCCGCGTAGGTACGCCGCCGGCAGCGACGTGATCTTTTCTGCTTCGATCGCCGCGACTTGTTTGGGCTGCAAACGAAGCCGCGCGGCTATGTCGGCCACGCTGAGACCCAGTTGCTCGCGCGCGGCCGCCAGGCGGCGGCCAAAGCCAGCCGGCTCTGAGTCGGTCTGCTGATTCTGCAGCTCACTCGTCATACGCTTCACGGCGCAGCGCGCCCGCCTCGCGCGAGTCAGGAAAGCGCCGCCGTAACTCGCCGGCGAGTTCACGCTCTAGGGCTACATTTCCTTCGGCCCGTGCCAGACGCACCCCCAACCACAACACCTCCGGCGTTGCCTCCGCGCCGCTCGGCAACAGGCCATAGTAAAAGCGCGCCCGCTCCAACTCGCGCGTG
Source organism: Burkholderiaceae bacterium (assembly GCA_025055385.1). Lineage (GTDB taxonomy): Bacteria > Pseudomonadota > Gammaproteobacteria > Burkholderiales > Burkholderiaceae_F > JAKANT01. The sequence goes on along the minus strand of JANWXE010000022.1, from coordinate 9,784 downwards.
CTCAAATAAAGGCGTGCTAGGTGATATTTGGTGATCGGATTGGCCGCATCGAGTTCGAACGAGCGGCGCAGGAACTCCTCGGCTGCCTTCATGTCGCCTATGCGCATCGAACAGATGCCCGCATTGCGAAGCGGCATCGCCGGCGTGGCATACAGGCGGCTTGCCGCCGCGCGGCGGAAATAGGCGATCGCCTCGCGCTCGCGCCCACTCTGGCACAGAAACCAGCCGTAGTTGTTTTGAATCTCGGCACTATCCCCATCTAACTGCAAGGCACGCTGGAAATTGGCTTCCGCCTCGCCGTACCGACCCAAATCCATATTGATAAGGCCTAGCAGGCCATGGGCGTCCGCTGAGGTTGGGTCCAGCTGAAGCGCGCGCTGGACTTCTTCCAGCGCGATGGTGAACTGCCCCGTCTGGTAGTAGGTGGCAGCCAGTTGCAGCCGAATGGCTGCCCGCTTGCGCGCTTCCCCCTCTGCCGCCACACCTGCTGCGCGGGTCGACGCCGCCGGCTTGCCATCGATCACTGTCGTCGTGCACGCAGAAACCCAGCACGCGCCTGCGCAGAGGATGCCGCACAGCCACAGCCGCCGCATCGTCAGCATCACGCAGCTGCCACAAGCGGCGGCAAGCGATCGGCGCGCAGACGACGGCGCGTGCGGTCCTGCACCGCACCAGCCAGCTGGCCGCAGGCTGCGTCGATTTCCTCGCCCCGCGTGCGACGCACCGTGGTCACGATGCCCGCCTCAGCCAATATCTGGGCAAAAGCACGAATGCGCTGCGGACTGGAGCGCCGCAGCGTCGACCCCGGAAACGGATTAAACGGGATTAGGTTGAACTTGCACGGAACGTCTGCCACCAATGCGATCAGCTCGCGAGCGTGCTCGTCACGATCGTTGATACCATCTAGCATCACGTACTCGAAGGTAATGAAATCACGCGGCGCCACGCGCAGGTAACGGCGGCATGCAGCCATCAGGTCGCGCAATGGATGCTTGCGGTTTAGCGGCACGAGCTGGTCGCGCAAGGCGTCATTCGGCGCATGCAGCGACACAGCCAGCGCAACCGGGCACAGCGCCGCCAGCTTGTCCATTTGACGTACCAATCCGCTCGTTGAGACGGTGACCCGCCGCCGGGATAGCCCATAGCCGTGATCATCCACCATAAGCCGCAGCGCCGGCACGACGGCATCCAAGTTCTGTAGCGGCTCGCCCATGCCCATCAGCACCACGTTCGAGATTGCCCGATCGCCGCTAGGCTGCCGCAGCAGGTGCTCGGCCAACCACAATTGCCCGATGATCTCGGCGGTGGTCAGGTTGCGACTAAACCCCTGCGCGCCGGTGGCACAGAACACGCAGCCCATCGCGCAGCCCGCCTGCGTCGACACGCATAACGTGCCGCGGCCTTGCTCGGGTATGAACACCGTCTCCACCGCGTCACCCGCGCCAACATCCAGTAGCCACTTGCGAGTCCCGTCCGGTGCTATCGTGTCGCGCAGCACAACGGGCGCAACGATCTCGGCTCGCTGTGCCAGCTTGCCGCGCAGCGATTTGGCAAGGTCCGTCATCGCGTCGAAACTGCTGGCACCGTGCTGATGAATCCAACGCGCAAGCTGGCGAGCGCGAAAGGGCTTTTCGTCTAACGTGGCGACGAACTCGGTCAGCGCCGACAGATCCAGCCCGAGCAAGTTGACACGGCTCATCGCGTTAGCGCGAGTAGATGTCCATCGTGGGGAAGAAAAAAGCGATCTCGGCGCGCGCCGTCTCAGGGCTGTCCGAACCATGGACCGCGTTGGCGTCAATGCTGTCGGCAAAATCAGCGCGGATTGTCCCTGGCGCCGCTTTCTTTGGATCGGTCGCACCCATCAATTCTCGATTACGCGCGATCGCGTTCTCGCCCTCCAGGACCTGCACCATCACCGGACCAGAAACCATGAAATCAACCAAGGCCTGGAAGAATGCCCGCTGCCGGTGCACAGCATAAAAGGCCTCTGCCTGAGCGCGCGACAGCTGCAGCATGCGCGCAGCCACGATCTTCAGCCCTGCTTGTTCGAAGCGTGTGTAAATCTGCCCGATCACGTTTTTCGCCACCGCATCCGGCTTAATAATGGAAAGTGTCCGTTCAATCGCCATTGCGTTTTCCGTCCGTATCGGCGCGTACCGCGGCGACACCACCTTGCCGCGCACGCCAAAAAGCCAGTCAATTGAAGGGTTTGGATAAGCCTGCCATGTTATCACGCAGCGGTCTGACCACGGGTCAGCAATGCGACCGACTCGACATGCGCGGTGTGCGGAAACATATCGACGATCCCCGCTGCCTGCAGTACCCACCCACCCTCGTGGCACAGGACGGCACAGTCGCGCGCCAGCGTTGCGGGATTGCAAGAGATGTACACAATGCGCTGCGGCCGCTTGCGCGGTGGCACGAGCGAACGGGCAACGGCGAGTGCGCCTTCGCGTGGCGGATCAAGCAGCACGGCATCGACGTCCACGGAGAGCTCGTCCCAATCGGCGACCGTCCATTGAAAAAGATCGCGCACCAGAAAGCGCACGCGCTGCGCCAGGCCATTCGCGGCAGCCGCCTGCCGCGCACGCTCCACCAAAGCGGCGTTGCCTTCGATGCCGATGACCACCGCCGCGTGCTGCGCCACCGGTAATGTGAAGTTACCCAGTCCGCAGAAAAAGTCGATGACCGTTTCCTGCGCCTGCGGCGCGAGCAGTTGCAGTGCGCGTCGCACCAGCACCTCGTTGACCGCATGGTTGACCTGCGTGAAATCGGTCGGCGCGAAAGCAAGCGTCACGGCGGGCTCGCGCAGCGTCAGCGCAAGCGTTCTGCGCCGACCCGGCGCCAACGGGGTCGCCGTCTGCGGCCCACCGGGCTGAAGCCAGAATTCGACACCGTGGTGATGCTCGAAAGCCAGTAGCCGCTGCACGTCTTCTGGCGTCGGTGGCTGCAGGACGCGCAGTACGAGCGCGTAGCGCATCGCTGCCCCCTCCTGAGAAGCGGCTAGTTCAATCTGTGGCAGCCTCGCTCGAATCGACAAGCCGGCAATCAGAGTACGAAGCGCCGGTAGTAAGTCGCCGATGGCGCGCGGCAGCACATGACAGACGCGCATATCGGCAACGTAACTGCTTGCGCGTTCATGGAAACCGACCAGCACGCCGCCTTTTTTGGGCACATCGCGCACCGACAGGCGCGCGCGCTGCCGGTAGTGCCACGCAGGGCCGGCAATCGCCCGCAATAGGCGCGCCGGCCTCAGGCGTGCTAAGTGCCAAAGCGCGTCTTCCAAGGCGCGCTGCTTAATGGCAAGCTGCGCGCGCGCCTCCACGTGCTGCATCGAACAGCCGCCGCAAGCTCCGGTATGTAGCCCAAAATGCGGGCAACGCGGCGGCACGCGTTGCGAGCTGGCGCGCAACACCTGTAGGAGTCGCGCACTGTCGTAACTTGTTTTGCGCCGCTGCAACACCGCTCGCACGCGCTCCCCTGGCAGTGCACCGGCAACGAATAGCACCTTGCCGTCGCGCCGCGCCACGCCACGGCCCTCAAGATCGAGCGACTCGATTTCGACCTCGATTACTTCTTCGCTCACGCCGCCGGCCACGCCTTTAAAAATTCGCGCCAGTGCGCGCCGTCAAGCTGCGCGAGTATCGATCGCACATGCGCCATCTCCTCAGCGTAAGCGTGTTCGTCAAGCAGCCCACGCATGCGCTGGAAGCGACAATACACAAGGTATGTGTTAACGACGTCGGTTTCGCAATAGTTGCGGATCGCCGCCAAATTACCGGCTTGGTAGGCCTCCCACACGCGTGCGCCGTCCATGCCCAGTTTGCCAGGGAAACCGCACAGCCGCGCAATATCATCCAGCGGCGCTGCGGCGCGCGGTTGATACAGCGCCAGCAGGTCCATCAGATCTAGATGGCGCGTGTGATAGCGGTTGACGTAGTTGTTAAAGCGAAAATCACGGTCATCTTCGCCAAGCTCCCAGTAGCGCGCCGCCGCGACGCCGTGTAGCAGAGCGCGATAGTGCAGCACTGGTAAATCAAAGCCGCCACCATTCCAACTAACCAGCTGCGGCGTGTAACGTTCAATTAAACGAAAAAAATCAGCGATCAGTTTGCCTTCGCTGTCCTGCTCGCTGCCGAGACAACGCACGCGCAGGCCGTTATCGTCGCGGAACGCGCAGCCAATCGCCACGATGCGCTGCAAATGCAAGGGCAAAATCTCAGATCCCGACTTCTCCTGCCGCTCGGCCCGCGCGCAAGCCGCCACCTCGCTATCGTTTAGCGCTGCCCACTCCGGACGCAGGCGCCGCAATGCTGCAACGTCCGGGACCGTCTCCAAATCAAAGCACAACACCGGGGTCATCGCGGCGGCAGATATCGCAACGGATCCACCGGCTTACCGCGCTGGCGGATCTCGAAATGCAGCTTGGGAACCGTGGTGTCCGTTTTACCGAGCTCGGCGATCTTCTGCCCACGCTTTACGGTTTGCCCCTGCTTGACGAGGATTGCGCGGTTATGCGCGTAGGCAGAAATGAAGTCGTCACTGTGCTTAAGGATGACCAGGTTGCCGTAACCCCGCAAGCCGTTGCCCGCATAAACCACTTCGCCATCGCTGGCGGCAACCACCGGATCTCCTTCGTTGCCGGCAATGCCGATGCCCTTCCGGCCATCGCCGAATGACTCGATCACCTTTCCTGCTGCGGGCCATTGCCACAGTAACACGGGCTCGGCCACCGCTGGTCCCGCCGGAGGCAGCGCGGGCTTTGCTGATGTTTCTGCGGCAGGTCCTGCCGACGTGGCGGCACCTGCCGCCGGCACCGGATCAAGCGGCCTTTCTTCGGCCGGTGCCGTCGGCGCGACTTTCACGACACCGACTACGACCCCCGCGGCCTCCGCAGACGGCGGCACGACGCGCAGCCTTTGACCCACAGTGATACGCGACGGGTCGTCTAGCTGGTTCCAGCGCGCCAAGTCCCGGTAGTCTTGCCCGAACGCTAACGCGATGCTGTAGAGCGTGTCACCGCGTTGCACAACATACGTGCCATCACTTGCGCTGCGTTCTACTCCTGCTGGCGCGGCCGTCCCGGCTGTGCCGGAGGGCTTCACCGTTGGGCCGCTAGCGGCAGACGCGGGCGGGCGCGACTTATCCACGATCGGCGCCTCCCGCACACTGCGCAGCGTGCAGGCGCCAAGCGAAATCGCCAATCCCATCAGCGCGATTAGCTTCCTTACCAAGCGTTTGCTGGTCTGCTTCATTGGACCCCCGAGCGCAGCGGCACGAAATGGACACGTTCGAGCTGACGGCGCCGCACGCGGCCTTGCTCGTCCCGTGTGGCCACGGACAGCCGCTGCACCTCGTCGCCGAGCGGCGCCACAATGCAGCCCCCGGGGGCAAGTTGCGCCAGCCAGGCCTGCGGCAGATCAGGTGCGGCGGCCGCCGCCACAATTGCGTCAAACGGCCCCGCTTCAGGCAGCCCCCGTGTGCCGTCACCGAATACGAGCTGAAGATTCGTCAGCCGCAGCGGTCGCAAGTTCGCGCGTGCGCGCTCGTGCAGCGCACGAAGCCGCTCCAGCGAATAGACGCTGCCAAACACGTGCGCCATGACAGCCGCCGCGTAACCGCACCCGGTGCCGACCTCCAGAACCTTTAACGCACGCGCATCTGGGCGACCCGCGAGCGCCAGCTCGACACTACGCGCAACAACCCACGGTTGGGAGATAGTCTGGCCATATCCGATGGGCAGCGCGGTGTCCTCGTAGGCGCGGCTGGCGAGGGCCGGCTCCACAAATAAATGTCGCGGCACCGCCGCCATCGCCGCCAGCACACGAACGTCGCGAATGCCCGCAGCACGAAGACGCGCCACCATGTGCTGCCGCACGCGTTCTGACACCAATCCGCCGTCGCCGCTTGCTGGCTTCATGATGACTGCAGCCAACGCATCACGGTCGGCAACTGGCCCGTATGCGTCAAATCGACCTGTAGCGGGGTAATCGATACGTACCCCTGAGCGGTGGCGTAAAAATCAGTGCCTTCGCCAGCGTCTTTCGCCGGCCCCGACGGTCCGATCCAATAGATTGTCTCCCCGCGCGGGCTCTGCGCGCGGATGACGGGCTCCGAAGCATGCCGCTTGCCAAGCCGCGTGCCGACGATGCCGCGCAGCTGGCTCCGGGGCAAGTTGGGAATGTTGACGTTCAGCAGGCATGGCTCTGGCAGCGGCGACCGCGCCAAGCGGCCGACAATTTCGGCAGCCACCGCGGCAGCCGCATCTAAGTGCCGATAGCCTTTTTCGACGAGGGAGAACGCGATGGAGGGAATACCAAGCAAGAAGCCTTCCATCGCCGCAGCCACTGTGCCCGAATAGATCGTGTCCTCGCCCATGTTTTGGCCGTCGTTGATGCCGGACACCACCAGATCGGGACGCTGTTGCAGAAGGCCAGTGAGCGCGATGTGCACACAGTCAGTCGGCGTGCCGTTAACAAATAAGAATCCATTGGCGCCGCGGTTAACGGTCAACGGCCGGTTTAACGTCAACGAGTTGCTTGCGCCGCTGTGGTTTTGCTCAGGCGCAATGACAAATACTTCACCGAAGGGCCGCATGGCCTCCACCAGGGCGGCGAGGCCAGGGGCCAAATAGCCGTCGTCGTTTGAAACGAGGATCCGCATGCGTGCGGAGGCCAATGGCGCGGTCTGGTCATCGGCCTCGACGTGATTGTTGGTCGGGGCGGCGGGATTCGAACTCGCGACCCCTTGCACCCCATGCAAGTGCGCTACCAGGCTGCGCTACGCCCCGAACCTGAGTAATTGTACACAGCGCTGCCGGCCTTAGTCCGACGCAAGCAGCGCCCGAATCTGTTGCAACTCCGCGCGCAGTGCCGCCAGATCCACCGTCTTGCCCTCGCGCTGCTCGCGTTCGGCGGCCTCTAAGCGGCTGCGCGCCCCGCTGATCGTGAATCGTTGCTCGTAAAGCAGCTCACGGATTCGCCGCACCAAGAGCACTTCGTGATGCTGGTAATAACGGCGGTTGCCGTTGCGCTTGATCGGGCGCAGCTGCGTGAACTCCTGCTCCCAATAGCGCAAAACGTGCGGCTTCACACCGCACAGCTCGCTGACCTCGCCGATCGTGAAATAGCGCTTAGGTGGGATCGGCGGCAGCTTATCCGAACCATCGGACCGGCTCTGCATGGGAGGACTTCGCTGACCGTTGCCGCGGATGCTGCAATTGCGTCGGCCACCACGTTCAACGCGGCTCGAGCGGCTGCGTGACAGCAGTCTTGAGTTTCTGGCTGGCGTGGAAAGTCACTACGCGGCGCGCGGTAATCGCGATCTCCTCGCCAGTTTTTGGATTGCGGCCAGGCCGCTGTCGCTTGTCGCGCAGCAGGAAGTTACCAAAACCGGACAGCTTAACCGTCTCGCCCCGCTCCAAGGCTTGGCGAATCTCATCAAAAAAGCTGTCGACCATTTCTCGCGCTTCGCGCTTGTTTAGACCGAGCCGCTCAAATAGCGCCTCAGCAAGCTCTGCCTTCGTTACCGTTTTGGCCGTCTTACCCCCGGACCGCGGGCTACTTGCTCCCGCAGTCGGCAGATCGGGAAACTTAAATGCGGTCATTTCTTGTTGGGTCATTGCCTATTGGCGAAGCCGCGCCGCAAACCGCGCCTCGATCGCAGCGACAAGGGCGGCGATTGCCGCCTCCGCCTCCGTGTCGCTTAAAGTCTTTTCAGTATCTTGCAAGACACAGCGGAAGGCAAGGCTCTTTTCTTGGCCGCCGCAACTTTGGGCCGCTCCTTTCCTTTCCGTGGTTGAGTTTATGCCTCGGTAAACGTCAAACAGACGGATGTCGCGCAGACAGGCGAGGCGCGCATCGACGCGCCGCAGATCCTCCACCGCATCCAATACTTGCTGCACTGGCACGGCGGCATCGATCCAGAACGCGAGATCGCGGCAAATCGTTGGCGTCTTGGGCACCGGCGCGAAGCGCGGCAGCGCAAGCTCGCACAACGGCTCGACCTCGACCTCGAACAAAAAAGCTGGCTGCGGCAGTTCATATTTCTGTTGCCAGCGTGGGTGCAGCTCGCCGATCACCCCGATGACCCGCCTATTAACGTGGATCCGCGCGCACCGACCAGGATGAAAGGCCGGATGAGTCGCCGGCTCAAAGCGCGCACAGCCACCGGGCAACAGGCGCTCTAGATCTCCCTTAATGTCATAGAAATCGACTGCCCGCGGGCGTACGCCCCACTGCTCGTCGTCCACCGGCCCATACGCGAGCGCTGCCAGGCGCAGCGGTTGCGCAATGCCGGCCACCTGCAGCGGTGCCTCCGCTTGCGACGCATCGCGCGCAAAGACGCGGCCAAGCTCAAAGATGCGTACACGATTTGCCTGGCGGTTTAAATTGAAGCGCAGCGCCGCCACCAAGCCCCCGAGTAGCGATGAGCGCATCACGCTCATCTGGCTCGCAATTGGGTTCAGAACGCGGATGGGGTCGACGTTGCCCGAGAAATCGGCTTCCCACGCCGGCTCGACGAACGAAAAATTTATAAGCTCCTGATAGCCGAGCTGAACCATCGCGTGCCGCAACGCATGCGGCGTGCGGCGCGTCTCCGCGCCACCCCGCATCGTCGCGCGAGTCACTGGCGCCGCAGCTGGTATGCGCTCATATCCCCACAACCGCGCAACTTCTTCGATTAAATCCTCCTCGATTTCGAGGTCGAAGCGATAGCTCGGCGGCGTGACCACAAACACATCGTCCTGACGTTGCGCCGGCAACCCGAGCCGCTCGAACAGGGCCGCCATCTCATGCGCTGGAATGTCGGCGCCGAGCACCTTGCGGCAGCGATCGATGCGCATTCGCACCGGCCGCCGTTGCGGCAGACTGGTCACGTGATCCTGCACCGGTCCGATGCGCGTCTGCGCCGTGCCGCAGATATCCACGATCAACCGCGTCAGATACTCGAGGTGCTCGACGGTGGTGGCATAGTCAACGCCCCGCTCAAAGCGGTAGGCAGCTTCCGTGGAGAAGTTAAAGCGGCGCGCCCTTCCTTGAATTGCCGCCGGCCACCAAAATGCGGCCTCCAGGTAGACGTCGCGCGTCTGCAGCGTGACTGCGGTCGCCTTACCACCCATCATGCCGGCAAGCGCTTCCACACCGCGCGCATCGGCAATCACGCCCACGGTTTCGTCTACCTCGACGCGTTGCCCGTTCAGCAAGACAAGCGACTCACCGCGCCGGCCCCAACGGACCTCGAGCCCGCCTTCGATTTTGGCCAGATCGAACACGTGCGACGGCCGGCCCAGCTCCAGCATCACGTAGTTCGAGATATCGACCAGCGCCGAGATCGGCCGCTGGCCGCTGCGTTCCAGCCGACGCTTCATCCATGCGGGCGTCTCGGCGGCCGCGTTCAGCCCCCGAATGATCCGCCCGCAGAAGCGCCCGCACAGGTCCGGCGCCAGCACCTGCACCGGCAGCCGCTCCTGCAGCGTTGGCTCCACCGCGGCAAAGGAGGGCATGCGCAGCGGCGCCCCAGTGATCGCCGCCACTTCGCGCGCCACGCCGAGCACGCTCAGACAGTCACCCCGGTTCGGCGTCAGCTTGATCGTAAAACGGCGGTCGTCGAGCTCCAGGTAACGGCGCAGGTCAGTCCCGACCGGGGCGTCGGCAGGCAGCAGCAGCAGGCCAGCGTGATCGTCCGCCAATCCGAGCTCGCGCGCCGAGCACAGCATGCCGTGTGAATCGACGCCCCGCACGGCCGTGGCCTTGATCGTCACGCCCCCGGGCAGCGTCGCCCC
>JANWXE010000121.1 GCA_025055385.1 Burkholderiaceae bacterium | reverse complement strand
TGGGTGGCTCGCTCGCACTGCCCGCGCAGCGGGCCGTGGGCCGTGCGATCTGGGACGCGTTGAACGCCGAGGAGCGCGAGGCTGCCCTGCGCACCGTGGCACCGCTGCTGCGCGGTAGCGCAGACTGGCCTTGGGATTGGCCGCAGCGCATCGCTGGACAACTGCGCGCGGCCTGCGCTGCCGCGCTTCTGGTAGAGGCCGACGACCCGATGTTGCTGCGCAATCTGTATGAAGCCACTGAACCGAGGCTGCGGCTGAAGGATTCGCTGCATGGCTTTGCGGCCTACGAGCGTCCAGGCGAGCTGACCGGCTCGGCGGTGCTGACGCACCCGGCGGCGCTGCCGCCGTACGCGGCTGCGCTGGTCGAACAGGCGCGGGCCGAGGGGCTCACCTATGTCGAGCTGCGCGGCAGTCCGCACAAATACCGGCCCGAGGATCCGGCTGGCTTCCTGCGCGACCTGCAAGACGCCCTGCACCGCGCGGGCGCCAACGCCGAGGGTGGTCCGCGCTTTGGTTTCGTCTGGATTCTCGATCGCAGGCAGCGTGAGACGATGCCGGCGGTCCTCGAGATGGCGGTTGCTGCACGCCGCGGGCTGGAGGATTTCCTGCTCGGGCTCGATCTGGCCGGCGCCGAAGGCACGCAGCAGCCCGAGCAACTGGCCGATGCCTTCACACCGGCGTTCCGCGAATGTCTGCGCATCACGATCCATGCCGGGGAAGGCGAGCGCGCAGAGAACATCTGGCAGGCCGCTTACCGGCTGCACGCCGACCGCATCGGCCACGGACTGACGCTGCTGGAGAACCCGGCGCTAGCGGAGCGGTTCCGCGACCGCGGCGTCTGCATCGAGCTGTGCCCAACCTCCAACCGCGAGGTGGTGGGCTTCCGCGATCCAGCGGTTCCTGCGAGCGAGGCGTTGCCGCCGTATCCGCTGCGTCGCATGTTGGAGGCTGGGCTGCCGGTGACCCTTTGCACGGACAACCCCGGCATCTCGCGCACGACGTTAGCCGACGAATTCCTCACCGCCGCGCGGATGAGCGACGGTGGTTTGTCCTTGTGGCAGGTGCTGGCGCTACTGCGGGCGGGTTTTGCGCACGCCTTTTTGCCGGCACGCGACAGAGAGCGCCTGCTGGCACAGGCCGATGCCGAGGTCTTTCGCTGCGCCGCGGCATTCCCGGCTGGGGCCGGGCTCGTAGGATGAGCCTGGGCCGCGGTAAAAAATGCGCGTAACAAGTATCCGCAAGGAGAGGGGGTGTTCGGCGCGCTCGTCGGCGATCTGATCGGCTCGGTGCACGAATTCGCAGGCACCAAGCGCAAGGACTTTTCACCCCTGATCCACCCGGCGGCGCGCTTCACCGACGACAGCGTGCTGACCTGCGCGGTGGCCGAGGCGCTGCTCGCTGGCGAACGTGCCGAGGCGATCGCGCGCCGCTTCAAGCGCTGGGGCAACCGGTACCCTCGCTGCGGTTTCAGCGCGCAGTTCCGCGAATGGTTGTGGTCGTCCTCGCTGCTGCCGTTCGGCAGCTTCGGCAACGGCGCCGCGATGCGCGTGTCTCCGGCCGCGCTGCTGGCGCGCACGGCCGATGAGGCGCTGGCACTCGCTCAGGCCACCGCCGAGGTGACGCACGACCACCCGGAAGGGATCCGCGGCGCGCAGGCGGCCGCGCTGGCGACCTTTCTTGCGCTGCGGGGCGAGCCGGCTCAGGTCATCCGTCGTACTGTGGCCGAACAGTCGGGCTACGACCTGTCTCGTTCCGTCGACGAGATTCGCCCCGCATACCGGTTCGACGGCACCTGTCAGGGCAGTGTGCCGCAGGCGCTCGTCTGCGCCCTCGAAGCGCTCGATTTCGAGGATGCGATACGCAACGCCATTTCGCTCGGCGGCGATGCCGACACGCTGGCGGCGATCGCCGGCGCGGTAGCCGAGGCGCGCTTCGGCATCCCGCAGCAGGTGGCACGTCAGGTCGAGGCCATGATGCCGGCCGACATGCGCGAGGTCATGAGCGACCTCTACGCGCGTGCGGGACGCGCGCTGCCATGGGCGCAAGGGAACATGGGCACAGCTACATTCGATCCGCGATGACGGTCTGGTTCGTGACACGCCACCGGGGTGCAGCCGACTGGGCCGCGCGACGCGGTGTAAAAGTGGACCGCTTCGTCGAGCACCTCGATGTGTCACGGGTGCAGCCAGGCGACACCGTGATCGGCACGCTACCGGTCCATCTGGCCGCTGAGGTGTGCCGCCGCGGCGCGCGCTATCTGCATCTTTCGGTCGATCTGCCGCCGCCGGCGCGGGGCCGCGAACTGTCTGCGCAGGAACTGGAGGCATTCGGCGCGCGGCTCGAACGTTTTGTAGTGCGGCGCGCGGATCCAGGGGACGGCGCATGAGCGCGACAAGCTTGCCGACACACACGCCGGCGGCTGGCGCTGCTGAAATGCAGCCTGCTTTGACCGCTGCACCGCGCGAGATGGAATCCCGCCGCATTCTGCTCTGTGTCACCGGCCTGACCCCGCAGGTCGTGACCGAGACCCTGTATGCACTGGCGCGCCCGGCCGACGGCGAGGCGCCCTGGATTCCGCACGAAATCCATGTCATCACGACCACCCGCGGCGCCGACAACGTGCGGCTGTCGCTGCTGCATCCGGCCACCGGGCACTTCCGCCGGCTCTGTCAGGACTACAACCTGCCGCCGATCGCCTTCGACGATGCGCACATCCACCTGATGCGCCGACCGGACGGCAGCGCGCTCGAGGACATCCGCGACCGCGCCGACAGCGCGGTGGCGGCCGATGCGATCGCCAGCGTCGTGCGCACGCTGACCGCCGATCCCGACAGCGAAGTGCACGCCTCGATTGCCGGCGGACGCAAGACGATGGGGTTCTTTCTCGGCTATGCGATGAGTCTGTACGGCCGGCCGCAGGATCGCCTCAGCCATGTGCTCGTCAGCGAACCGTACGAAAGCAACCCGAACTTTTACTATCCGACGCCCGACACGCAGCCGATTCCACGCGGCCGCGACTCCAACGAGATGATCGACGCCGCGCTGGCGCGCGTGTGGCTGGCCGACATTCCGTTCGTGCGTCTGCGCTCCGCTTTGACGAAAGAGATGCGCGAGCGCGCCGACCTCGCCTTTGCCGAATCGGTGAGCGCCGTGCAGCAGACGGTGGCACCGTCTTTATGGCTGGACCGCCGGCAGCAGCTGGTCTTCGCCGGGGGCAAGCGCGTGGCGCTCAGGCGGGCCGATTTCGCCTTCCTTGCCTGGGCCCTGCAGCGACATCTGAACAATGAAGCCTTGACGCGCCATCGGCGTCTGAACGAAGCCGCGGCCCGCCGCGACGCCGAACAGTATCTGGCTGAGTACGCTCGGCTGACCGCCGATCCGGACGACACCGAAACGCGCACGCACGAGTGTCTGGCACGCGGCCTGCTGTGCAACTTCTTCGACGAGCGGCGTTCGCGCGTCAACCGCGCCTTCCAGGAGGCGCTCGGCGAGGCGCGCGCCAAACCCTACCTACTGCAGCGCGTCGGCCCGCGAGGGCAGAGCCGATATCGGTTCGGCCTCGACGCCGCTGCGATCCACCTGCGATGAGCACCGATGACGACGCTGATCTCCTTCCTCGGCCGCAGCCAGCTCGACAGCAAACAGGGCTACCGCACTGCCCGCTACCGCTTCGCGGGTGGTGTCGAACGCGAGACCGCCTACTTCGGGCTCGCGCTCGCCGAACATCTGCAGGCGGACCGGCTGCTGCTGTTGGGCACTCCTGCCAGCATGTGGGACCTGCTGGTCGAGAGTGTGGTCGGCGACGCCGCCCAGGAAGAGCTGCGCATCGCGTTGATCGATGCGGTACGCGCGGGCACGGTCGACGAGGCACTGCTGCAGCGGCTGGCACCGGCGATCGAGGCGCGCATCGGCCGCCCGGCTCGCGCCCTGGTGATTCCGATGGCGGCGGATTTCGGCGAGCAGCAGGCGCTGCTGTCGCGACTGGCCGAAGAGCTCGCGCGTGGCGAGCGTGCGGCGTTGGACGTCACGCACGGTTTCCGCCATCTGGCCATGCTGGGACTCACCGCGGCCCGCTACCTCTCTCAGACGCGGGAGGTGGTCGTCACTGGCATCTATTACGGGGCGCTGGACATGATGCGCGACGGTGTGGCGCCCGTGGTGGAGCTGTCGGGTCTTGCGCACGTGCAGCAATGGGTGGAGGCGTTGTCGGCCTACGAGGCAAGCGGGGACTTCTCCCGCTTCGCGCCCCTGTTGGCGCGTGACGGCTTGGCACCGTCGCTGGCACAGGCGCTGGAGCGCGGCTGGGAGCAGCTGAGCGTCAGCAACGTCAGCGCGGCCGCCGCCACGCTGCGTCCGGTGCATCAGGCGCTGGGCAATCCGATGCAGGGCGCTGCAGAACTGTTCCGCGAGCGGCTGCGGCGCGCGCTGCGGTGGTGTGTGGCCGAGGGCCTGGACGAAAAACAGCGCATTCTGGCCCTGCAGGCACTGGAGCGCAGTGACCTGCTGCGCGCCGCGCTGTTTGGGCTGGAGAGCTTTTTATCGCGCGAAGTCTTGCGCACGGGCGGCGACCCGTTGAACCATAGAGACAAAGAAGAGGCCGAGGCGCGCTTCCAGCTCGAACTGCAGGAAGGCGAACATGCCGACTGGAAGCGCAGCGCGTTCTGGCTGCTGAAGAACGTGCGCAACGCGCTCGCGCACGGCACGCGGCCGACGTATCGGCCGCACGAACAGCTGTTGCAGAACCCGCGCCGCCTGCACGGCGAACTGAAGGCCACGCTCGATCGCCTGACGAACACGCCCTGACAAGCTTGTCGTTCTCCCTTGCATAGCCCCGTCGATGGAGACTGAACCGATGCCTGGATCCGCTTCTGCCTCTGCCGCAGCCCACGGCCTGCCGTCTGCCGATGGACCGATGCAGCAACTGCACATGACCCTGACGTTCCTGACGCCGGCCCCAGGTGGCGTCGACGACGGGGGCACAGCAGGTGCCCGCGCTTCCGTTTTAACTACAGCACGAGCGCGACCGCTGGCGCCGGGGCTGGCAGCAGGTCGTGCTCGCAGACGACCGACCGCTGATCCACACGGGCACCAAGCGGCTGTATCGATCACCGGTGGCATCCGCCGGCGCACGTGTTGGGCAGAGGCTGCAAATCGGACGCGCCGAGGCAGTGCGCGCGTGTAGTCCCGAGAGGGTTTTGGTTGTGCGGTTACGGCCACCAACGAAGGCACGCATGCACGGACGGGTCCTTTTGTTGAGCACTTTGGCGAAGACACCTCGTGTTGGTTGCAAAAATGAAAAAACTGAATATGTACGCAAGCAGATCGGGAGCGGCAAGGCAAGCATACAGTGCGTTGCTCGTGCTGCTCACTTATAGCGACCATCCTCAGTTAGCAGTGCCGATCGATCCGCTTGATACTCAATGCGCGGGTTAGTTGTACGCGGGGACAAATTCGCAAAATCCAGAGCGAGCGACAATTCTTTAAACGCAACTATTTACGTCTTGCGTTGCAATAGCAATCACGGGCAACAACGTTGGTGGCATCACCTGTCCTATGGGCGAAATTAATAGCGAAGCCTTATTGCAGGCGTCCTCGCGCGTTGCGCTAGCGGCGTATCTTCACGACATTGGCAAATTCGCAGAGCGTGCGGGTGCCTTTGACAATGACCCACGCCTCGATGCGCATCTGATGCTTTACTGCCCTTGTCACGAAGAGGGACCACGCCGCTGGTTTACACACCGTCATGCAGCATACTCGGCGCTGGCTTTTGACCTCATTGAAAATCACTTGCCGGATCTCGTAACGCATGACGTGTGGCCATTCACGGGGCGGGTTCGGTCAAACGAGGCCAACAAACTGGACGCAACGGACTCGTTAATCAATGCAGCCGCCGCGCATCACAAGCCAGAAACGTTTTTACAGTGGGTGATCGCAACGGCGGACCGTGTTGCTTCTGGATTCGAACGCGAAGAGTTCGAGCAGTACAACCGTGCCGACGACGAAACCGAACTCAAACTGGATCATTTCTGTGCTCGGCAGTTGACGCTGTTCGAACAGTTGCGTTTGAACGGAGCGGCAGCTCCGGCGGGCACACTAAGGTGGCGTTATCCGCTGAAACCGTTGTCGGCGCGGGCCGTTTTCCCGGCGCTGGCCGAAGCCTGCGAATCGCGCGATCGAGCTCGTGCAAAAGGGGAGTACCGCCAGTTGTGGGACGGCTTTGTCAAAGGTCTGGAAAAGATCCCCCGCAACCATCGCCGCAGCCTGCCGCTTTGGCTGGATCACTTCGACAGCCTGTGGCTCACTTTCACGCACGCGATCCCCGCTGCGACCGCGTTCAACGTCAAACCGGAGGTCTCGCTGTACGACCACTCGCGCGCCACCGCCGCACTTGCCGTGGCGCTGTGGCGCTGGCACGAGGCGAATCGGCGCACCGGGCCTGACGCTGCCGCGGCACTGCGTGAGCGGGCGGACTACTCCGAACCCAAGTTGCTGCTGATACAGGGCGACTTTTTCGGCATCCAGAACTTCATTTTCGCTGCGGGCGGGGAAACCCGCAAACAGGCCGCGAAACTGCTGCGCGGGCGTTCGTTTCAAGTATCCCTCTTCACGGAAATCGCGGCGCTTCGTATTCTCGACGAGCTGGCGTTGCCGCCGACGAGCCAGGTGATGAACGCTGCCGGCAAGTTTCTGATCGTTGCGCCAAATACCAAGCCCGTCCGCGAGAACTTGGAAGGGCTGCGGAAGGAGTTCGATCGCTGGTTCCTGGATCACAGCTTTGGGCTGGCGGGCATCGGGCTTGCCTGGCTGCCCGCGTGCTGCAACGACTTTCTGCGAGGAGCCCAAGGCGGCGTGAGTCCGTACGCGGAGTTGACTCGCCGCCTGCGCGAATCGCTGGATTACGAAAAGCACCGGCGCTTCGACCTATGTGCGACCGGCGCGCGGGTGTTTCACCATGCGTTTCCGTACGGAGTGTGCGAGTACAACGGCTGGCTGCCAGCGGACAAGCCGCGGCAGGGCGACGTGCCGGCGTCGTGCAGGCTGTCACGCGATCAGATTGCTATCGGCGAGGCACTGGTCCGTTTCGATCGGGTTCTCGTGCTTCGCGAAGACGCGAATGCGCCCTTGCGCAGCGACTCCTCTACGCAGCCGCTGGAACTGGACCTCTTCGGTTACAGGATTGCGTTCACCGAAAGCGCCGAAGCGAGCGGCGCCTTTGGCCCCCTGGCCGAAAGCGGAGCGCTGCGGCGCTGCTGGGACTTCTCAGCGGCAGACCGGGCGGACGCAAGCGGCGAATCGGCGCTGTGGTCGGGTTACGCGCGCCGTTTTATCAGCGGTTACGTGCCCGAAGTCGATGCCAACGACCGCGGGTCCCTGCGCGGGCGCTATGCGGAACTCACCGATGAAGAGATCCCCGCTCCAGGCGGATTGAAGCCCCTTGACATGCTGGCCTGTGAAGACAGACATCTCGAAGCGGACGGCGAGACGTGGCTGGGCGTCGAGGCACTTGGCGTGCTCAAGGGTGACATCGACGATCTTGGTGAGCTCTTCCGCGTCGGACTCGGCAGTCCGACGTTCGCCAAGACCGCCGCGCTGTCGCGACAAGTCAATAGTTTCTTTGCCATCTATCTGCCGTGGCTGCTTTCCCGTGAGTTCCGCAGCGTTTACACGGTGTTCGCCGGCGGTGACGACTTCTTCCTGATCGGTCCCTGGCGCACCGTTCAGCGGCTTGCCGAGCGCATGCGCCGGGAGTTCACGGACTATGTTGCCCAAAACCCGCAGATTCACTTTTCGGCGGGTATTGCGACACAGAAGCCGGGTGCGTCGATCACTGCGCTGGCGGAGCTCGCGGAGGCTGCGCTGGAAAAATCGAAAATGCGCACCGGCAAAGACGCCATCACCTGCTTCGGCGAAACAGTCGGTTGGTCCGATTGGCCGAGCTTGGAAGACGCACTGAAACGGCTCGAGAATCTGCGTCAAGGAGAAGGCCTGACCTCCGGCTATGTCTACGGCCTGTTGGAATTCGTCGATCTGCGCCAGCGCGAACAGGCGGGCGACCCGCACGCAGCGCTATGGCGACCTCGCTTTGCCTACCGCACCCGGCGTTACGTCGTGGATAAGCGCCGCAACCTCGACGAGTCCGCTCGGGAACGGCTGTTCGGGCAGGTTGCCGGCGAATTCAGTTCGGCGATCGATCAGCTTGGTTCGTCTTACCGGATCGTTCTGTTCAACCATCTGTACCAATACCGCTCCCGCTAGGAGGACTCGTCATGCAGAGGAACACCTCAAGCAGACCAGGCGGCCCGCCGCCGCATCAGGGACGAGGCGACCGCCCGCAATGGCGCCGGGACGACCGCGAAACGGCGCCGGCGATCGACGTCGCACCGATCCGCTTCGGCGGAGAGATCGACCCCCATCTTTATTCCGACGTCGCTGAGGGGGCTGCGAAGACGGTCGGCGCTAACCAGAAGCAAAAGAACAAGCCCTCGCAGTTGCGCCGCTTCTATGACGAGCTGGTGATGCTGCAGGAGAAGGTCGGCGCCGATAAGGACCGCTTCGAACAGCAAAAGCCCTTCATCCAGATGCTCAAGGCCAAGGTGGCCTATGCCAAGGGTCGAGACAAAGTTGACGAGAACTTCGAGAAGCTATTACGCAAGGTCGTCGATGAAGTCACGGATCCCGAAACACTGAAGCAGGCGAAGCTGTTCATGGAGGCCTTCATGGCCTTCTACAAGGTGTACGGACCGAAGGATTGAACGAGGCATAAACGATGGAACTGCAACTGCTCAAGATCCAGAAGCTGCATGGCCAGCTTCAATTGCTCTCTGGCCTGCGCATCGGCGCCTCGGAGGGTGAGATTCGCATCGGTGGCGTCGACAACCAGGTGATCCGGCACCCGCACACGAACGAGCCGTACATCCCGGGTTCGAGCCTGAAGGGCAAGGTGCGCAGCCTGTTGGAATGGCGAAGCGGTGCTGTGAAGCCCGCGCCGCTCGGATTCGCCGACATCGATGAGCGGTACCCCCTCATCAAGCCGATCCTGCAACTGTTCGGCGTCGGTGGCGGCGACAAACTGTCAGACCAGCAAGCCGCCGAGCTGGGCCCGACGCGGCTGGCGTTCTGGGACGCGCCGCTGCGGCGCGAGTGGGTGGATCAAGTCAAGGCGGACAATAACCTGCTCGTCGAGGTGAAGACGGAAAACCGGATCGACCGCATCAGGGGAGTCGCCGAGCATCCCCGCCAGGCCGAGCGCGTACCCGCGGGCGCGACGTTCGATTTCACCCTGTCGATCAAGGTGCTCAACATCGACGGCGATGGCTCGGAGCTGCGAGGCGTACTGCTCAAAGGCCTGCGGCTGCTGGAGCTCGACAGCCTCGGTGGCTCCGGTTCGCGCGGCTACGGCAAGGTCAAGTTTCGCGGTCTGACTCTAGACGGCCGCGACATCCAGCCGGAGTTCGACCAAGTCGATCCGTTCGCGGCATGATGACTTACCGGCTCACGCTGCGTCCGCTCACGGCTTTCGGCACGCCGCTGGCCGGCGACACGCTGTTCGGCCATCTATGCTGGGCGGCGGCAGAGCGATTCGGCCGTGCACGGCTCGAAAGCCTGCTCGATGGCTACACCGCCGGACGGCCTTTCGCTGCGCTGTCGGACGCATTTCCGCAGGGCTACCTGCCGCGTCCCGCCGTACCGGACGGCGCGATCGGTTGGAAACTGGATCCCAAGCAACGCAAGCAGATGCGCAAGCGCATCTGGCTACCCGCCGCCGAATCCAGCCTGCCGCTTTCGGCGTGGTTGGAGAAAGCGCAACTGACCAACATTGCCGAGACCACCGTTCTCACACAGAACACGATCCATCGCTTGACCGGTACGACCGGCGAGCTGCAGTTCGCACCCCGCCAGGTGGAACGGATCGCCTTTGTGGCGAATGCTCGGCTGGATCTGTACGCCGTCCTTGACGAGCGCCGGTTGACTGCCGACGAACTGCGGCAATTGCTGGAAGACGTCGGAACGATGGGGTACGGACGCGACGCGAGCACCGGCTTGGGCAAGTTCGCGATCGAAGAATTGGTCGAAAACTCCTGGCCGCGAGTGAGCAGCACTTCTTGGTTGACGTTGGCACCTTGCGCCCCTGACCCGACCGCTTTGGATGCCACGCGCTGCTACTACCAGCCGGTGACGCGCTTTGGCCGTCACGGAAGCCTTGGGGTTCGCCTCGGCCAGCCCTTCAAGCGGCCGCTGCTGCTGCTCAAGACGGGCGCGTTGTTGACCTCGCGGCAACCGGTCGAATGGCGCGTGCATGGCCGCGGGCTCGGTGGCCGGCAGGAACCGCTGTCCGACGTGATCCCTGACACGGTTCATCAGGGCTACGCACCTGTGTTGCCAATCGATGCCGATCTGCTGACATGATTCGCTTCATTGAAACGGTTCCCCTTGTCCTGACGCCGCTGACGCCGATTCACATTGGCTGCGGCGAGGACTTCGAGCCGACCAACTATGTCATCGACAGCGGCGTGCTCTATGAATTCGACCCGGCGCGACTCGCCCTCACTGCCAACGAGCGCAGCGAGCTGTTGCGCGCTGTAAGCCAGCCGGGGGACAAAGCGATCCGCGCGGTGCAAAGCTTTTTCTTCGAGAAGCGCCGGCGCTGCATCGAGGCGAGCCGACTGAAGGTGCCCGTTGCCGCCGGTGTGGACGAGTGGTACCGCGGCCGGGTGGGCCAGGTGGCGCAACGGGAATCTGGCGGCCGGACGATTAGCAACCAGCTCGAGATCGAGCGCACCGCGCATCACCCGCACACGGGCAGACCGTACCTGCCCGCCTCGAGTATCAAAGGGTCGATCCGCACCGCATGGCTAAATCACATCGACCGCGGACCGGTTGTCGAGCGCGATCCGAGCAGGCCTCCGCCTCGCGAAGAGCGATCGAGCGACATCGAAGCCGAGCTTCTCGGGGGCAGCTTTTCGAGTGACCCGTTTCGTCAAGTGAAGCTAGCCGATGCGGACGGTGAAAATCTGGCCAGCCGAATTCTTTTCTGCGTCGATCGCGACAAGGAACAACGGCTCTCGCGCACCGGCGAGCGCGTCGAGAAGAACCTGTTTGTGCTGCGCGAGGCGATCGCCGGCGCCCAGTACCGCGCCTTGTCCACTGAAATGCGCTTCGACCGACTACCGGCTGCGGACAAGCGCGGGTTTACGCCGGCGGATGACAAGCGCATTGGCGGATTCCTCGATCTCGCGCGCGCCTGCAACGGCTTCTACCTGCCACGGTTTCAGTCCGAGTTGAAGCTGCTTCGCCGCCGATTCGCCGATGATCCATGGATCGACCGTGTGGAGAAGCTTTTGGGGCAGTTACAGCCGGACTTCCAAGCCGGAAGGTCGATGCTGCTGAGGGTCGGGCGTCACAGCGGCGCGGAATGCGTCACGCTCGACAAGCGGCGATGGATTCAAATCAAGGGGGGCAAGCAGCGGCCGACGTACTGGGCGAGGGACGCCACGACGATCTGGCTTGCAGCCGAGCGCGAGGACAGTCGCGCAGAACTGCTTCCGTTCGGCTGGCTGCTGATCGAGGCGTCGCCATCGGCAGCGAACGATGCGCTGCGCACTTGGTGCGAGGCGGAGTCGACACGGTCGCCGACGCCGGCAGTTGGCAAGCCGGAGATCGACGTCGCTCCGTCGGCGCAGGAGGAGGTCTGGGAGAAAGCGCGGCTTCACTTTAACCGAGCCAACGGAACGCTTACCGCCGTCGGGCCTGGCAATGCTGTGGCTCATGCACTGAAGCCACGAAGCGAAGAGCTACTTGCAGGCCTAGCACCAGACCTCCGCGCTAAGGTTAAAGCTAACGAATATGTACGAATAAGGGTCCGCGTGGCTGGCGGCAAGATACTTGCGATTGAAGCGTAACGGGATGCATAAATCTTCGATTGCTTTAGTTAAGACGTCAGATTTCTTTCTGCGAAAAAGTAGTTTTTACGTGTACGCGAGAAAACGTTTCATGCTCGATAAGAGCGATAGTTGCCTGAAAGCCTTAACGGTGATGAATAAGATAGATAAGCTAGTGGACGCGTAATCGCTCTCAAGCCGAACAACGGCCTCGAGAAAACGCGGAGAAGTCTTCTTGGGGCGGTAGGTCTCTTTAATCAGTCAAGGTCTGAGCTGTAATGTTTTCGGGCGGAGGT
The DNA here is from genome assembly GCA_025055385.1 of Burkholderiaceae bacterium. Lineage (GTDB taxonomy): Bacteria > Pseudomonadota > Gammaproteobacteria > Burkholderiales > Burkholderiaceae_F > JAKANT01. Next base: position 250 of record JANWXE010000121.1, on the reverse strand, counting down.
CCTGTCGATCTGGCGCTGGGCACGGGTGTGGTAGTTCCAGCCGCTCGTTATCGGCTCACTTTCCAGTTGCGCGACGAGCTGCGCTTGCCCGTCTACGCCGGCTCGCTGCTGCGCGGCCAGTTTGGCGCTGCGTTGCGGCGCACCGCCTGCATTACGAAAGCCAAGACCTGCGAGGGCTGTCCGCTGCTGCGCACCTGCCCGTATCCGGCGATCTTCGAGACGCCCGCCCCCGCGACGCACCCTCTGCAAA
>JANWXE010000017.1 GCA_025055385.1 Burkholderiaceae bacterium | reverse complement strand
GGGAGCAACGCGAAATCGGCGGTCGCGTTTCGCAACACGTAATCGAATTCGCGAATCGCGTCCGCAAGGTAAAAGTTGCGGGTCTGCCGATCGCGCGCGAGGATACGGCCCCGGTTCGTTTTCATCAGCCCGTAACAGTAGTGATGCAGGTGGTGATATGTCGGTCCGAGCACCGCATACCAGCGCTCGATCTCGGCTTGGTTATTGCCTCCCGGGACCACCTCGCGAAAATGCTGCGTGTAGATGCAGTACTGCGGCAACATCGCCACTTCGCGCGGATCGAGCGCTTCGGCACGATCCGGGTAACCCGGGATCGGCATTTGAGAACGGGCGGTCAGCGGCAGCAACAACGCGAGCGCCAACATCGCAGCCACGTGCTTCAAAATTTCTGCCGATAGCGCAGAGGCGCTTGAATTTCGGTCTGAGAAAGCCATGATCGACCGGCACGCTGGGGAATGAACTGCGTGCAATGGTACTGCCGTAGCCGCGTTTCGGCGCTTCGGTCGGCTACTTTGCGCTGTGCGGGCCAGAGGCCGCAGCGCACTACGGTTTGTACACCTTGGCGACGGGCGCGCTGACGCTCGTCTCGTGGGCGATGAAAACGACCACGCCGTAATCGGAAATGGGCACCGCGAACCACTGACGAGGGCCTATCTGATGGCTGCCGTGTGAGAACCAGCTGGTTCCATTGAAGCGATAAATTGGGCCGCTCGCGCCGGCAGCAAACTGCAGAAGCTGTTGACCGTCCGGATGGCTGATGACCGGCGCAGCGCCTCCGGCGGCCCAAATGCCGGCGCCCAGTGGCGTCGATGCCGCCGCTTCGACCGAGCCTGCGGCGGATACGCGATACATGGCCGTCGAACCGTTGCCGCCGCCGAAGTACACGAAGTTGCCTGCGGAGGCGATCCAGTTGTGGAATTCGCCCATGCCGGTGAGGTTGGAACTGCGAGCGGTCCACGCGTTGGTCGCGGGGTTCCAGGTCTGACAACTACGGTGATCGATGAAGACAAGTCCCCCGCGGCCGCCGTTCAGGCCGGCGTGCCATTCGAGGCCGCCGGTGATCTGTCGGCCGATGTCGGCGAAACTCGAGATACTGGTCCAGGCACCCCCATAGGGCTTGCGCCGCACGCTCGTGCTGTTGTAGCCGCGCAGGTACAAATCGCCGGTCGCCGGATCGAGTGCCAGGTGGTAGTAGGCATGGCCGATGCCTGAGAAGACCTGGGTCGAATCTGCCGTCCAGGCATTCGTCAGATCGTCATAGGTAATGAGCTTGCTTCCTGCGTAGTGTCCCTGGCCCCAAAACTGGATTCTTTTGTGGACGGGATCCCAGTGGCCGCGCGCGCCGAACTCGGTGATGGAACGCCCGCTGCCGGCGTCCAGCAGCGCCGCGCTCAAGCCGCCCATCGTAAGGGTGGCCCATTGCCCGGGACCGAGAGCGGCCGCGACCCGGGCAAGCGTGCTTTCGCCTGCGTTGGCGATGGTGATCGTGGTCGCATTGGATCGGATGGTTGCCATCGTTTATCCATTCCTCTTACGGTAAGTGAACAGGGCGGGCTCGAGGATCGTCACGGTCCGTTCCGCCCTCGCATCATGAGGCTAGCCATAGCGGTAGCACCGGCGTCGTGCGCGACGTCGGCGACCGTGCGCCGAAGGGTGCGGCGTTATCCGCGGAAGGGGACATGAGAAGTCCCGGTCGTCTCCGGGCGTGGATGAAGCGGTGTCAGTCAACGCGCCAAGTGCCTTGCAAACTGTTTCGATCGTGCGCATTTCCTCGCTGGGCTGCTTTCTCGCACGCAGGGCCGCCGGCCTCGCATGAGCGGCATCGCTCGCGTCGCTTCTCGCCCCGCTCGGCCACCCCACCGAAGTCTGCCCGATCATGCATTTTCTGCCCAGATGACTTGTCGTTCGAGCGTTTGGATTAACGGCTGTATCCTCGTCGTTTCGTGTCGATCGATGACACACACGGCCAAAGAAAATTGCCTGTCCCGGGTCGTGTTGTATGTCGACGATCGCACCGCGGGCGCCTTTTGCGACTAGAAGCCGCCGGTGATCGAAGCGCCAGGCGCCCCGGATGAACGGATTCGATCGCTGTGCAAAACCCGTCGCGTCGGCTACTGATCATCGCCTTCCACTTTCCGCCGATGGCCGCTTCGAGCGGCATCCAGCGCGCACTCAGCTTGGTCAAGTACCTTCCACGGTTCGGTTGGGAACCGGTCGTGTTGACGGCCAAGGCACTCGCATATGAGCGAACCGCGCCCGATCTGCTGCGGGAGATTCCTCCCTCGACGCATGTCGAACGTACCTTCGCGCTCGATACGGCCCGGCATCTAACCCTGTTCGGCCGTTACTTAAGCAGCATGGCACGCCCGGACCGCTGGGTATCGTGGTCGTGGTCGGCAGTGCCGGCGGGCGTGCGGCTGATCGAGCGGATGCGGCCGGCTGCGATCTGGTCTACCTATCCGATCGCGTCGGCGCATGTCATCGGCGCGGAACTGCAACGACGCAGCGGCCTGCCGTGGATTGCCGACTTTCGCGATCCCATGGCGCAGGACGGCTACCCCGCAGACCCCAAGACATGGCGCGCGTTCAAGCGAATCGAGGAGCGCGTCGCGCAGTCTGCCGCGCGCCTCGTTTTCGCAAGCCCCAGCGCGCGGGACACCTATGTGCGCCGATACCCGGACACGCCCCGCGATCGGTTTCTCGTGATCGAAAACGGATACGACGAGGAGATCTTCGCGCGCGTGGAGCGGGATGCGGCACGGACCGAGCCCCTGAATCCGGGGCGGGTCACACTGCTGCACAGCGGGATCGTCTACCCGTCGGAGCGTGACCCGACGGCACTGTTCCAGGCCCTTGCCGGGTTGTC
>JANWXE010000006.1 GCA_025055385.1 Burkholderiaceae bacterium | reverse complement strand
GCGCAGCGCATCGACCAGCAGCGCCAGCAGGCGGCCGGCGCGAGGCGGCAGGTAGCGGTACAGGAAGTCCACCTGGATGTGGTTGTTCTTCGCCACGCCGATGGCAGCCCCGACGAACACGGTGCCCACCAGCAGGTAGCGTGCGATCTCCTCGGTCCAGGAAGCTGAGTCGTTCAGCACGTAGCGGGTAAAGAACTGGTAGAAGACGGTCAGGCCGAGCAGCCAGAACAGGGCGAGCGCGGGCCACGCCTCCAGCGGGGTGTGCGACAGATCGACCGCCTCGTCCTCGGCGTGAAAGCGGCCGTCCTCGCCTAGCAGCTTGGGACCGGCCGCCGCATCGTCTTTGTGCATCGGATGTCCTCGACGGCAGGCGGCGCCGGCGGCGCGACCCGGCAAGGGCGCGCCGCGCCGGGCGCCGTTGCGCTCACTTGATCGCCTGGATGCGCTCCCAGTCGCGGCGGTCGTAGCCCATCTGCGCCATGTCGATCGCCTTGACGATGCGGTCGCGGAACTCGTTGCGATTGACCTCGATGATGTTTAGGCCGCGTTTGCGAAACTCGTCGATCAGCTCAGCCTCGCGCTTGCGGACCTCTTGCGTGGCGTTACGCGCGGCCTCCTGCATCACCTCAGTGAACATGCGCTTGTCGGCATCGGACAGCTTGTTCCAGACATGGGGGCCGATCTGCGTGACCAGCGAATCGACGATGTGCCCCGTGAGGATGATGTGCTTTTGCACCTCATAGAACTTCTTCGCCTCGATCGTCGTCAGCGGATTCTCCTGCGCTTCCACGGTGCCGTTCTGCAGCGCCAGGTACACCTCCGCGAAGGCAATCGGCGTCGGGTTGGCGCCGCAGGCGCGCGGCAATGCCATGTAGGCCGGTACATCCGGCACCCGCATCTTTAAGCCCTTCATCTCGTCGCAGGTCTTGAAGGGCCGGTTGCTGGTGGCATGCCGCACACCGTAGTAGGTGACTGCCACCATCTGGATGCCGGTCTTGGCGCGGTAGCCCTCCGCGAGCTCCTTAAAGACGTCGCTTTGCGCGTATTTCAGCAGGTGGTCGGCGTCGCGGAACGTGTACGGATAGTAGCCGACGCCGATGCGCGGAAAGCTGCGGGCGGCAAACGACGCACCGGAGATGATGATGTCCACCGTGCCGAGCGTTAGCCCCTGGTTGATGTCGCTTTCCTTGCCCAGCGAGGACGCCGGGAAGACCTGAATGTCGTAGCGGCCGTTGCTGCGTTTCTTAATCTCCTCGGCGGCCCACACTGACCACTTGTGGTAGGGCTCCGAGGTCTCATAGACATGCGCCCATTTCAGCTTGGTTTGCGCGCTGGTCGCGCCGGCAACCAGCACAAACGCTGCCGCGGCGGCCCATTTCATTGCCTGGCTTCGGCTCATGCGTCTCCTCCTGGTGAAAAATGACGTGTTGTCCGTGCGTGGTCAGACACCGCGCGCCTTTCGCCAGCTGGCCGAGAAGCGCGCATGCGCCTTTTGCAGGTGACGCTGCATCGCCTGCCGCGCGCGCGCCGGGTCGCGCGCGCGGATCGCCTGCAGCACGGCGGCGTGCTCTTCAATGGCAGCGCGCCACGCCGTCGGGGTGTCAAAGTAATTGCCCAGGCGTTGAAACAGCCGTCCGCCGCGCGCGTCCCAGAAGCGCGCCACCAAATCGACCAGCACGCCGTTGCCGGTGGCTTCCGCCACCGCGACGTGGAAAGCGCGGTCGCCGGCCAGCGGTGCTCGGCCCGCTGCAGCCTCGGCGCGCATCGCGTCCACCGCTGCTTGCATGGCCGCCACATGGACGCGTTTGGCTTGGCGAGCGGCGAGCGCCGCGACCTCGCCTTCGACCAACGCGCGCGCGCGAATCAGCTCCAGCGGCCCCCACTCGTAGCTGCTGCCGGCGCGGTTTGTGCCGTTTGGCCGCGCGCGCACGTAGACGCCGGAGCCGCCGCGGATCTCGATCAGCCCCTCGACCTCTAACGCGATCAACGCCTCCCGCACCGAAGGCCGGCTGACCTTCAGCTGCGCGGCCAGCTCGCGCTCGGCCGGCAGCCGCTCGCCGGGCGGAAACTCACCGGCGGCGATCAGCTGCCGCAGCTGATCGGCGATGCGGCGGTACAGGCGCGGCGCTTCGACGGATTGCAGCGGCATGCCGGGCAGCGAAATTGGCCAAGTGGTCAGACCAGTTTCATGCTAACGTCCTGGCTTACCGTCGACAAGCCCTCGTGAGCGCTGCCAGCCGGCGGCATCGGGCGGGGCATTTTTGGACAGGGGAGGACGCGTGCGGCTAAAAGGGAAGGTCGCGCTCGTGACTGCGGCCGGACAGGGCATTGGGCGTGCTAGTGCGCTGGCAATGGCCGCGGAAGGCGCGCAGGTGTGGGCCACCGATGTGAATGCCGACTTGCTGAAGGCATACACCGGTGTGGCGAACGTGCAGACCGCGGTGTTGAATGTGTTGGACCGGGCAGCGATTGAGCAGTTGATTGCAGCGCTGCCGCCGCTGTCGGTGCTGTTTAATTGCGCCGGCTATGTGCATCAAGGCAACGTGCTGCAGACTGAGGATTCCGACTGGGACTATAGTTTTAATCTCAATGTGCGTTCGCAGTTCTGGACCATCCGCGCTGCGCTGCCAAAGATGATTGCTGCCGGCGGCGGCTCAATCATCAACATGGCTTCGGTGGTGTCCAGCATCAAGGCATTGCCGAACCGCTTTGTATACGGCGCAACGAAGGCGGCGGTGATCGGGCTGACCAAATCGGTGGCGCTGGATTTCGTCGCGCAAGGCATCCGCTGTAACGCCGTGTGCCCGGGAACCGTCGATACCCCCTCGCTGGCTGAACGCATTAACGCCTCTCCGGACCCGGTGGCGGCGCGACAGAATTTCATCGCCCGCCAGCCGATGGGGCGGCTGGCCAAGGCAGAGGAAATCGCGCCGTTGATCGTTTACCTGGCGAGCGACGAATCCGCTTTTGTAACCGGCCAGGCGTACGTGATCGACGGCGGAATCGCCATGTAACGGACCGCGCAACGGAGGCGACGTGAAGCTGCTGCGATATGGTGCACCGGGCAAGGAGCGGCCCGGGTTGCTGGACGGCGAGGGCAACATCCGCGATTTAAGCGGCATCATTCCAGATATCGGTCCTGCGCAACTGAGCGATGCGGCACTTGCCCGTCTGCGGCGTTTGCGCGTGGAGAAGCTGCCGCGCGTGCGGGGCGCACCGCGCCTGGGACCGCCGGTCGCCGGTGTCGGCAAGTTCGTCGCCATCGGGCTGAACTATCGCGATCATGCGATCGAGTCGGGCGCACCAATCCCGAAAGAGCCGGTGGTCTTCCTGAAGGCGACCAGCTGCATCAGCGGGCCGTACGATCCTGTGATGTTGCCGAAAGGCTCCAAAAAGACCGACTGGGAGGTAGAGCTCGGCGTGGTGATCGGCACGCGCGCCCGTTACGTGTCGCGCCGCCAGGCCCTTGCGCATGTGGCCGGCTATTGCGTCGTCAACGATGTGAGCGAGCGCGAGTTTCAACTGGAGCGCGGCCCGCAATGGGATAAGGGCAAAGGCTGCGACACCTTTGGCCCGATTGGCCCATATCTGGTCACGCGCGATGAGGTGCCGAACCCGCAACGGCTGAACCTGTGGCTGGAGGTCAACGGCCAGCGCATGCAAACGGGGAACACGAAGACGATGATCTTCGATGTCGCAACGCTGGTCAGCTATGTGAGCCGCTTCATGACGCTGCTGCCCGGGGATTTGCTTACTACCGGCACGCCTCCGGGTGTCGGGCTCGGACAGAAGCCGCCGCGTTACCTCCGGCCCGGTGACGTGATGCGGCTGGGCATCGACGGGTTAGGCGAGCAGCAGCAGCAAGTTATTGCCTTCCGCCGTTAACGCGGCGAGCGCGCGAGCAGCGGTGCTTGTGCCAAGGACGGCGGGCGCAATGACCGGTCCGGTAAAGTGCCGGCGTCAGCAGCGATTTCGCCTGCGATGAAAACGTTTCGTATCGCGGTTATCCCGGGCGATGGCATCGGGCAGGAAGTCGTGCCCGAGGGGCTGCGCGTGCTAGAAAAAGCGGCTGCGCGCTTCGGGCTTGCACTTGTCTTCGATCATTTTGATTTCGCCTGTTGCGCTTACTACTTGCGACACGGCATGATGCTGCCGCCGGACTGGAAGGAGCAAATCGGGCGGCACGACGCGATTTACTTCGGCGCCGTCGGCTGGCCGGATAAGGTGCCGGACCACGTCTCCCTGTGGGGTTCGTTGCTGAAATTCCGGCGCGAGTTCGATCAGTACGTGAACCTGCGGCCGGCACGGCTGATGCCCGGGGTGCCGTCACCGCTTGCCAACCGCAAACCGGGCGAAATCGACATGCTGATCGTGCGCGAGAACACCGAGGGTGAGTATTCGTCGCTCGGCGGCCGCATGTTCGAGGGCACCGAGCGCGAGTTCGTCGTGCAGGAGAGCGTGTTCACGCGCACCGGTGTCGACCGCGTGCTGCGCTATGCGTTTGAGCTGGCGCGCGCGCGGCCGAAGAAGCACCTCACCAGCTGCACCAAGAGCAACGGTATTTCAATTGCGATGCCGTACTGGGACGAGCGCGTGGAGGCGATCGCGCGCGAGTATCCGGACGTGCGCGTCGATAAGTTCCACGTCGACATTCTGGCCGCCCACTTCGTGCGCAACCCGCACTGGTTCGACGTCGTGGTGGCGAGCAATCTGTTCGGCGACATCCTGTCTGACCTGGCGCCAGCTTGCACCGGCACGATCGGCATTGCGCCCAGCGCCAACATCAATCCCACGCGCCAGTGGCCGTCGCTGTTCGAGCCGGTGCACGGCAGCGCGCCGGATATTGCCGGTCAGGGCATCGCCAATCCAATCGGGCAGATCTGGTCGGCGGCGCTGATGCTGGAGTTTTTGGCCGATGCCGCCGGCGCGCACATGGCGCGCTACCGACAGGCGGCTGCCGCTATCGTCGCCGCCATCGAGCGGGTATGCGAACATGGCCCGCGCACGCGCGACATGGGCGGCAGCGCCAGCACACAAGAGGTCGGCCGCGCCATCGCCGCCGAGCTCTGAGGCCGCTTCAGCGGCGGTTGTTCATCAGCGCCAGAAATTCACGCCGCAGCGGCGGGTTGGTCAGAAACTGGCCGCGCATCACGCTGTTGATCATCTTCGATTCCATGTCTTTGACGCCGCGCCAGATCATGCAGTAGTGGTCGGCCTCCATCACCACCGCCAGGCCGTCCGGCGACAGTTTCTCCTCCAGCAAGTCGGCCACCTGCGTGACCGCCTCCTCCTGGATCTGCGGCCGCGTCATGATCCAGCCAACTAGCCGCGCATATTTGGACAGCCCGATCAGGTTCGATTTCTCGTTGGGCAGCACGCCGATCCACACCCGGCCGATGATCGGGCACAGGTGGTGCGAACAGGCGCTGCGCACCGTCACTGGCCCGATGATCATCAACTCGTTCAAGCGCTCGACGTTCGGAAACTCGGTGACCGGCGGCTCCGGCACATAGCGGCCGCGGAACACCTCCTGCAGGTACATGCGCGCCACGCGCTCGGCCGTGCCCTGCGTGTTGTGGTCGCCGTCGGTGTCGATCACCATCGATTCCAGCAGCGCCTGCACGCG